>JAKQDP010000034.1 GCA_029558735.1 bacterium | reverse complement strand
ATAAAGAGGTCAGGCGTAGGGGAGAGGTGAATCTCACCAGAAAGGAGGTATTCCAGCCGCACCTTCCGGTACGGCTACCTTGTTACGACTTAGCCCCAGTCACTGAGTTTACCTTAGGCCGCTCCTCGAGTAGTCGGGGTTACGGACTTCAGGCACCCCCAGCTTCCATGGCTTGACGGGCGGTGTGTACAAGGCCCGGGAACGTATTCACCGCGCCATGGCTGATGTGCGATTACTAGCGAATCCGGCTTCATGGAGTCGGGTTGCAGACTCCAATCCGAACTGAGACCGGTTTTAGGGATTAGCTTCCACTTGCGTGGTTGCGGCCTTCTGTACCGGCCATTGTAGCACGTGTGTAGCCCAGGACATAAGGGCCGTGCTGATTTGACGTCATCCCCACCTTCCTCACTGCTTGCGCAGGCAGTTTTCATAGAGTCCCCACCGTAATATGCTGGCAACTATGAATAGGGGTTGCGCTCGTTATAGGACTTAACCTGACACCTCACGGCACGAGCTGACGACAACCATGCAGCACCTCGCAGGCGGCCATTGCTGGCTACATCCTTTCGGGTGTATTCCTCCTGCGTTCGAGCCCTGGTAAGGTTCCTCGCGTATCATCGAATTAAACCACATGCTCCTCCGCTTGTGCGGGCCCCCGTCAATTCCTTTGAGTTTTAAACTTGCGTTCGTACTTCCCAGGCGGGATATTTAATGCGTTAGCTATTTTAACCGCCACTGACAGGGTCGATACTGCCAATGGCTAATATCCATCGTTTACGGCGTGGACTACTGGGGTATCTAATCCCATTCGCTACCCACGCTTTCGTGCAACAACGTCAGAAGTGTACCAGCTAGCCGCTTTCGCCTCTGGTGTTCTTGCCGATATTAACACATTTTACCGTTACACCGGCAATTCCGCTAGCCTCTTCCACCCTCTAGTTTCCCAGTTTCCATGGCAGTCCTAATGTTGAGCATCAAGATTTGACCACAGACTTAAAAAACCGTCTACGCACGCTTTACGCCCAATAAATCCGGATAACGCTCGGGGTCTCTGTATTACCGCTGCTGCTGGCACAGAGTTAGCAACCCCTTATTCCTAAGGTACCGTCATAAATTCTTCCCTTAGAAAAGACCTTTACACCCCTAAGGGCTTCATCGGTCACGCGGCGTCGCTCCTTCAGGCTTTCGCCCATTGAGGAATATTCTTGACTGCAGCCTCCCGTAGGAGTCTGGGCAGTGTCTCAGTCCCAGTGAGCCGGGTCGTGCTCTCACACCCGGTATCCGTCGTTGCCTTGGTGAGCCATTACCTCACCAACAAGCTGATAGACCATAGGCCCCTCCCAAAGCGATAAATCTTTACTTCCGAGCGATATCGCTCAGAAACACATCCGGTATTATTCCTCCTTTCGGAGGATTATGCCGAACTTTGGGGTAGGTTACCAATGTGTTACTCTCCCGTTTGCCGTGCAGCCGAACTGCACTCGACTTGCATGCCTTAGACACGCCGCCAGCGTTCATCCTGAGCCAGGATCAAACTCTCAAAAAATTGCAACTAGATTACGGCCAGTTGCCAACCGTTAGATAAACTTCTAAAAGAATTTTAAATCAGGGTTTGTGGTTTTTGTCACTTTTCAATTGTCAACGTTCTTTTTCTTAAATTTAATCCCCAAAAGCGGGACAAAGAAAAAACAGAGGGATCCGATTTAACGAACCTGCTCATTAACGAGCAAATTCCCATCAGATGCCACTGTTTTTCCTCAAATCTCAATGAATTTTAATAGATTTTTTGAAATCTTTTTGCTTAATTATCTTGCTCTATTATTTTATATTATTTGTCGAATACTGTCAAGGGGCTCTCTTGAAAAAGAAACTCACAGGATATACACATATTAGTGTAACATATAGCTTGTAATGTATAACTTTTTGGACTTTTATTTTTATATAATAAGTGGTTAAATTTTACTATTTAAACAGGACAAAGATGTGGAAATATTTTTTCATCATATTCATGTCTTATTTTATCTGCCTCCTCAATTCTTCCATCTTTTTTCAATACATCCTCTAATCCTCTATAAGATTGGCCTATACATCCCTTTAAATCTTCTCCTGATGCATGCATATGTTTTCTATACTTGTCTAATTTATTATATTCGCGCCAAAAATAATCAATTGCATTTCTGTATGCTTCCACTGCTTTATCAACATTCCCAGATTCTGCAAATAATTCTGCTGCATGCAAATAGTAGTGTTTCATACCTTCCTTTTCTTCTGCTATTTCAATGTATTCTTCAGCCCTCTCCGCGTACGATTGATTTGATTCTTCTGGTGATTGTTTTGATTTCATATCCTGTTTAGATGATTCAGGTGATTTTGGCATAAATTTTAATTATTTTTCTTACTTTAATTCTACCCCCCCCCCTCAAAAAGTCAAGTTTTTATCCACATATTACAAAAAAACGTCCCGAGTACTCGGGACGTCTCTACAAATTAATACTAGATGATACTTTTTGTTTTTCGCGATTTCTTTTTCCGCCACTTTGCTATTTCTCCGTGGTGGCCGGAGATAAGCACCTTCGGCACTCTAAGCTTCTTGCCGTCAGCAACAAAAACCTCCGGCCGAGTATAATGCGGGTGCTCCAAATAATCCTTTTGAGAAAAAGAATCGTTTTTAACTGACTCGTCCTTTCCGACAAATCCCGGAAGATATCTGGAAACGGCCTCAACAATAACTGCCGCCGCAAGCTCACCACCAGCCAAAACATAATCACCAATGGAAATCTTCTCATCTACAAATTTCTCCACTCTGGCATCAACTCCTTCGTATCTCGGGCAGACGAAGATAAGCTGGTCGTATTTAGACAGTCGCTTGGCATCGGCTTGAGTAAATTTTTTGCCATTGGCGGCAGTTAAGATAATTCTAGTCTTTTTCGACCTCCCACCAACCCCCTCCTTCTTAAGGATGTAGGGCTTGCCAGCCACGGTTTTAAGCGCTTTGTAAATCGGTTCCACTTTGAACAACAGGCCGACGCCCCCGCCATAAGGGCGGTCGTCAACAGTTTGATGGCGGTCTTTCGTCCATTTGCGCAGATTGTGGGTCTTGATTTTCAATAATTTATTTTTTTGAGCTCGCTTAAACAAACTCTCATTAAAATAAGAACCGAGAATTTCCGGAAAAATTGTGATAATGTCAAATTGTTTCATTTCAAATAAACCTTACGAAAATACCCCCGACGAGCGGGGGTATTTTCTATTTGAGAATTTTAGATGCTCAAATCATCAACTACGTCGGTGTTAACTTCCTCGCGACGAGGAGCTCGGCGTGAACCTTCCGGTTCATTGATTTTCAAATTGACACGCGCATTGTTTTTAGCGCCGACAATTTTGACCAAGGTTCTGATCGCTCTCGCGGTCTGGCCCTGTTTGCCGATAACATAACCGATATCACTCGGGTTTACAGTCAAGGTGAGTAAAACACCCCGTTCATCGACGGTGCGGTCGACTTTGACATCATCGGGATTGGCAACAATCTCTTTAACGATGATTTCTGCAAACTTTTGATCTCTTTCAGCCATAACATTTAATTATTTTTTAGCATTAAAAGCTACTTTAATGAGTTGCGGACCTGAAATTGCAACTTCATTATGTCCTTAATTTAGACTATAAGGAACTATCAATATTGTAGCAGATAAAAAATCAACTGTCAAGCAAACCAAAAGCAGCCCCGAATACTCGGGACTGCCTAATAAAATTTGTGCTTATTCTGCTTTTGGTTGTTCTTTTTTTTCTTCAATCGGCTGATCAGTTGATTGAGCGGCGGCTTTATTGGCTTCCTCAGTTGCCTGGTTAGCGACTGAAGCCGCAGCGGCGGCCTGCTTGGCTGCTTCCGCTTGCTGAGCGGCGGCCTCGGTTTTTTCCAATTCCAATTGAACTTTCTTTTTCTTACCCGGTTTGGATTTGGACGCTCGCACCTTTTCGGCGGCAATGACTTTTTGCCCCACCAATAAATTGTGGACTGTGGCAGTGGCCTGAGCACCCTGGCTTAACCAATATTTTATCCGCTCAACTTTAAGCTGAACTTCTTTAGTGTGAGGATTATAGGTGCCCAAATTCTCCAAATAGTCGCCAAAAGGATCTTTTTGTTTCTCGGTAATAATCAGCCGATAAATCGGATATTTTTTCTTGCCCTTGCGAGAAAATCTGATCGATAACATAATTTGCTCTGATAAATTATTTGTAAATTTTTAATTCAAGCACTTGACGGTTTAACCACAGGTTAACAGAAAAAGACAATTCTGTCAAACCAGGACCGAGCCAATGATTATTTTTCTTTAGTTAATTTTTCCGCCTGATCCAGTTTCAGGCCAATCAGCCGCGAGATGCCATCACCCTGCATGGTTACTCCATAAAGCACATTGGCTCGAGCCATAATCGCCCGATTGTGAGTAATGATAATAAACTGGGTTTTATGAGCCAGCTCCTCAATGATATTGCTGAATTTAGCGGAGTTGCTTTCATCCAAAGCGGCGTCCACCTCGTCAAACAAGATAAATGGCGACGGATTATTGGCAATAATGGCGCAAATTAAAGCCAAGGCGGTCATTGTTTTTTCGCCGCCGGACAAGACATTGATATTTTTTATTTTCTTGCCGGGCGGACAAACTTCAATATCAATTCCCATATCCGCCAGTGACGACTTATCTTCAATCTGCTGAGGTGCAGCTGGCTGGCTAGCTGTCTGAGTTGGCTCGGACTCGGCTGAATCAGCACCAGCAGTCACTTCCGCCACCTCTTCCCGAGCTACCTCTGCCTCGGTTAATTCTTTTTCCGCCAAAATCAACTTAGCGCCGCCCCCCTCAAATAACTGCTTGAAATATCGGGAAAAATCTTTATTAATTTTTCTGAATTCTTCCTCAAACTTCTTTTTAATTATTTTGTCCAATTCTACCACCACCTTTTCCAGGTCTCTAATGGCGTCACCCAAATCTTCCGACTGCTGGCTGAGAAAGTCATGTCGGTCTTTAACTTCTTGATATTCTTTTTCCACTTCCGGATCAGTTCCTCCAATCAACTCCAGTTGCCGTTTTAATTTAAAAATTTTCTGCTCCTGTTCGGCAATGTCCACCCGCTTTAACTCTCGCTCAATCTTCGGCCGATAATCTTCACCTAAATCTCGCCTGATGGAAGCGAATAAATCTTCTTTCTTAGTTTCAATTCTTGCCAGGGCCACTTTAACCTCATTTAGGTCACCCACTATCCGATTAAGACTGACTTGTTCTTGATGAATTTTTTGTTGCAGAGAAAAAATCTGACGTTTTTTGTCCTCTTCGGCTTCATTAAACTGGTCAATCTTTTGTTTGGCTGTAACCAATATTTTTTCCAGTTCTTCTATTTGTTGCTCCACTTGTTGCCGGTTGGCTTTTAATTGATTGGTTAAACCATTTTGATCTTTCGGTTGAAGTTTATTTTTTGCCAGCTCTTTGGTTAGGGCCTGTAATTGTTGATCAATTTCCCGCCGCTGAGCCAATAGAGACTGTTTTTGCGAACTGGCGACCCCTAATTTAATTTTTAATTCATTGATTTCGTTGACCAAAAAATCTTTTGACCTCAAAAATTCTGATAACCGCTCCTGGAGCGAGGCCATTTCTTCGGTCTGTTGCTTCTTGTCCTCCAGGGAAATTTTCTGATAAAACCCCTCCACCTCACTAAACACCGCCTCAGCTTCTGCTTTTAATTGGGACAACCCAGTCAAGTCGTGAGTAGTTTTGATTTTATTGATAAAATCTTTTTGCAAAGCGTAAATTCGGTTAATCGCCTGCCGGATTTCCTTGTCAGAAACGCCCAGACCGCTACGAAATTCTTTCTGCAATTCCAATAGGCGTTCCTCAATCCGCTTGAATTCCTTCAGAACCTCCTGTTGGGAACGATTCTTGTCATCCAGCGCCAATTGATAACGGCCGATTTGCGCCTCTAGCTCAGAAACTTTGAGATTGATATTTTTTAATTCCAATTTTAAATCATCTTGACGATTTTCCTGCCAAGTCAAATCTTGTTTGCCGATTTTTAAGTATTCCACATCCAACTGGCCTTTTATTTGCGCCAATTGTTGCAGTAAGGAATTGCGTCTGGCCGATAAATTTTCATGGTCATTTTGCAGCCGATCAAAATTTTCCGCCCGACCC
The DNA here is from genome assembly GCA_029558735.1 of bacterium. Lineage (GTDB taxonomy): Bacteria > Patescibacteriota > Patescibacteriia > 2-01-FULL-39-33 > 2-01-FULL-39-33 > JAKQDP01. Next base: position 24,508 of record JAKQDP010000034.1, on the reverse strand, counting down.
CGCTCCTGACCCAATTCGTCAAGTGCGACTGTCAATTCCTCAATAATCCCCTCTATTTTTATTTTTTCTTTATCCCGAGAATTAAAGATGATCGCCTGCTCCTGATAATTTTGATCCAAGTCCAACCATAGTCGGCCATAATATTTTATCTGCTCCTGTCGTAACTCAACCTCGACTTCTTTTCTTTTACGCAACCGGTTGACTTGACGCGTCAACGACTTCAATCGCGGGTCCAATTCATTTAACAGACCTTGAGCTTGTTCCCAGTTCTCTCTCGACCGCCTTAATTTATTCACCGACCGATCACGCTTGATTTGAAATTGCTTCACTCCAGTCGCTTCGTCAAAAAATTCCTTTCGTTCCTGACTGGAATAATTAACTATCCGATCCACCATGCCCTGACCGATAACACTATAAGTATTCTGACCAAAATTAGCTTTGGCCAATAGCATCACGATATCAAACAGCCGCACCTCACTTTTATTCAACAGATATTGACTATTGCCATCGCGATAGAGCCGGCGGGTAATCACCACTTCGGAGTAATCAATCGGCGCCGACTTATCTTCATTGTTCAAATACAAAGATACTTCCGCCAAGCTCATCTGCGCCTTATTGGCCGAACCGGCAAAAATCACATCGGTCGATTTTTTTCCTCTCAATAATTTAAGACTTTGCTCGCCCAACACCCAACGCACCGCATCAACAATATTGGATTTACCTGAACCATTGGGGCCGACAATACTGGTCACACCGCAAACACCCCGCCCCAATTGCCCAGGACGACCGCTCAACCGGGGCGAAATTTCACAGCCTCGACCCGGGGTAGGAAATTCTAAAACAGTCTTTTGGGCAAAAGACTTAAAACCTTGCAATTCAATCCGCTGAAGATACATAGAAATTAAAAATTAGAAAATGGGGCCAAGGGCCCGAACAACAAATTAATTTTAACAGAAAAAAAGCAATAAAAAAAGAAGGGACGACCGACCGTCGCCCCTTCAAAAATCAATTAAGCCGCACTGAGCCGAAAGTAATCTCATTACGTGGCAGGCAAACTGTAACAAATTTGCGTTGTTTGCGAGCGTTGCCCGGATTGATAATGCCAATGTCCGGGTCACCCTCAAACAGGGGGTTGGCAATACCGCCACCTAAAACATAATCAATCTGCTGAAACTTTTCGGCCAATTTGCCGGCATGAAGGCCGATTTCGTACTCGGAGTGATTACTGTACTGCCGGCCGAGCGAATAATCAACATAAAAATGATGCCCCCTGATTTCCACGATCGGAACCTGCTGGTCAATTTTATGCCAATTACCCGGCCACCGCTTTATCGCCGCCAAATCCTGCCACGGCAAAACATTAAAAAACACTTCCAAATTGGAAAATTCCTCCCGACCAATGTCGCCCAACCATAAATTGCCGCAGTGAATGACCGACGAAACATCACGCTCTTTAAACTCCAGCGCCAATTGGCGCCAAAAATTCTTATCTCGCTCGGAAACATTACCGGTGTCGGAAATAATGCCGATAGTATAAGGCGAGCCAACCAATTTAGTCTTGGACAGCCGAGAAAAAATCGCCTCATTTTTCAAAGAGTCAATAATGGCAAATTCATAATCGCCGACACTGCCATCAATCGCGCCGGGATTAAGAAAAATAATGTGGCCATCGCCGACAAAGCTCTGACGATGAGTGTGCCCGGAGACCACAAACCTCAGTCCGTCGTATTGCTTGGTTAATTCCATCATCATTTTTTGAAATTCCGTCTCTGAACCAAGCAAAAAATCAAATGAACGTTGATGACCAACATAAACCAAAAAATCGCGCAAATTAACGACTCGGTCTTGGGGTTTGGTAAAGCACCAACCAGCAGGCGGAAAAACAAATTCCGGCAAAATCTGCTGAGGATGGACTAAGGCGCAGACTACTTTAAATCCCCCAAATAAGTCAGCATCAAGATGTTGGGGAATGATGTCCCCGCAATGGAGCACCAATTCAACTCCTCTTATTTTAAATTCCTCAATCACCGCGCTGATGACCGGCCGCTCCACATTGTGACTGTCAGACAGAACTCCAAATATCATTATTAACTCTCCTTGGTTGATTATTGCCGCTAAATTAACTGTTAAAGTCCAATATTTCAGCCTTAAAATATCATCATTTGATTAACTTGTCAACTTGACAAAATAATAAAAATATAATAATATATGATTGTTTTTTGTAGCACATTTAAACCAATAAACAACAAGGAGAAAAGCCGTGGAGGCCGTTGAGGAACAGAAAAAAGTCGCCCTAAGATTCTTCACCAACCATGAAGAAAAGGGCCATCGCCTGATTGGCAATTATGAGGGCAAAATCACTTTTCCCAACAATGAACTGGCAGAAATGATTGAAACTAATGGGTGGTTGGGGGCGTTATTAAATGTCACTCTCTACCCCGATCCTCATCGACCAGTGTCCAATTCTGTTTTCTGGGCTCAACCCGATTATTCCACCGACCCAATCATGGTCTGCCCTAACAGCGGCTTGGCCGGCCAGCGGATAATTATGTTGATTGATGGGCATAATTTTCTCTCCGCCCTGGAAAAAATACACTTCAAAAACACGGCCGTTGCCGCGTTGGAACAACTGACCAAGAAATATGACCCCCGAAGTGAAATTCGCTTTTATGCCTGCCCGGAAACCGCGCTGGAAGCCAAACTGCTCACTAATGAAGATTTGGCAACAATCGCCAAAAAATTCATTTTGGTGGAGCGACCGGTTAAGGTCATTGCCACCACCAAGGCCAAAAAGTTGATTAAAGATTGCCCGGTTACTTTTCAACCAATCGGCTTGGAACGCCAGCCTGGTTTAGCTAATTGGAAAGGGCAATTCGGAAAATTCGTCGTTTTTCCCAATTCGGAACTGGAGGAACTGATCAACAACCTCAAGCTGGGCGGGCGACCGATTAATGTTTGGCTGGAAAAAATCATCAACCAGCAGAACGACAAAAAAAGAATGATTGCCTACCCACCGGAAAAACCGGGCCAAAACAAAAAGGTTGCGGTCAAATCCGACATTGACCATTTGATAATCGCCGAGATTGTTCGCCAAGCCGAAGCGATTAAAAGCCAAAGAAAAAACCGACCCGACGGCCTAGTACTGATTTCGGGCGACAGCGACTATGAAGATTCGCTACGCTATTTGGCGGGGATAAAACCATATTCGCGCCGTCACAATCGCGGTCGACTGGAAATTATCTCCTCCTTACCCAGTCTCTCAATTGAATTGCGAGACCTGGCCAACCATCAGCGCATCTGCCTGCGACTATTGGAGGAGGAATTAACCTGATTGACCAACCGCCCTTCCGGCTAAAAGGGCGGTTTTTTTCTAGTTTAAAAATGCTATAATAAAATTATGAAAAAACCAGCCGCCAAATTAATCATTATTGACGCCAACGCCCTAATTCATCGGGCGTTTCACGCGCTACCGCCCTTGACCGACCAACGAGGCCGTATCACCAACGCGGTCTACGGCTTTACTAACATCTTCCTAAAAACCATTAAAGAACTAAAACCGGATTATCTGGCGGCCGCCTTTGACTTAAAAGCCAAAACCATCCGCCACCAGCAATACCAAGCATATAAAGCAACACGCCAAAAACAGCCGGACGAATTATACGAACAAATCCCCTTGGTAAAACAAGTCTTGGAAGCCTTTGATGTGCCCATCTTCGAATTGGCGGGCTATGAGGCTGATGATTTGATTGGCACGATTAGTCAGAATAAAAAATTAACTGAACAAAATATCGAGGTGGTTATTGTCACCGGCGATCAAGATGTGTTTCAGTTAATTCGCCCGGGAATTAAGGCTCTGCTGCCCCACCGAGGATTAAGTGAAACTATTTTATACGATGAAGAAGCGGTAATAAAAAAATTTGACGGCCTTAAACCCAAACAGCTAATCGACTATAAGGCTCTGCGGGGCGACCCTTCGGATAATATTCCCGGCGTCAAGGGCATTGGCGATAAAGGAGCGATAGAATTACTGAAAAATTTTGGTAGTTTGGAAAATATTTATCAAAATCTTTCTTCGCCAAAAATTAAAGACCGGACCCAAACACTCCTCCAAGAACACCAGCTCGAAGCGACTATGTCAAAAAAATTAGCCACGATTATTACTGATGCGCCAATTGAGTTGGATTTGGAAAAATGCCGTTTCCGCCAGCTGGATAAACAGAAAATATTTTCTGTTTTTCAGGACTTAAACTTTAAAAGCCTATTAAATCAAATTAATAAACTGGAATTAAAACTGGAGATAACCAGTGGTCAGACAGCGTTATTCGACAATTTGCCGCCCAAAACAGCCAAAGAAAAATATCTGCTAATAAATGATTCGGCTGGTTGGGATAAATTTATATCTCTAGCGACGAAACAAAAAGAATTGTGTCTAGATACGGAAACCACTGGCCTCCGGCCTTTTGAGGCCGAGCTGGTCGGTGTCAGCTTTGCTTGGAAAGCCGGCCAGGCTTTTTATTTGCCGACAAAAATTATTGCCAAAAACAAAAAGGTTTTTCAAAAATTGTTAGCTGACAAAAAAATCAAAAAAATCGGCCATAACCTAAAATATGACATTGAAATTTTAGAACGGACAGGAATAATAACAAAAAATATCAGCTTTGATACTATGATCGCCTCCTACTTGCTTAATCCCGGCCAACACCAACACAATCTAGATAGTCTGGCTTTTGCCGAATTGGGCCGCCAAATGCAACCAATCGAAGAATTGATCGGCCGTGGGAAAAATAAAAAATCAATGGCCGAAGTTGATCTTGACGCCGTCTGCCAATACGCCTGCGAAGATGCTGATTTTACCTGGCGACTATACCAAAAACTGGCGCCAGAGTTAGTTAAACAAGGACAAACCGGATTATTCCATAAATTGGAAATGCCGCTTTTGACTGTTTTGGCTCGAATGGAAAAAAATGGCGTAAAAATCAACGACCGGTTATTAAAAAAATTAAGTGCCGATTTCGGAAAGCAGCTGAGCCAAACGGAGAAAAAAATCCAAGCTTTAGCCGGTACAAAATTCAATCCCGCTTCTCCCAAGCAATTGAAGGAAGTGTTGTTTGAAAAAATGAAAATCTCTACCGATGGTGTTGGCCGAACCAAAACCGGCCTGTCCACCGCAGCCGGCGAACTAGAAAAACTCAAGGGCCGGCACAAAATTATTGATTTAATCGGAGAATTTAGAGAATTATCAAAACTTAAATCAACTTATTTGGACGCTCTGCCCAAACTAATCAACCCCCATGACGGCCGAATCCACACCTCTTTCAATCAAACCGTCACTGCCACTGGCCGATTGTCATCATCCGAGCCTAATTTGCAAAATATCCCTATTCGAACAGAAACCGGCGGTCTAATTCGCCAGGCGTTTGTGGCGGCCAAGGGATTTAAGATTCTAATCGCTGATTATTCTCAAATTGAACTGCGTATTGCCGCCTCATTGGCCAATGACAAAAAAATGCTAAAAATTTTTACTAACGGCGGCGATATCCACACTGAAACCGCGGCCTTCATTCATGGCCTAAAGCCGGAAGAAGTCACTAAAGAAATCCGCCGAACCGCCAAGGAAGTTAACTTCGGGGTGCTTTATGGCATGGGCGCTTGGGGGCTGGCCCAAAGAACCGGCATTTCCAATAGTGAGGCCCAGGAGTTTATCGCCAAATATTTTTCCACCTTCAAAGATGTCCGTAAGTGGCTTAATGAAACAATCGCTATTGCCAAAGACCAAGGTTATGTAGAAACGCTCTATGGTCGAAGGCGCTATTTGCCGGAAATCAATTCCGGCATTCAGCAGGTTCGGGCGGCGGCCGAGAGAATGGCCATTAACATGCCCGTTCAAGGCACGGCCGCCGATTTAATTAAACTGGCGATGATTGAAATTGACGCCGGCCTGCCTAAAATTTCGCCCCACGCCAAAATGATTCTCCAAGTCCATGACGAATTGGTGTTTGAGGCGCCGGAAAAAGACGTGAAAAAAGTCGCCGTCTTTATCAAAGACAAAATGTGCTCGGTGATGAAACTTCGCGCGCCGATTGAAGTGGATGTCAGCGTCGGCGACAACTGGGGCGAAACCGAAAAAATTGATATCTAATTGATGTAATAACGGACGTTATTGCGTCCGGGCAAATCCGCTGAAATAAACTTTGATTGGATAATAATGCCTGCCAAAGCGAATCGGCCGCGCCGCTTGCCAGCCGGCGTTATTTTTTCTAAAATTACCTTGCTATGATCTGTTTTATTTATGGCACCGACCATTATCGCTGCCGCGAACAATTAAAAGCGCTCAAAAATCAATTCATCCATAAGCGCGACCAATCCGGCGGACTCAATGTTATCACTCTTGATGTCGCGACTTTTGACTTTGACCAATTCAGACAAGAGTTGCTGACCGTTCCTTTTCTAGGCGAAAAAAAAATGATTGTTGTTAAAAATATTCTTAGTCAAAAGAAAAAATACGAGTCGATTGATAAATTCATCAAAGGACGAGAGTTTGATAATGCGCTGGTATTTATGGACTTGCTAATCAACGAAAAAAAGTCTTGGCCCAAGGGAGATTTTTTCAACTATCTTAAGCGGCAAAAATTCGTTTGGCATTTTGACCTAATGAACAATTTCGAATTGGAAAAATGGATAAAACAAAACTACGTCGATAATAATGCCAATATAAACCAACAAGCAGCCAAAGAGCTGTCACTGCGGGTCGGCAACGATCTGCAAACCATGGAAACAGAAATAAAAAAATTAAGCGCCTATAAAAATGGAAAAACGATTAACGCTGATGATGTCCGATTGATAGTCAGAGCAAAATTTGATGAAAATATTTTCAACCTAATTGACGCCATTGCTCTCAAAAACAAAAACCAGGCCACCAAACTCCTTGCCGACCAATTAAACAGCGGCCAATCGCCACTGATGATTTTGACCATGATTATCCGCCAATTTAGAATTATTATCCAGCTTAAGGACGGGCCATCGACCGGATTGAAGCTTCACCCCTTTGTCATTAAAAAGGCTACTCAACAAGAAAAAAATTTCTCCTGGCCGACGTTGAAAACTATCTACAGCGATTTACTCGAACTGGAAAAATCTCTAAAGACCAGCAGTCGAGACCCGGAGTTGTTATTTGATCTGTTTATTTTGAAAAACTGTTGACAACTGCTGGTTTCAGGTGCTGTTAATTATTATGACAAAAACCAAAAACATCCCAAACGCTTGGGATGTTTTTTATAAAAGCTTTATTTAACTTCCAATTGATTCAGCCTCTTCATTAACCGTGATTTTTTCCGACTGCCGGTATTCTTCTTGATGATTTTATTCTGTACCGCCTTATCAATCGCTTTAATCGCTTGTTTAACCGATTCTGGCGAGGTTGATTGATCTTTAGCCTCAATCAACTTCCGAGATTTTTTAATCAACTCCTTAAGATTGGCTTTGACTTTATAATTTTTAACCGTCGCTTTCTTGTTTTGCCGCAAGGCCTTCATTGCTGATTTTTTAATTGGCATAATTTTAAAATTTCTTATACTATTTAATTAACAACATAACTATAACATATTTGATTAATTTTGACAAGATGACCGGAATTAAGCTAAAATTCAATTGATATTTAAAAAAATAAACCAAATCATATGTTTAAAGAAAGCCCCGGCAACCCAGAAAAGGAGACTATCATTGGCCCCTCGGTCAGGGTAGAGGGTGATTTTATTATGGATGGCAATATTATTATCGATGGTACGGTTTGCGGCACAATTAAAACCAGTAAAGATTTAACAGTCGGCAAACCTTCGGTTATTTTTGCCAACATTGAGGCCGGCAACGCCATTATTGCCGGTGAAGTCCAGGGTAATCTTCTTATTCACAACCGATTAGAGCTCAAAGCCACTGCCAAAATATTCGGTGATGTGGCTACGACAATAATCGACATTGAGGCCGGCGCGATTTTAAATGGACACTGCCAAATGGCGGAGCAAGAAAAATCAGCCAAACCTAGCTCCATCAAACAAGAAAAAATCGCCCTGGAAGATGTCCCTGGAAGTAAGAAATCAAAAAAAATAAATATTGTCTAGCTGTCAGCACCGGCTTATTTAAAATTATTAAAATAGAGGTGCTGATTATGCTTTAAAATTATGTATTATTATATCTACGATTCATTTTTGTCCGACAAAAAATATCGAAAATTATTAGCACAAATTGAAACCCGACTGACTGATTTGGGAATAAATGGAAAAATCAACCGCTTGTCGTTTTTAAAAAATATTCGCGATTTAATCACCGATGAAATTAAAAATGGCCAAAATACTATTGTGGTTTTAGGCAACGACTCAACTATTAATAAGGTGATTAATATTATTGCTGATTTGGATGTTTTTTTGGGGATTATTCCGATTGGTAAAGAACAAAAAATTTCAAAATTTTTAGGCGTGCCAGAGGGATTGGCAGCCTGTGAAACTTTGTCGGCCAGAATAATAAAAAAAATAAACCTAGGCAAGATCAATCAATCTTATTTTGTCACTTCTTTAGTTATTGCCGGGCGAGATATTATTTTGGAGTGTGATAATAATTTTGTGATTAATTTGGAACAATACAACCATATTGAAATAACCAATAAACATTTATTCCAGCCAACCGACCAACTAGAAATCATCATCAATAATCAAGCTAAAAAATTCTTCTTCCTGTCGGCCGGTTCAGATATTAGCCGTTTTAAGGGCCAATCTCTCCTTATAAACAGTAAAAAATCAATTCCCATTTTGGTCAACGATGAAAAAAGGATAATAAAAACGCCGGCTCAAATATCCTTAAAAAAACAAGCGCTGGCCGTAATTGTCGGCCGCTCCCGCCAAGAACAACCCCCCGCTTAATGTCGCTGTCTCATTATAAAACCCACCCCAATATTGGAGGTGGGTTTTTTGCTGATTTTAATTGGCAATCGCTTCTTTTGGATTGACCTGGGAATTGACCAAACCACTCTCCACTAGCATCATTTCTTCAGTAATTTCTACCACTTGAGACTGGTCGATAATCAATTCCGTCACTAAAATTTTTTCTACCAATTTTGACGGCGAAATAATATATCTGATTATTTGAGTGTTATCAAGATCAACCTCAAAATCTTTAATTGTACCCAAAATTCTACCGCTTTTGTCTTTAACTAATAAGCCCAATAATTTGTTGGCGGTTATAACCATATTTTAATTTATTTGGCTAATTGAAGGTGATTGATTTTTTTGCCGTTTTAAAATTAACTGTTGCTGTAAAATGGTTAATAATGTCATTATAAACCAATACAACACTAATCCGCCAGGCAAACTAAACCCAATAATAATGGTCATGATCGGCATCATAAAAGTCATCTGCCGATTCATTGTTGCCATTATGTTTTCATCCTTACTGCCAGCAGAGACAACTTCCGGTTTTTTGGCAATAAGCATTTTAGACTGCCAAAATTGCGCCGCGCCAGCTAAAATCGCTAATAAAATTTGGGGGCTTGATAAATCCACAAAACCAAAGGCAACTGGGTTGATTTGGCCGGGATTGGTAATAAAAGGATAAAGCTGGTCAAAACTGCCATTACTTAAACCGGCTCGAAAAACTTGATAAACGGCAATCAGAAAAGGAAATTGAATTAATAAGGGCAAACAAGAAGAAAAAGGATTAACTTTTTCTTTTTTATACAAAGCCATCATTTCCGTAGTCAATTTCTCTTGTTGATTTTTATATTTGACCTTTAAGGCTTCAATTTTAGGCTGTAAATCCTGAAGCGCCTTCTGTGATTTAAGGGATTTGATGGATAGGGGATAAAGAATTAACTTGATAATAACAGTTAAAACAATAATCGCCACTCCAATATCGTTGCCGGGGACAAGATTATAAAAATAAACCAATAAATTAAACAGGGGCTGATAAAAAATGACCTTAAAAATTTCCGCCATAAATAATGTTATTATTTAACCAAGTCAACTCCCCCCTTAGAGAAGGGGTGACACCGTAAAACCCGCCATAAAGACTTTATTCCTCCTTTTAGTGGTCCATATTTTTTAATTGCTTGATAAGCATACTCCGAACAAGTCGGCTGGAACCGACAATAACCGCCGGGAAATAAAAACCGAAACCAACCATAATCAAAAGACAGTGTTTTTTGATAAAGCCTTATTAGGCGTAAAAGGAAAATAGTCAACCAAGGCATTAAATTATCTTATTAAGTAAAGCCAATAAGCCGGCGCTTAAATCATTAAAGGGTAAATCCTTTTTTACCACTGGAGATAAATTAATCACTATATCAAGATTTTGGCTAAAATTAGATAAATTATCTGATAAAACCCCCCTAATGCGCCGTTTTAATAAATTTCTAACCACTGCTTTTTTAGACACCTTATTAGAAACAATAATCCCAAATCGGCTATGGCCCAGGTTATTTTTCAAAAAACAAACCCTAAAATAGTTATTAGAGAGTTTTTTTCCGTTTTTAAAAACTAAATTATAATCTTTCTCTTTGGTTAGCCTAAATTTATAAGGCAACATAAAACCTGGATTATAGTGTTAATGATTTTCGCCCTTTATTTCTTCTTCGTTTAATAACCTTTTTTCCAGTTTTAGAGCTCGATCTTTTCCGAAAACCATGAGTTTTGGCCCGCTTTCTTTTTTTAGGCTGATAAGTTCTTTTAGTCATACTTATAATAATCTTTATTTACTTAAAAATAATAACATTTTATCCCTTGACAGTCAATATTAATATGATCTAAGCTAATAGTTATTAAATTATCAACAACTAATCAACAGTTGGTAAACAATTTTCAGGGGCTGTGGACTATTTCTAATTTTTAACCTTTGTGATAAAATAGAACTGTTTTAGTTAACCTTAAAAATAAAAATCCGCCATGAATCCCCAACAACTTTGGCAAGCCGCCCTAGGAGAATTAGAGCTTTTATTATCAAAAGCCAATTTCACTACTTGGTTTAAAAGTACCAGCATTTCCTCGCTGGAGGAAAATAAAGTGACTATTTCCGTGCCTAACGGCTTTACTAAAGAATGGCTGGAAAAAAAATACCATCAAACCATTGTTAAGGCGTTAAGGAGCGTTACTGACAATAAAATAAAAGAAGTTGTTTATAAAATAGAATTAACTCCTCATCCTAATAATTTTTCTGCTCCGCCAAAAAAAATTGAAAAGGTGGTAGAAAATAATAATCTCGACGGTATTGGGCGTGGAGATGATTTTTTTGTTAAATTTAACGAAAATAATAAAGAAAAAAGTTTAAATTTAAATCCAAAATACACTTTTTCCAGCTTTATAGTGGGAAAAAACAATGAACTGGCTCACGCTGCTTCTTTGGCGGTTTCAAAAAACCCCGGCCAAACCTATAATCCCTTGTTTATTTACGGCGGGGTGGGTTTGGGAAAAACCCATTTACTTCAAGCTATTGGCCATAAATTAATGGCCGACAACTCTCGAATAAAAATTCTTTATGTTTCCTGTGAAAAATTCGCCAATGACTTTATTAACGCCATCCAAAATGGCAAAGCTGAAGAATTTAAGCAAAAATATCGCTCAGTCGATTTATTATTAATAGATGATATCCAATTTATTTCCGGCAAAGAGCAAACTCAGGAAGCCTTTTTTCACACTTTCAATGAACTTCATCAACAAAATAAGCAGGTGGTTATTTCTTCGGACCGACCACCCAAAGCAATTGCTACCTTGGAACACCGCTTGGTTTCCCGATTTGAGTGGGGTATGATTGCTGATATTTCCACTCCGGATTTGGAAACTAAAATCGCCATTATTGAAGCCAAAGCTAAAGAAAAAAATTATCATCTAGATTCCGAAGTTAGTAATTATCTAGCCACGGTGATTCATAACAATATTAGAGAATTAGAGGGGGCGCTTAATCGAATTATTGCCCATAGTCAACTCCAAAACAAAAAACTAAGCCTAGACGAAATAAAGCAAATCACCGACTCCATCACCACTAATTCTCAAAAAAAATCCATCACCCCCAAACATATTATTAATATTGTTTCGGAATATTTTGATATTACTCTAGAAGATATTATTAGTCCCTGCCGAAAAAAGAATTTGGCTGAGCCGAGACAAATTATAATGTATTTAATGAGAGAGGAAATGAAAGCCTCTTATCCCACTATTGGGCAAGAATTAGGCGGGCGCGACCATACTACGGTTATTCATGCTTATGAAAAAATTATTAAAAATCTAAAAATTGACGATAAACTAAGACAAGATATAAATATTTTAAAACAAAAACTTTACACCTCTTAAAAAACTGTGAATAATCTCTTAATTAAGTGGTAAAAATAGTTAATTAGTCAGTTGATTGCTTTCCTTAATTAAACCAATAAAGAGTTGATAACTCAACCTTAAATGTTTATAATTTTTACCAATAACTCAATAATTAGAATTATAAACAATAAACATCAACACTTATCAATAAGAAATTAACTTTTTCCCCAATTTAAAAAAGAAATTCCCCTTTATTTTTCAATTAATTCCGGTTTATACACTTATTCACTCCCCTTATTATTAATATTAATTTATTATAAATAAAAAATTATATGAAAATTTCTTGCACCCAAGAAAATTTAAATCAGGGACTCAACATCGTCAGTCATATTGCCAATAAAAATTCTAACTTGCCTATTTTAGGTAATGTTTTAATAAAAGTTCAAGATAAAATATTAAATTTATCAGCCACTAATTTGGAAATAGGTATCCAGGTGGGAATTAGAGGGAAAATAGAATCAGAAGGAGAATTTACAGTCGATGCTCGACTGTTTTCGGATTATATTTCTCTTCTTCCTAAAGATAGAATTGATTTGGAATTAATTAACGACGAGTTAAAAATAAAATGTGATAAGCAAAAAACCAAAATAAAAACTCAACCCGGTTCTGAATTTCCCTTAATTCCCCAATTAAATAAGGTTAACCCCTATATTATTAAGGCAAAGGAGATTAAAAAGGCAATTTCTGAAGTGGTGTTTGCTGTGTCAATTTCAGAAACTCGGCCGGAAATTTCTGGTGTTTATATGAATTTTACGGCCAATCAAATAATCATGGCAGCGACTGACAGTTATCGATTAACTGAGAAAAAAATAACCATAGAAAAAGAAAGTCCTAATAATAATCAAATTATTGTGCCAGTTAAAACCCTTCAGGAGGTATCTCGGGCTTTAAGTGTTTTTAAAGAGGAAACCACCTTAGATAATGTTGAAAATATTGAAATTTATATTTCCAGTAATCAAATAATGTTTTCTTATAATGGAGTGGATTTGGTGTCGCGGTTGATTGAGGGGCAATATCCGGATTATACGCAAATTTTACCCACCGAAAATAAAACTAAAGTCAAAATAAACCGAGAAAGCTTAATTAAAGCAGTGAAGACATCGAGTTTATTTACTAAAAGTGGGATTCATGATATTAAATTGGAATTTTTGGAGAATAATTTAATTATTACTTCTTCCTCCGCCCAAACGGGAGAAAATATTTCTGAATTGGAAACAGAAAAAACCGGTGATAATAATAATATTGTCTTAAATTACAAATATTTATTAGATGGTTTGCAAAATATTGATTCGGAAAATGTTATTTTTGAATTAAATACTAATAGTAATCCCTGTGTTTTAAAGCCGGACGGCGCCGATGATTATGTTTATATTATTATGCCAATTAAACAATAATTATTAGTAAGGCTGAAAAAAAATAAAAACATCCGCCGCCGCGGATGTTTTTGTAATTTTGATTATTTGATAGTAAGGGAGATTTTTTCTGATTGGTATTTTTTGCCCCGATAATCAAAAAAATTAGCATAGATGGTATAATCACCAACTTCTGGTTTTTTATCCCAGATTAGAGCAATTTCAGCCCCCAGGGGTTCTAGGTGATTAATATACTGTTCTAAATCAGAACCCACTTTTTGATAGTAGAAATCTATTTTTTCTACCTTTTGCCAATTTGTTAAATTAGCCCGAAGGGTGATTGGAAAACTACTTAAAGCGCTATTTGCGGGCGTTAACCAATTAAACACGGGAATTTCTTGGGGGAGAAGAAAATTAAGTTCAACTAATTGGGAGGCGGTGTTTTCTAAATCATCCTTAATGGATATTTTAAGTGTGTGATAGCCATTATCAACATCAGGTAGGGTGATGGTTTCTTCCTCTTTATTGTTAGTGGTATAAAAAAGCTGATCATCTAAATAATATTCAATTTTTTTTATTCCTCGCCTACTAGAGGCGCTCAAATCAACGCTTAATTGTCGCTGGTTGATGGTTTGATTGGGGAGAGGGGTAATAATTATTAAATTAGGCTGGTCTTCTGGTAGGTGAATATCGTCATACTCAGTGGGGATTGATTGGTTTTGGTCTGGGTTATAACCCTGTTCTTCGGCCCATCTTAAAACCGCGCTCTCCCAATTATTGAATTGAGGATCTTCCCTGGGATTTAATGGCGGCTCACCCCGAGGATCGTCTTTATTGACGTAATATAAAATATTATGGATTTCCTTAATTGTTAATTCTTTTATGGTTGATTCGGGGGTGTATTGGGTGGCTAGTTTTCCCGACATAGAATCTAGTTTAATTGAGACTTCTCTGGTTTCTTGACCGTCTAAAACCGGTTTATTGGTAATAATTTTTGCTGGTTTGTTAAATTGTTTAACACTGGTGTTTTTAAGCGACTCCCGCATAAACTGATTCCAAATGGGCGCGGCAATAATTGAGCCGTCCGCTCCTCGACTCATTTCTTTATTATTATTATTACCAACCCAAACACCAGTCACTAAATCCGGAGTGTAACCAATAGTCCAGGCGTCTTTATAGTCGTTGGTGGTGCCGGTTTTAGTCGCCACTGGCCGGCCGGGCAGAGTTAATTTGCTGCCAGAGCCAAAAACATAAGAACGGGCATTATCATCACTTAAAATATCAGTGATTAAGCGACTAATTTCTGGTTCTATTATCTTTTTCTTCTCTTCTTTGTATTTATAAATTACTTTGCCATTTTTATCTTCAATTTTTAAGATCGGGCTGATTTGGTATTGTACTCCCTCATTAGCAAAAGCGGCAAAAGCATTAACATGTTCCAATAATTTAACCTCACCGCCACCCAACACAATTGACAACCCAAAGCGGCTCCGGTCGCTCAAGGTGGTATAACCCAAATCTTCGGCAAAATCCAAAACATTATTTATTCCCGTCAAATAAGTGACCTTAACCGCGGGAATATTTAATGAGCCAGCCAGCGCCTTTCTAATAGTAACCGGGCCATTTTCTTTTAAATTATAATTTTTTGGTTCATAAGGTTTGGCGCCGGTGGTATCAAAATTAGTCACCACATCATAAAGAATAGTATCAGGGGTGTAACCCTTTATAAATGATGCCGTGTAGACAATTGGCTTAAAGGATGAGCCGGGCTGTCTGGGGCGAAGAGCAACATTAACCTGACCGTCTATTTCATTATTAAAATAATCAGCTGAACCCACTAAGGCCAAAACTTGCCCAGTCTTCGGATCAATAGCCACCAAAGAAGCGTTGGTAAAACCGTATTTTTTACTATTCTCCTCCATGCCGGCTCTTATTGCCTCTTCGGCCGCTTTTTGTTTATCAATATCCAAGGTGGTATAAACTTTTAAACCTTCTTGAGTGATAAAGTTTTCGCCGTATTTTTCTGATAAAATTTCTTTAATATACATCACGAAATGGGGAGCAATAATGGACTCTTGTAAGGGTTTAAAAATAATTTTTTCTTCCTTGGCTTGCTCGGCTTGTTCAGAAGTGATATAGCCAAGCTCGGCCATGGAATCCAAAATATAACGTTGTCTGACAATTAAGCGGTCCTTATTGTTGCCGTAAGGCGAATAATAAGTGGGCGCCTGAGGGATGGCCGCTAAAATCGCGCCCTCGGCAAGGGTGATGTCCTTGGCTGACTTGCCAAAAAAAGATTGAGCGGCCGCCTCAATGCCATAAATCACCGAACCATAAGGTATTTCATTGAAATACATTTGCAGAATCTCATCTTTTGTAAACTTTTTTTCCAATTGGTAGGAAATAATCAACTCTTTTATTTTTCTAGTGTAGGTTTTTTCCGTGGTTAAAATGGCGTTTTTGACGAATTGTTGGGTTAAAGTGGATCCTCCCACTCGACTGCCGGTTAAAACGTTTTTAATCACTGAGCGAATAATGCCGGTTAAACTAAAACCCTTATGTTGGTAAAAGTCCCGATCTTCGGCGGCCAAGGTCGCCTTAATGGCATGTTCTGGCACATTATCTAAATTAATTAAAGTTCTTTTGATGTCGCCATGAATATCATACAAAACAGTTTCGCCGGTTCGATCATAAATTTTTGTGCTGACGGTGATAGCCCGATTAATAACACCATCTGGACTAGGCAAATCGCGCGATATCCAAGCTACCAAGCCCAACACAAATAAGCCGCCAACCAAGCCGGCTAAAATTAACAAGGGCGCCAATAAGCCCAGTAAGCTTTTAATTTTGTGGCGACTTTGTTTTGGGCGGTGCGGAGAGGCTGAAATCGCAAGATTGGTCTTAGTCGCTAAGGGTCTAGCTTGACTGGAATAATGTTTTTGCTGAAGTGGAGCGGGGCTTCGCCAATCTTGGCCACTTTGTTTTTTGGTTAATTTGGGTATGGTCATTTTATTATGTCCGGTAATATTTAGCTGCTTCTTCCGGGGCAATCGGGTTAATAATTAAGCCGGAACCAATTTCAACTCCCGCCCAAACTGATCCGCGGGGAGTGATTTTTAAATATAAATGTTGGTCCTTGTCGTTTATTACTTGATGAAAATAATAATTATAATGCAAATCCAGCCGGTTTATTTTTTTGAGTATTTTTTTAAGGGCGCTGGCAAGGCTTTTTTGTTCCCCGAAAGTTAAGAGAGTAATATTATCAAGATGGCGCTTGGGCATAATCCAAATTTCATAATTATGCATTGATGCCCAGGGACAAAAAACGATAATATTTTTATCTTCAAAAACCAGTCGCGGACTTTTTCTTTCTTTTTTTATTACATCACAATAAACACAATGGCCATGTTCTAGTTTGTATGCCTGTGACTTTTGGGACTTGTCTTTTAGGTGGGGCGGCAAAAATTGAGTGGCAAATATTTGCGAGTGGGCGTGTTGCAATGAGGCGCCGGCTGTGCCACCATTGTTTTTAAAAATTAAAATATACTCCACTTTTTTGTCACGGGAGATGGCTTTGGTTCTTTTGGCGTATACTTTCAATAGGGCGATTATTTGTGACAACGACAAATCCTCAATTTCCTTGATGTGATCAGGCGTTTCAATCACCACTTCTTGGTGACCGTAAGCTTTATGGTTATCAATTGAGACGGCGGGGAATTTGTTTTTTATCACTTTTATTGCCCAGGGCTCGGTTTTTTTCTTGGCTTTAATGGTTAAAATGCTTTTGCCCGCTTTAGCGATTTGGCCGGCACAAAAAATACAGGCTTGTTTGGGTTGCGGTTTGATTCTTTCCGGCCGCTCAACATCGTGGGGCCGGCGGCCTCGTTTAGGAGCGATGATTACATATTTTTCTTGGATGTAATCCTTTCTGATTTCCGGTTTCATTTTTTATTTTTTTTACTTAAAGAAGCTTTTTTAACAGCATACTTGATAATTTCCCCGGCAATATCTCTGCCAGTAGCCAAAGTAATGCCCTCCAGGCCGGGATTGGCGTTAACCTCCAAAATTTTGGGGCCGGAATTGGTCCGAATAATATCCACCCCGGCAAAATCCAAGCCGCAAGCCGCCACGGCTTTAAAAGCGATTTTTTTTTCTTCTGGCGATAACGTCGCCACCCGGACTCGTCCGCCAAGGTGGAAATTTGATCTAAACTCCCCTTTTTTGGTGGCGATTCGTTCCATGGCGCCGATAATTCTTTTTTTGATAATAAAAACCCTTAAGTCTTTGCCTTTTGATTCTTTGACGTACTCCTGAATAATTAACGGTTCTGAGTCTCGATTTTTTGTTATCATATCGATAATTGACTTAAGCCCCCGGCGGCTTTCAATAATCGAAACCCCACTGCCGTGCGATCCGGTGGTGGTTTTTAAAATAACCGGAAAACGGCCGATATCGTTTATGACATCATCCAAATATTCGGCATGGTTAACGATATAGGTTTTAGGAACGGGAATTTTCGCTTCCGTCAAGATTTGCACGGTGTTGAGTTTGTTTTTTGCTCGTCTAACCGCAATACTGCGATTGACCACCTTAATGCCCGCCAATTCAAATTGCCTAATAAGCGAGTTTTTAAATTCTATATTGGTAAGAAAATTAGCCCTCACAATAACAACATTTATTTTTTTGTGCTCGTGATTTTTGATTAGGAGACTTGGCTTACGGTCAAATTTCATTTGGCAGTCTTTGGCAAAAATCACCACTAGTTGGTGGCCTTGTTTTTGCGCCGCCACTCGCAGTAAATCCAATTCGTTTTGAGTGAGGGAATTTATTTTTTGGGGATTGGAAAAAGTTAGCAGGTGAATTAACATAGTTTAAAAAATTTCTTTTAGAGAATTTGACAGCAGGTCTATTAATTGAGTCCGGTTGGATTTTTGTCGCAGAAAAAAATTTATTTCTATTTGGAGGGCAAAATCATCTCGACCCTGATGCTTATGAAATTGAATGGCTGATAATTTGCTCCAGCCAGTGTGTTTTTTGCCCACGCTGACATTTAAATTATACTCTTTTTTTAAATTATTTTGTAATAGTTTTTTGATTTTTTTTATTTGTCCTATTTTTAGGGTTGTTAAGCCGGAATTATTGTCGGCCGAGTATTTTGAACGCAGAAAATGATTTGATTCTTTAATTAGTTTGATTCCGGCGCCCAAATCAATACCGATTTTTTTGTCTTTAATGCCATGAAGATAAATAACCGCCGCCTGACAATCTAAAGCGGTTTTTATTTGGTCGCAAAAATAGGAAATATCTTGATAGAATTCTTTCATTGCCGGTTTTTTTCTGGCCCACAAATACTTGTTCTTTTTTTTGCTCCAACTCAAACGATTAAAATCTTCAGCGAATTCTGGATATTTGGTGGCGCGGCGATTGGTTTTTTTATAATAACGGTTATTTACAATCAGCCAGCCGTTTAGACTGTCGGCTAGTTTTTTGGCGATTGGGCCGGTTTTTAAGTCGTCCCCGGCAGCATGAGGGGCGATAATCACAAATCGAGACTGGCCGGGGCGCTTAAAACCGTAGGCGGTATTTTCTTTCTGGTAATTCATTGTTACACCAAGTGACGATTAATAGAATTATTTAAGGCGCAAATTGCTATTGCCACCGCATCGGCGGCGTCATCCGGCTTAGGAACTGTTTCTAAATTTAAAATCAGTTTAACCATTTGTTGAATTTGTTTTTTATCGGCTTGGCCATAACCAGTGACGGCCTGCTTGACTTGAAGCGGAGTGTATTCGAAGAGAGGAATCTTGTATTGGCCAATGATTAGAAGCGCTACTCCCCGAGCTTGACCGACCGCAATGGCGGTTTTGGCGTTGTTGCAAAAAAACAATTGTTCAATGCCGGCCCTGTCCGGCTGATAGTCTTTGATTATCTTTTTTAACTCTCTGGCAATAATTTCCAATCTTTTGGTCAGCGGAACTCGGGCGGGTGTTTTGATTGAACCACAGGTCAATAAAGTGATTTTCCCTTTTTCTTCGCTAATTATTCCATAGCCGGTATCGGCTAGACCCGGATCAATGCCTAAAATAATCTTTTTTTGTCTACCAATTGACATTGGTATAGACATTATTAATATCGTCGCAGTTTTCCAGGGCGGAAAATATTTTTTCTACCTTGGCTTGGCTTTCCGGATCAGTTAAGATTAATTCTTTTTTGGGTACATAAACCAAGCCGGATTCTTTGATGGTCAAATTAAGCGATTTAAGCTGAGTGATGGTTTTTTGCAGTTGGTCCGGAGTGGTATAAATTTCCCAGCTTTCGTCTTTGATAATGTCTTGGGCGCCGGCATCGATTATTTTCAGTTCCAGCTCTTCAGGATTATTGGGCAAGTCGTGCTGATCAATAACAATCAAGCCTTGGCGAGCAAACATCCACATCACGCTATTTTGTCCGCCCAATTGGCCCCCCGCCTTATTGAGGGCTGTTTTTATATCGGCACTGGTTCGATTTTTGTTATCAGTAATGGCCTCGGCAATAAAAGTGGCTCCGGCCGGACCAAAAACCTCGTAAGCGATTTCTTCCAGGTGGGCATCTTTATCGGCGCCGGCGCCGCGCTTGATGGCGCGGTCAATATTGTCCTTGGGCAGATTGGCCGCCTTGGCCTTATCAACGGCCAAGCGCAGTTTAAAATTGGTATCTAAATCTCCGCCTCCTTCTCTGGCGGCAATGGTTATTAAGTTGCCCAATTTAGTAAAAATCGCTCCCCGTTTGGCGTCTTTGGCCTCTTTTTGGCGATGGGTAGTCGCCCATTTGCTGTGTCCGGACATAAAAAATCTCATTAATTATTTTAGAGACGGTTTAAAATTATTATACCCTAAAAAGGCTTAAAAATCAAGAGGAACTTTTGTCGTTTTTGGTTATTTTTGTTAGAATTAAAGTAAATAATTTTTAACTTTTTAGTATGGCCAAGATGAATAAGCAGGCTGATTGGGAAAAATTCAATCAGTTTAAAGTGGCAGAGTCAATTCATTTATTGTCTCGTCAGCTTAGCGCCAGTTGGCAGTTGGCTCGCCAGCAATCCTTGCCGACTCGCTATCGTCGTTTTTCCCAAGTGGTTTTTTGCGGGATGGGCGGTTCGAATTTGGTGTCAGAATTAATTCGCAGTGTTTATGGCGCGTCAATCAAGGTGCCTTTTGTGTTGGTGAGAAATTATCAGTTGCCGGCTTTTGTCAACCAACAGACTCTGGTTATCATTTGCAGCTATTCCGGCAATACCGAAGAAACCCTAAGCTGTTTTAAGCAGGCATTGAGTCGAAAAGCCAAGCTGATTTGCTTGGCCACTGGCGGGCATTTAAAGCGTTGGGCCTTGAAAAAACAACAACCTTTTTATCAATTGGATAATAAATTAAATCCTTCCGGCCAGCCTCGTTATGGCGTTGGCTTGCAGCTGGGCGCTTTGTTGGCGCTGTTTGAGTCTTTACGCTTATTAACGATTAGTCAAGCGGAATTGGACAGAATTGTGGAACATTTGGAAGGATTAAATAATTTATTTGGTTTGGATTTAGTAATAAAAAATAATCCGGCCAAACGCATTGCCCGAGAATTAGCTGGCCGCTTGCCCGTGATAGTGGCAGCCGACAATTTGGCGGCCAATGCCCATATTTTGACCAATCAGCTTAATGAGAGCGCCAAAAATTTGGCTTGGTATAATTTGTTGCCGGAATTAAACCATCATTTATTGGAAGGATTGGAGTTGCCGGTTAGCATTTCTCGCCGGCTTAAGTTTTTATTTTTAACATCTAATTTGTCTTTGCCGGCCAATCAAAAACGGGTATCAGCCACTCAGGCCGTATTAAAGAAGCAGGGCCTTGGTTTTATTGAGTATGCCATTAAGGGCGATAATCGATTGATGATCGCGGCGGAAGCGATATCGTTTGGATCTTGGTTGAGTTTTTATTTGGCTGTTTTGAATAAGCGTGAACCGGCTGGCGTGCCCTGGGTTGATTTTTTTAAAGCCGAATTGGCAAAATAAAAAATTAATGTTGGTCAAAGCAATCAATTGGTTAATCGCTCATAAAGTAATAGCCGGGCTATTACTTTTCTTGTTTTGGCCGGTTTTTTCTTAAAGGGCGCGCCGATTTTTGACTAATTGGCCTTGCTTAAAAACTGGGAGCAAAATAATTAAATTAAAAAAATAGACCGCGACAGCGAGGCGCTTAGCTATAAAGTTTTATGAAACTTTTAATTGTGTTGCCAATTTATAATGAACAAGCAATCTTAGCGGCTAATGCTTTGGCGGTTTATGATTATTGCCGGCAAAATTTTTCTGATTTTAAAATTGTGATTGCTGATAATGCCTCAACCGATAATTCCGGAACCATCGGTCGGAATTTAGCTGGTCGCTTGCCCGGAATTGAGTATGTGTTTTTTAAAGAGAAGGGTAAAGGCAATGCCTGGCGCCGGGTTTTTTTAGCCGCTAAGGCGGATATTTATATTTTTATGGACATTGATTTATCAGTGACGCCCCAGCAATTAGATCGGCTGGTGGCCTCAATTTTGGCCGGCAATAACTTGGCTCTCGGCTCGCGATTTGTAACTGGCGCAATAGTCCAGCGGTCAGTTAAACGGCGATTGATTTCCTGGCTTTATCGGTTGGTAGCCGGTTTAATGCTTCATTTAAAGGTTAAAGATTTGCAATGTGGCTTTAAGGCGCTGGACAATCAAGCCAAAGAATTGCTTAATTTTACCAAGGATGACGGTTTTTTCTTGGATACAGAGCTGATTTTTTGGGCCAGAAAGCAAGGGTTGAGAATTGAGGAAATGCCGGTAATTTGGCAAGAAAATCAGTTTAGTCCCAGAAAAAGCAAGGTTAACTTGCTTAAAACCGGTTTTGAATATTTGAAAAAAATTATCACCCTTTTATTTATTGACAAAAAATAAATAGTTTGATATAATATATTGTTGAGTTTCTTGAACATTTAAAAACTCCCCAAGGGGAGAAAAAGGAGAGCGAAATGCGAAAAATGTTTTTGGCGACTTGTTTGTTGGCAGTGGTTGCAGCTTTTGGTTGCAGCACCACCTCTACCCCGTTTGCCAGCCATGGGGAACTCCTTCAGTTTTCCGGTCGGGAGGCCTTAAAAAAGGTGGACCCGACCGCCAAAATTGATCCTTCCCAGGCAGGGGCGCTGGGCATCAATGGTCCGGCTGGTCCGTATGCGGCGGCTATTAGCGCCGGGAGTATTAGCGACTCTAAGGCGCGCACCGAAACCTTGGAAGCCATTAAGACCATTTCTGATAATGAGTCTTATGGCGGCTGGGGCCGACGTGGCTCTGGGGGCTATGGCTGGAGCACCATTGATAAGCCCCAGCACGGGACAATTGTCAATCGCTCGAGCCATACTCGGGTGATAATGTTTCGTAGCGCTTATGATGGCAAAGTGATTTTGCCTAGGATTGAAGTGCCGGCCAAGAGCTATCTTGATAAAATAGCGCTCTTACCCGGCGAGTATCAGGTGGAAGTGTTTAAAATTATCAATCCAGCTGATACTGATTTGCGCCGGATAGGTTCGGCTGGATTTTCCATCAACGAGGAGGGGCGGGATTGCGAGTTTTATCCGCCCGGCCAAATCAGGAGCCAGAAAACAGATTGGCTCTATACTCTCTATTAATAGAGAAAGCCGTAAAACCAGATTGGTTTTACGGCTTTTATTTTTTTATTTTTTTAATCCTCTGTTTGAAAACCTCCGGCATCTTTTTCACCCGTTCCTCCAGTAGTGACTTTTTCTAATTGTTTAATCACAAAGATACTTATAGTGTAGGACAAAAATACTATTACAATGCCAATAATGGCATTGCTAATCATGCCCTTGGCTTTGTCTACCTTGCCGGGGTCACCGCCGGCAGTCATCCACAAAAACCCGCCATAAGCGATTAACAAGGTAAATACCACGCCCAGAATCGCTAAAACCGTTTGGACAATCCGGCCGATTATTATTTCCGGATTGGTTTCTCCGGAACCCAGGCCGGCTTGACCGGCCACTGCTTTTAATTTGCTTGTCATGGCGCTGGCTTGGACTAACATGGGCATAATCAGAATTAAGGCTAACAAAATAATTAAAGTTTTTTTCATAGCGATAATATTGAAATTATTAACATTTAATTTATGGTGCTATGACCCATTTGTAGTGCTACCGCCGATAATGGCGTCAATCACAAATAAGGTAATAGCATAAGCGCTCATAGTGATAAATAAGCCGATTATCGCCGAAATAATAATGCCCTTGGCCTTACTTACTTTATTGGGGTCGCCCCCAGCAGTGCCCCAAATAAAACCGCCGTAGATTATTAAAATTAGCAATAGCACCCCCATCATTGCCAGTAGTGCTTTGATAATATTGGCCACCAATCCTTCAATTGATCCGCCTTGGGTTTTAATTTCCTCAGGTGTGGCTCCTTCTAAACTGGTTAGGGCGCCGGTGGCCAAAGCGGTTAGGGCTGGCATTAGGGTGATGGTAGCCAAAGCCGCCATTAAAATAAAGTAAAAAAATATTTTTTTCATACGGTGAATATTAACTGCTTGTTGGTTTTATTATAGCGGTTTTTATTGGTAAAGTAAATAAAATTCGCCCCCAATATTGAGGGCGGATTTTATTATAAACAAGTAAGCTCGTAATTTTTATGCTTGGGCGCCGGTAGCGGTGGCAATTTGATTGATGACAAAGCTGGCAATGGCATAAGCGGAGAAAATAATTACAATACCGATAATGCCGGAAACAATCAATTTTTTTGCTTTGTCCACCTTGCCGTCATCGC
>JAKQDP010000067.1 GCA_029558735.1 bacterium | reverse complement strand
TTGAGTTTAATCTCCTTATTGATTATGGGCATCACCCATCTTAGGCGCTCTTCCAGAGCGTCTTTTGGTAATCTTGTACACATATTAGCATATCGTGCCATATTTCCTCAAAAACCGCCATATGTATGTGCACATTACCATTAATTCTTGACTTTCCCTGTCAAATGTGCTAGAATGACAATAATTGATTAAACCACCACATATGATTATTGACATCATTCAAATTGTCGCCGCTACCGCCCTAATTGTGGCGATTTTATTACAAAACCGGGGTTCAGGATTGGGCGCCGCCTTTGGCGGAGAAAGCAATGTTTATCGCACCCGACGCAGCTTTGAAAAAATGATTTTTTATGCTACCATTATTTTAGCTATCATCTTCTTCATCACTGCTTTTATTAACATTCTCATTTAATCAGTTAACTCTTTTCCCTTAAATTACGGGGAAATAATAATCTACAGTGAAACTATTATCTGTCTGGGGGAAAAACCTCACCAACTCTTTTTCTCGTCAAAACAAAAAACTTAAAAAGTTTAAACGCCAGCATGAATTGGACAAATATCTGGTGACTTCTTTAAATAAGAAAAAAATTCCTTCCTGGAAACAAATCAAATACTTACCGAAAATTTTGAGTCGCCAAGAAAAAATCCAGTTCCAAGTCCTGTCGGCGATAATTGTTGTTTGCTTAATCGGCCTGATGATCAATTTATACCTCCTGGCCACCATTGCCGTACCAAAATCGGGCGGCCAATACCTTGAGGGCATGATCGGGTCGCCCCAATTCATTAATCCAATCCTCGCCAAGACCAATGACGTGGATGTTGATATCGCCCGCTTGGTATTTTCCGGATTATTAAAATACAATAAAAATCGACAACTCATCCCGGATCTGGCAGAAAGCTATGAAATCTCAGCTGATCAACTGGTTTACACTTTCCATTTGCGCCGGGATGTTAAATGGCATAATGGCGAACCATTCCGAGCTGATGATGTTATTTTTACCGTCGCCTCCATCCAGGACCCGCAATTCAAAAGCCCGTTGTCGCCAAGTTTTCGCGGCATTGTAGCGGAAAAAATCGACGACTACACAGTAACCTTTACTCTAAAAGAGCCTTTTGCTCCTTTTGCTGGATTATTAACTTTCGGCATTCTGCCGGAAAACTTATGGTATAGTATTCCGCCGGCCAATGCTGATTTAACCGAACTAAACAAAAAACCGATCGGCACCGGCCCTTGGAAATTTGATAGCTTTAAAAAAGACCAGAACGGCCTCATTAAATCTTATACCCTGGTCAGAAATGAAAACTATTACAGTGAAAAACCTTATCTGGAAAAAATTATTTTCAAATTTTATCCCGATTACAACTCGGCCGTCGAAGGTTTAAAGAGTAAGGAAGTCGACGGCTTGGCTTCTTTGCCCAAACAATTTGGACCGGAACTGACCAAATACAAAAATCTAGTCTATCACCATCTGGACCAGCCGCAATACACGGCAATATTTTTCAATCAACGCAAAAACGAGCTGCTCAAATCCGACTATATTCGTCAGGCTTTGGCTTTAGCCGTGAACAAACAAAAAATTATTGAAGATATCTACAATAATGAGGGACGAATCATTAATGAACCCAATTTGCCCGGCATTGATAGTCCGGAAGATATTAAAAAATATCCCTACAATCCCGGTGAGGCGATCGCCTTATTGGAAAAAAATGGTTGGGAATTGACTACTACGACCACTGAAGACGGAGTTAGCCAGTCAGTCAGAAAAAAGGGCAACTGGTATCTGGAAATAACTCTAACCACCGTTGACCAGCCCAAAAACATTGAAACAGCCGAATTAATCAAAAACTTTTGGGACGAAATCGGCTTTAAAACCACTTTGAAAATTGTCGGGGAAACAAAAATTCTCCAAGAGACTATTAATCCGCGCGAATACCAAGCGCTATTGTTTGGCGAAAATCTAGGCTCTGATCCTGATCCTCTTCCCTTCTGGCACTCAGCGCAAAATGAATATCCCGGCTTAAATCTGGCAATTTTTTCCAATAAAACCGTGGATAAATTACTGGAAGATGCCCGCAAAATTAACAACTGGGAAGAAAGAAAGAAAAAATACAACGAATTCCAAAAAATCATCGCCGAGGAACTCCCCACTATTTTTTTGTTTAACTCCACTTATACCTACCCGGTGGATAAAAACATAAAGGGCTTTGATGCCTGGGGTATTGCCGTCCCGGCCGATCGATTCGCCAACTTAAATGAATGGTACGTAAAAACCAGGCGCGTTTGGAAATAATTTACAATTTGCCGATGTGGTGGAACTTGGTAGACACGCAGCGTTCAGGACGCTGTGGGCGTTCGCCCATGAGGGTTCAATTCCCTCCATCGGCACCCGTTAACACTTCCTCCAACCAATAAACCGTTTGCCTCTGGCGCCCAAGCGCCAAAAACTAATTAAACTAACCAAAAACAAACTAACATGGTAACAAGAAAAAAAGCTCCGAGCGGCAAACCGCCTCTCGGTCAAACTAATCATAAACAAAAAAACACCCACCGGTGGAAATCCTCAAACAAAAAATCCCCTTCGTCCCAATCAGGCCGTTCCAATCGACCGGACAATAACAGCCAGGACAAGTTAAAAATCATTCCCCTGGGCGGCTGTGAAGAAGTCGGTCGCAATATGACCGTCTTTGAATACAACCAAGATATTATTATTTTGGATATGGGCATCCAATTTCCCGAAGAAGATATGCCCGGTATTGATTATATTATTCCCAATATTAATTATCTTAAGGGTAAAGAAAAAAATATCCGCGGTGTCATCTTTTCTCATGGTCACCTTGACCATATTGGCGCCGCTCCGATTTTGTTGGAAAAATTAGGCAACCCGCCAATTATTGGCCGCGACTTGACTATTGCTATGATCAAGCACCGCCAAGAAGACTACAAAAACGGCAGTGCCAAGAAATTAAAAACCATCCTTATCAAAAATTTAAAAGACCGCTTGAGACTGGGCGCTTTTGATGTCGGTTTTTTTCAAATTGAACATTCCATTGTTGACGCGGTGGGCCTAATCTTAAAAACGCCGGTTGCCACTGTAATCCATCCCGGCGACTGGACAATGGAAAAAGATAAACGCGGCAAACCGATTTTGGATTATTCCCATCTGGCCCGTCTGCCCAAACCAACCGTCCTAATGTTGGAAAGCCTGGGAGCAATTGATGTTCGCCCAAGCGCTTCCAGCGAAGAAATGAAAAAAAACTTATCCGACTTAATTGCTAATGCTCCCGGTCGGGTGATTATCGGCACCTTCTCGTCGCAAATCGAAAGAATCGGTTGGATCATTGAAAGCGCTCAAAAACTGGGTAAAAAAGTAGCGATTGACGGCTACAGCATGAAAATGAATGTGGACATCGCCAAACAACTCGGCTATATCAAGTTCCGACCGGACACTCTGATTAAAACAGAAAAAGTCAGCGATTACCCGGAAAACAAAATTGTCTTTTTATGCACCGGCGCCCAGGGCGAGGGCAACGCTGTCTTATCCCGAATAATCGAAGGTCAGCACCGCCATCTTAAGCTGAAAAAAAATGACACGGTGATACTATCTTCATCAATTATTCCCGGCAATGAACGAACTATCCAACGGCTCAAGGACAATCTTTATCGCCAATGCGACAATGTTATTCATGGCAATATTATGGATATCCATGTCTCTGGCCACGGCAATCGCGAGGATATTATTTATATGATCAAAACGGTTCGGCCGAATTATTTTATTCCGGCCTACGCCAATCATTATATGCTCAAAGAAGCAGCCAAGCTGGCTAAGCAAGTGGGCGTTAAACCGCAAAATATTTTTGTTCCGGATAACGGTCAGGTGATTGAATTCGACAAGCGAAGCGGTAATTTGACCAACCGCCGAGTGCCGGCCGATTATGTCTTTGTCGATGGCCTGGGCATCACCGACAGCAATAATGTGGTGTTGCGCGACCGCCAAATGATGGCGGAGGACGGCATGTTGGTGGTGATTGCCACTGTTAACGCCCGAACCGGCGACCTAATCCATAACCCCGACATTATTTCCCGCGGTTTCGTCTATATGAAAGAAAATAAAAAATTAATCGAAATGACCCGCCAACGAATAAAAAAAATGCTCAAAGACAATAATCCGTTGACCGCGCCAGATGAGCAATATTTGAAGGATATGATCAGAAACGAAATTGGTAAATTCTTGTATCAAAAAACCGAAAAACGACCGATGATTCTGCCGGTGATTATTGAGGTATAGTCATTAGCTTATTAGCTTATTAGCTGTTTAGAAAAGTCCATAAAGCCTGAAATAAAAATTGGAAACTTAAAACTAACAAGTCGAAAGTCTATAAAGTCGGAAAGTCAGGAAATATTAAACTGGCAAATTATTATATTTTTAAATTTGAAATTTTAAATTTAAAAGGCATTAGCCAACTGCCAATCGCCAAAAATTAATCACAAACATATGCTCCCATCTTCAAGCCAAAATTGGCGTAACCGCTTTTTAATCAACGTCAATCCGGTAATTCGCTGGCTGACCATTTCCGATTTTATTATTATTGGCAGCAGCGGATTGTTGTCACCAATTTTCGCCGTATTTATCACGGACTATCTCCCCCACAGTAATGTCCAAGTCGCCGGGATTGCTATTACTATTTTCTTATTGACTAAAAGCTTGGCCCAAATTCCTTTGGCCACTATAATTGACCGCATCAAAGGTGAACGAGACGATTTCTGGATACTATTTTGGGGTTCAATGGTGATGTCGCTTATTCCTATTTTCTATATTTTTGTTCAAAATATCGCCCAGCTCTACTTTATCCAAGCAATTAACGGCCTAGTGACTGCCGCCACCTTTCCGGCCTATATGGCCATCTTTCATCGCCACTTAGACCCGGGCAAAGAAGGAACTGAGCTGGGAGTCTATTACACTTTAACTGATGTGGCTTCGGCCGCCACCGGCGCCATTGGCGGCAGTCTGGCATACTATATCGGCTTTAAGTGGGTCTTTATTGCCGTGTCAATCCTATCATTAGTCGGCACCCTGGCGCTATTAATGATTAGAAATAGAATGACAAATGGACACTGGTTGGGCCGCTGGCTGATAAAAAAATAAAGACCGCCGGAATCTAAAAAATATCCCGATTACTCGGGATATTTTTTAGTGCCTCCTAATATCTCATCAAAATTTTCATTTTAGATTTTTTGGCCTTGAAATATTTCTGGGCGAATTTTTCGGCCTTGGTCGGGTCAAAAAACTTGCAACTGAAAATATCAATAAACGCCCGATCGCCGATCATGTGGTCAAAGTGGATAGTCAATGACGAAGTTTCAATAAACTGCATCACTGAATAACCCTCCAAATGGCCTTCGGCAAACCGTTCCAAATGCATCGGGCCGTAGGTTTTCATTTTGATCGCGCTGATCATTTGACAAACAAAATCTCTAATCGCCTCCGGCGATTGAATAAGGTCATGGTCGCATCCGGACAAGTCAATACTTGCCAAGAGTCCCCACGCGCTGCGCTTTTTATAAAGCTGGCGCAAGGTTGAAATGTTCATTCTTTTTTTAAAAAAATTATTAATTAGCTCCCCGCAAAAAGACTAAAACGGGAATCATATTAATTATAAAGAAATTTCAGTAATTGTCAAACCGCTTGGGCTCCACCCCTGAAGAAAAACCAGCCCGCTTGCTTATTGAAAAGGCAATTGCTACAATAATAACAATTGAAAAATATCATTTTTCTATGAAAAAACCTATTGTTGTCTCCGGCATGCAGCCGACCGGCCAGCTCCATCTGGGTAATTACTTAGGCGCCCTAAAAAACTGGGTGGACATCCAGAACAGCGGCAACTATGACTGCTATTTTTTTATCGCCGATTATCACTCTCTCACGGAAAACTATCGTCCGGAGGAAAAACACCAACAAATCGCCAACCTCCTGGCTGACTATCTGGCGGCTGGCTTGAATCCCGAAAAATCCACGCTTTTTGTCCAATCACAAACACCCGCTTGCACTGAATTAACTTGGATCTTTAACACTGTCACTCCGATCAACGAACTGGAACGCATGACCCAATTTAAAAATAAAGCAAAAAACCAAGCCCTTAATATTAATGTGGGCCTGTTTGATTATCCAGTGTTGCAAGCGGCGGATATTTTACTTTATCACGGCCAGCTGGTGCCAGTCGGTCAAGACCAAATTCAGCATGTTGAATTGACTCGCGATATTGCTCGCTGGTTTAATAATAAATACCAAACTGATTATTTTCCTGAAGCCAAACCACTGTTGACGCCAACCCCAAAATTAATGAGCCTGTCCGAGCCGGAAAAAAAGATGTCCAAATCATTAGGTGATAAGCACTGGATCGGCATTGATGAAAAACCGGAAATAATCGACAAAAAAATCGCTCGAGCCGTCACTACGCCGGCCGGTGTCGCCAACCTACGCCTGATTTACGACTCATTCGCGGAAAATATGATTGGTCCGTTTGAATCGGCTAATATGACCCAAACCAAAAAAATAATTGCCCAGGGACTCGCTGATTATTTTGCTGACTTTCGGACCCGTAAAGATAAACTAAACACTGACCGGCGACAAATGGAAGAAATAATAGCCGCCGGCCGAAAGGCAACCGAAAAAATCGCCAACCAAACAATAGCTGAGGTAAAAAAAATAATCGGTCTTAGTTAGACAATTAATTACTCCTCGCTTGATTGCACCAGGTGAGGATTATTATTATAAAGAGGACTATTTGTTGATGAAACAGCACCTTAAAATATTTCAGGAGGATTAAGCTATGATCATTGCCGTGGATCTAATGTCGGAAAATGGTCCCCAACCAACAATTGAGGGCGTTAAACTCGCCTTAAAAAAGGGAACGGTTGAAGCGGAGGAACTGGTAGTGATCGGCCGGCCGACGGCGCTGAAACTAACCGAAAATTTCTTACCCCCTCAAAGCCAGCTCTGTTGCGACGAAACAATTCCAATGGGAGAAAAATTTTCCTACCACCACCGACGCTGCCTCAGCTCGCTCAATCTAGGCTTTAACGGCCTGAGAGACAAAACGTTTTCCGCTTTTGTTTCGCCCGGCGAAACCGGTTTTATGGTCGGTCTGGCAGTGACTGTTTTAGGGACTGTCAAAACCGGCCTAAAACCGGCCATCGCTCTGCCCATTCCCAACAAAAACGACTACTGTCTCCTATTAGATGCCGGCGCCTGGCCCGAAGCCGACGCTGATGATTTGGTTAATTACGCCCGAATGGGCGAAATATACTGCCGCAAAATCTACCGCTTGGCTAAACCAATCATCAAAATGCTCAATATCGGCAACGAACCGACCAAGGGCACGGATTCAATGCGTCTAGCCTACCGTGAATTGACAGCGACTTTCGACACCTTTAAGGGTAACATTGAACCAACCGAGTTGTTTGTTGATGATGTGAATGTAATAGTCTGTCCGGGTATTTTGGGCAATATCGCCCTCAAAACCGCCGAGGGAGTAATCAATCGCTTTGGTTTTCTGGGCCGACTAATCAAGTTGGCACACCACAATATCAGCCCGGAACGAGTCGGCGGCGCCCAATTACTGGGAGTCAAAGGAACGCCAATAGTTACTCACGGCAACGTCCGCCCTAAAGACCTGGCCAGCGCCATCAGACGGGCCAAAGAAGCGGCTGAGCTAAAAGTGGCCGAAGCGATCGCCACAGAATTTCAAACGGCCTAACCAAAAGGCTGGGAATTTTCCCAGCCTTATTTTATTGGCACTAGTGGATGAACTTAATTAAATCTTTTTTGAGCCCCCTTAACACTGGCCGGCTGACTGCTTCAATATTAAGTCGAGCTAATGGTTCGGTGTGGCTGGGACGGACATTAAAAAACCACTTATCAGCATAAACAGATAAACCGTCCAACCGCTCTTGCCGATACTGACGATATTTCCGAATTAGACTTTTTTCAAGCCGCTGGAAATCTTTAATTGGAAAATTAATCTCGCCGGAAATAATAAAAGTTTTTTTAAAATCACCAACTGCTTCTGACAGGGCCAAGTTATTACTACCTAAATATTGTAAAATCAATAAAACCGGAATAATAGCATCGCCAAAAATAAAATTTTTTTTGTTATTGCCGGACAGCAAAAAATTGAAAAAATAATGGCCAGAATTCTCACAACCAAACAAAATCCTCTTTCTCTGCATCAGTTGAACAATATTGGCATAACCGGAACGGCAAATCACCGGTCGACCGCCAGCCTGGCTGATAACTTGAGCTAGTCCCACTGGCAAACGAGCGTCAATCGCTATCCTCGCCCGCCGATAGCGGGCTAAAATTATTTTAGCGATAAGACAATTAATGTAATACGGCTCAACAAACCGGCCTCGCTCATCAATAAAAATACAACGATCGCCGTCGCCGTCCCAAATAATCCCCAAATCAGCCTGATTCTTTTTAACTTCGCGGCAAGCTAATTTTTGATTGGCTGCCAACATCGGATTAAGGCCATGATCGGGATAACGGTCGCCAGAGCGAAAATTCATCTTAATAATTTTTGCCGCTGAGCGAACAAAAATATAATCAGCCAATTGAGCGCCGGAACCGCTGGAAGCGTCCAACACCAATTTAAAGCCTCTAATATCGGAAAGGTCAACCAGACTATTGACGAATCGAAAATAATCAGCAAAAATTTCCATCTTAATTATTTTGCCCGGACGCCCGAATCTGGGCTTTAGTTTGTCGGCCAAAGCGGCAATCTGATTTAAACCACTTTTAGCGCCGATTAAAATACCATTTGACCCGCAGAGTTTAAAACCGGTATAACCGTCAGGGTTGTGTGAAGCGGTAACAGCCGCTCCACCATCAAAGCCGCGAACGCCCACAGCAAAAAACATTGCCGGCGTACTGTTAACGGCTAAGTCATAAACATTGCCGCCTTGGTCTAACACGCCCCGAACAAATTCTTCAGCCGCTTGTCCGGATTCCCAACGAAAATCGCGTCCCACCACAATCTTTTTGGCTTTTTGGCTTAAGACAAAAGCGCGACCAATCCGGTAGGCCGCGTTTTTATCTATTTCCGACGGATAGCGACCACGGATATCATATTCCTTAAAAATGTTGGGGCTAATACCGGCCATGAAAAGAATTAATCGTTAATTTTTTTTAAAATGTCTGTCTTAATCATAAATATAGCTCCCCACGCCCACCACCAGGTCAACAACTTAATCAGCCAGCCGACAATCGGCAAGGTGGTCAATAAAAAATAAACCACTAGACCAACAATTAGTGACAACCCCAGACTTGATTCTTTATTTTTATTAATCAGTTTCATTAGATAAGAACCGAAAGCAACAGCGATAAAGACCCTGGCGATATAGATGCCGATAAAATACATCACCATGGCGATAAACGCAAAGGGAATACCGATAATAGTAAACAATAATAGAAAAGAGACGAAAGGAATTAGGGCGAAAAATACTAACCCCCAGCCGATTGAAACTGCCGGCTTGGCAATCATTTTTTCCGCTATCTGCTTGGTTGGTTTTTTAATTAAATAAATAAAGGCCAGTCCCAAAACAATTGAAGCGAAAAATGAAGCTAATTTAAAAAAAGAAAAAAGGGGATTATAGGACACCCGAAACGGCTTATCTTTGGGGGCGGAGTCTTTTTTTTGCCAGTTAGTCTCGCCCAAAACTGTCGCGCCCTCGCTTTTAGACAGCTGATTTTGCTCCAGTGAATTATAATTCAATTGACCCATAATTTTAGCGCCCTCAGCCAAGGATAAAGAGCCGTCCGGGGCAATAGTCGCTTCAACATCGCCGCCCACTTGACTGCCTAAAACCAAATAAGCAGTGTCCAATTTGGCATTGCGACCAACTAAACCGTTGACACTGGCATTCACCCCGGATACCAATAAATCCCAGCCGACCAAAGACCCCGGCGCTATGGCGATATTTGAACCAACCGCAGAAATATTTTGCAACGCTTTACCGCTAATCGTCACATTACTGCCGGCAACCCGGATACTGCCCTGGACTTCGCCGGCCACATCAACGCTGCTACCAGCGGCAAACACACTGCCGCCCACCGGTCCCTTAATGGAAACGCTGTTGCCGGCGGCAAACACACTGCCGCTGACCGGCCCGTTAATCGCCACTACATTGCCAGCCACAAAGATATCACCATTGACTTGACCATCAATCACTACTGAACCGGCCATCTGAAAAATGTTTTTATCAATAGTCTGATCGGCCGAAACATAAAAACTGTCTTTATTTGTTGGTAGCTCTTGAGCGCCAACCCAAACCGGCGCCAACAAAAAACACCCGACCAAAAGAACTGTTAAAATTTTTACTTGTTTCATATAGATTTGATTAATTATAAAAATTATATCATTTTTTTAAAGCAATTGCCATCAAATTACTGCCGCCCCAAAAATCCGTTCGCTGCCCCCGATGCTCATAAAAAATATCTTCTATCTCAAAGCCGGCCGCAACTAAAAGCCCCTTTAATTCGCCTTTGGAAAAAGAATGGACATAGCGCATCTGCCAATTATCCTTTAGTTTCCAGGGAATAAAAGCATCTTTAAGACTCCAGACGCCGTATTGCCCGGCTTTAAATCTATAATTAAGGATCTGCCGCCAATACCGCCGAAACTGTTTGTATTGAAACAAATTCCAATTAGAAACAACCAGCCGCCCGCCGGGCTTTAAGCGCCGACCGGCATTTTCCAGCGCCTGAAGCTGATAAATCCGGCCGGGCAAATGATGCAGAATTGCCAACATCAACGCCAAATCAAAATCATTTTTTTCGTCTTCCGACAAGTGCCAATCGTCAGCTTCCAGGATATCACCGACCATAAACCTTACCCCGGAATAATCCTTGAATCTTTTTTTGGCGATAGCGATTAATTTTTCCGAAGCATCCACGCCCCAATAACTTATGCCCTTACCAGTAAAAATTTCCGCCATTCGTCCGTTGCCGCAACCAATATCAATCACTTTATCGCCGGCTTGAACATATCGAGCAAAATCGCCAAAGCCCCGCCACCACTTAGAACGAGTGTCAGAAAAACTTGGCGCAATGCGATTATAAATCTCCCTGGTTTCGCTTAAAATTTTTTTGCTCGCTTTTGTGTCCATAATAATGCTTATTGCCGCTTATTTTAACATAGGAAACAATTTAAGTCTATTAGCATATTTATTTATAAAATCACAAATTACAAATCATAAATAACAAATAAATCTCAAAGTTATAAAATCTCAAAAAATTATTACCTATCTTATCTCTGCTACCATTGAACGCTAAAGCAGTTCTGGAGCTTGAGATTTTGAATTTGGTATTTTATCCTATTTTCCAATATTGTATATTCCATATTCCATCCGCCGCGGGCGGACCATATTCTATTTCCAATCTTATAGACTTTCAACCATTTTTATGCTATCTTTCCCATATTATGACCCCAAAAAACCTGGAAAAAATCATTACCGCGCTTGTCCAAAAAAATCCGCAAACGGAAAAAGATTTTTTTATTTTGGTCAGGAAACAGGCCGGTCAACTTCTGCTGCCACCGCCGGAAAAATCCCAGCTCTTAGCCGCTTACCGCCGACTGGTCAAAAATAAAAAAATTCGGCCAGCTGACCACCTTGAAAAATTGCTCACCAAACGCGCGGTCCGCACCCTATCGGGGGTGGCGGTCATTTCCGTCCTGACTAAGCCCCTGCCCTGTCCGGGCAACTGCTTATACTGCCCGACTGAAACCAATATGCCCAAAAGCTACTTGTCCAATGAACCGGCGGTAATGCGAGCGATTTTGAATGATTTTGACCCTTACCGCCAAATCCAAACCAGACTAAAAGCGCTTAAAGCGAACGGACACAACACCGACAAAATCGAACTAATAGTTATGGGCGGCACCTGGTCGCACCACTCGCCTCAATACCAAAGTTGGTTTATTAAACGCTGTTTTGAAGCCTTAAACGGCCGCCGGGCCAATTCACTGATAAGGGCTCAACACCAAAACGAAACCGCCAAACACCGTTGTATCGGCCTGACCCTGGAGACCCGGCCCGACTTTATCACAAAAAAAGAGATTGTCCGCCTGAGACGGCTCGGCTGCACCCGGGTTGAACTCGGCTTGCAACACCTAAACGACAAAATCTTAAAATTAAACCGCCGCGGCCACAGCGCTAAAGACAGCGCCAAGGCCATTAGCCTTCTTAGAACGGCTGGTTTTAAAATTAATTTCCACTTGATGCTTAATTTACCCGGCTCCACTCCGACTCAAGATTTAAACATGTTTAAAAAAATATACCGCCACCCCGACTGGCTGCCGGATATGGTCAAAATTTATCCTTGTGTCGTCAATCAGTATGCCGATTTATACAAATTATGGCAACAAAAAAAATACCGACCCTACACGAACAAACAACTAATCGAATTGATAAAAAAAATAAAAAAAATCACGCCGCCCTGGGTGCGCATCACCCGACTAATACGCGACATCCCCAAAGAAAGCATTGTCGCCGGCAACAAAATCACCAATCTACGCCAACTAATCCAACAACAAAGTGTCAAGGAAGGCTGGCAATGTCAATGCCTCCGCTGTCGCGAAGCCGGACACCAGAATAAAAATTTTAAATTTAAAACTTCAAATTTAAAATTAAAAATTATAAAATATGCAGCTAGTGGCGGCAGTGAATATTTCTTGAGCTATGAAACACGAGACGATAAAATCCTTTATGCCTTCCTAAGACTGCGGCTAAACAGCCAGCCAAAAAATAATTTCATGGCTGAGTTAAAAAACACCGCCATTATCCGCGAACTGCATACTTATGGTCAGCTCGCCCCCCTAAACCAGACCGGCGCCGTGCAACATTTGGGCCTGGGCAAAAAATTACTGCAACAGGCGGAAAAAATCACTCGTCAGCACCAACTGAAAAAAATTGCTGTCATCTCTGGCATTGGCGTCCGTGAATATTACCGTAAAAATGGTTATAATCTGGAAGGAAGTTATATGGTAAAAACACTAGAAAGACCCATTACTCAAAAAACGCCTAACCCCTAAAAACAAAGGACAAAATATTATAAATCAAATTAACAATTACGGTTTTAAAATTAATTAGTAAACACCAAACTCCTAATTCTTTTATTCACAAAAGCCCATTTTCAAAAAGAAAATGGGCGGTTATTCATTTTTTGCCGCAATAATACTGACGAAAAAATTGCCTATACTGGCTTAACTGACCATCATTCATCGCCGCTAAAACCGTGGTGATGCCGGCACTAGTCAACCGCGACATCATTTTGGCAAAAATAGCTTCCGTGACAACGTTAGTCAACCCGATCTCGCTGATAATTTCCTGAATCACCGCTTGTTCTAAGGAAATAATCGGCCGAGTCGGACCAGAAGCAACCTTAGTTGCCGGAAATGGAATAATTGTCCCCCTTTGTTGGGGATCAATCTTGGGGGCGGTGGCTGATACTGTCTGAGAAAACCCGATAAACTTAAATAAACTCATTCCTGAATCCTCCTAGATTAAAACTAAAGAACTAATTTAATTAAATTATAAAACTATATTATAAATTTAGCAAACCGGTTGTCTTTACCGCCAATTTTTGTTACGATATCAATATGAATAAACAAAAAATCTTCCAATTAATCACCCAAGAAACCAAACGTCAACAAAATAGCTTAGTGATGATTGCCAGTGAAAATTACGCTTCCTCAAATGTCTTAAAGGCCATGGGCACGCCGCTCTCCAACAAATACAGCGAAGGCTATCCTGGCAAACGCTACTACACCGGCAACCAATTTATTGATGAAATAGAAACGGCCGCCCAAGCGCTGGCGCTAAAAATGTTCGGCCTAAATGATAAAAACTGGCACGCCAATGTCCAGCCTCATAGCGGCTCTTCGGCCAATTTGGCTGCCTATCTTGGTTTATTAAAACCCGGCGATAAAATTCTGGCGCTTGATCTGGGCGCTGGCGGCCACTTGACTCATGGCAGTCCGGTCAATTTTTCCGGCCAATTATTTAATTTTGTCCATTACAGCGTCAATCCTCGAACCGGTAAATTTAATTATCAAGAAATCGCCCGAATCACCAAACGAGAAAAACCTAAAATGATTGTCTGCGGCGCTACTGCCTATACCCAAAAAATAAATTTTAAAAAATTCGGCGCTATTGCCGCCAGCGTCAATGCTCTAATGTTGGCCGATATTGCTCATATTGCCGGACTGATTATTGCCAAGGTTCATCCCTCGCCGTTTCCTTACGCCGATGTGGTCACCTCGACTACTCACAAAACTCTTCGCGGGCCGAGAAGCGCTTTTATTATTTGTAAAAAAACGCTGGCTAAACAAATTGATCGAGCGATTTTTCCCGGTCTGCAGGGCGGCCCCCAAAATCATATCACGGCCGCCAAAGCGGTCTGTTTCCAAGAAGCGCTATCCGCCAAATTCGCCCGAGACCAGAAACAAACCGTTAAAAACGCTCAAACACTAGCCCAAACTCTAATTGACCAAGGCCTTAAATTAGTGGCTGAAAGCACCGAGAACCACTTAGTATTGATTGATTGCCAAAACTTGAACCTCTCCGGTAAACAAGGCGCCGAACTACTGGCCGAAGCGGCAATTTACACCAATGCCAATATGATTCCATTTGACCCGGCTACCCCGCTTAATCCTTCCGGCATCAGAATCGGCACGCCGGCTTTAACCACTCGCGGCTTAAAAGACAAAGAAATGAAACAAATCGGCCAGTGGATCGCTCAAATTCTGCACAACCCCGCCGACCAAAAACTGCGTCAACAAATCAAGCAGAAAGTTTTCCACTTAACTAAAAAATTTCCTCTTTACTAACTTGACTTATGATAAAGGCGA
This sequence comes from bacterium, assembly GCA_029558735.1. Lineage (GTDB taxonomy): Bacteria > Patescibacteriota > Patescibacteriia > 2-01-FULL-39-33 > 2-01-FULL-39-33 > JAKQDP01. Next base: position 6,416 of record JAKQDP010000067.1, on the reverse strand, counting down.
CCGCCAAAATTCTCGACGGTAAAATATTGGCGGAAAAAATCAAATTGGATTTAGCCAAGAAAATTTCGCGGCAAAAAAACCGACCTGGTCTAGCCGCTATTTTAGTTGGCGATAATCCAGCTTCGGAATTATATCTCCAACTAAAAGAAAAATCCTGCCAACAAATCGGCATTGTTTTTCATAAATATCTATGCAACAAAAAATGTTACGACAACATCTCGGAACAAGAATTAATAAAATTGATAAAATTTCTCAATCAGGATAAAAACATTAACGGCATTATTGTCCAATTGCCGCTCCCGGACAAATATCAGACCGATAAAATTATCAACGCCATTAATCCGGCTAAAGATGTCGACGGTTTTGTGGCCAAAAATCCTAAACTGATTCCACCGACCATTGGGGCAATTATTGAACTCCTAAAAGCGACCGGCCAAAATCTGAAAAACAAAAAAACAATCATCATCGGTAACAGCGATGTTTTTCTAACAGACCTGAAAAAACACCTAAAAACAAACTTGGACATCAAATCGGCTAAAACAACAAAAAAAATACCGACTGATTGCTATAAGTATGATCTAATCATTATCGCTCTTGGCCGCGCCAACGCTTTAAAAAAGAAAAACGTCAAAGACGGCGCCATTGTGATTGATGTCGGTATTAACCGAGTGGCGGGAAAGACTGTTGGCGATGTCGATGCGGCAGTAGCGGAAATTGCCGGCTGGTTATCACCGGTCCCGGGAGGGGTCGGCCCATTAACCGTCGCCTGTTTGCTTAAAAACACTTATCTCTTATCAAAAAAATAAATACCCGCCAGCGATTGGCTATCAATCATTGCCGGCAACCAAACTAAAGACGCCCCATTGGGGCGTCTTTAGTTTATTGACTTTAATCCCAAAAAAGATAACTACCACTTCTCCAAATCCCAACCGGTCGGATAACTAATGGTGGTCGGAACGTTAATGACAGTATTGGCTTGGCTAAAATTATTGGCTTTAAACACCTCTGGCGATACCAGGTGTTTATAGCCGTCCAGAATGTAATAAATTTCCGCCGATTCCTTATATTGAATTAGGGACCCGTCCGGATATTTGGAAGAAGCGGCAATTTGGCAATTACCGTCTTTAGTGTAATCCATTTCAAATGAATTCTGAATTAAAATCACTCTGTTCCGCCAGTAATTATTATACAAACCAGTCACGGTACATAAAGTATCATTGGGTAAAACAGCATAAATTTTGGCGCTATTGGCGAATTTTATTAAACTAGCGCCGGGCCGAATAGTAACATTCTTATCAATCGCAATATTATCAAATTCATCTTGAGAAACTGTCTCAATAATCTGATCCTTCCAAGTACCTGAATACCAGGTCCAGTAAGTGCCCTCATTGGAAAATAACCGGCGTTTATTGTCCGGACCAATGTGATAAATCGCCGAGTCATTGGCCAATTTAACCAGCCGGCCCTGATAAAATCTATAACTCAGGCGCTCACGATTAGTCGATTGGGTTTTTTGCGTCTCCGGTATAGACCCGCCTTGAGGCGGAATATAAGTACAAGCTTGCGATTCGCTCGGCTTGCTGCTGGCCGTACCACAAGACTTGTTATCAGTACAGGTTCTGATTTGCCGGCCCGCAGAATTACAAACACTCCAGGCAGTGCAGATCCAATCAGGCGAGCAGATGGGAGCAACATAAGTACAAGTTTGAGTGGTCGCCGGTTTGCCGCTAGTCGTGCCGCAATTATTTTTATCAGTACAGGTTCTGGTCTGGGTGCCGGAAGACGGACAAGTAGTCGGACTCCAGGCAGTGCAGATCCAATCAGGCGAGCAGATGGGAGGCGGAGGAGAAGCAGACGCCAGCTCATAAAAACCAATATCAGTCGCCGCGCCTTGGGGTCGCTTAGTGCCAAAAAAATCATAATATAAATCAGCGCCCAAATTAGCGCCGGCATTTACAGCCGGACTATCAGCGACCAATTTAAATATGTTTTTGTAAGCATCCGCTTCGGCAATGCCAGCCGCCAAACTGGCCGGTTGACCGGGGCTATGAGTAATAGTATTAACAGTTGATTGGAATAAAGGTTGCGAAGTTAAACTATTTAAATCCTGACCGGTTTGAGTCTGCCATTCACTCAGAGTGTAACCAATACCGTCAACAAAAATCAATTTAGCCTGAACCGCATTAGCCAAATAATAAATATTATTATTGATGGTAAATTCCGCCACATCACTAGAATCAAGCTTATCAAACGAAATTGCCCTCCCTGAACCATTGGAATAAATAATATTATTCATTATTCTTACATTCTGATGACGATCGCCATAAACAGAGGTTTTGTCAAAATCATTTATTTGTAAAATGCCATTCAAGGCATAAGTGGGCACATTCCCGCTTAAAACAAAAGTGTTGCCAACAAAGTCAACATTTTTTAAGGGTCTGGTTTCCCAGCCAACGTTTGAGGAAAAAGCGAATTTACGAGCGGTAGAGACATCAGGGGTCACAAAAATGTTGTTTCTTATCTTAATGTTTTCTCCATTAGTAATATCCATTAAACTTTCACTATTGGTGACAACATTATTTTCAAAAATAATATCAGTCAACATCTTTTCTGAGGTATTATTGGGGCCAAAATTAACCAAATTATAATTATACCTGGTGCCGCCGCCATTGTGAGCGCGACTGTCGGCAACCGGGTCAACCCAACCAAGAAAATAATTGTCAGCAACATAAATATTATTGGCTGGAAATTCAAAGCTTTCACCGCTGATTCGCAAAGCCGCCCGACCAAAAGCGGGGCGAGAAAAAACACTATCTTTAATGACCGCTTTATCAATATACCCAAAATAAGCAGTGTGATTACCGGACTGGTCAAAAGTGCTGTTGAGAATTGCCAATGAATTAAGGCCAAAAGCGGCTATTTGAGTTACTGAGGTGCTGTGAGTTTCATTGTTATGAACGGTGCTATCAACCATGAAAAGACCGGACACCGGTCGAGACTTATCCACCCCGCTAATATTCCAAACACCATTGTCAGGATTATAAAAATCATCGCGTAAAAATAAAATATTCTTGAGATATTCATTGACCCAAATCAAGCCAATCCCCTTGACGCCGGTGGTCTCATTATAAAATTGAAATTGCAAATCAATAAAACCGATATACCCGCTACCTAAATCAAAATCAAGCATAAAATCACTACTAGCGCCTTTCCATTGGATTAAGGGTTTGGCACCCGAGCCGTAAGCGCCAAAATAATAACCGCCGGTGCCATAACCATTGCCAATCGTCGTTTTACTGGTCACTTCAAAGGCCTGGCCGCGCTTGAACAAAATCCGGTCCCCGGGCTGATAGATCCAAGTGGAAAGATTGGTATTCCATTGATTTGGCCGAGGCATTGAGGCAAAGGCTTTCTGAGCAGTCCGCCATGGTCCGCAACCCTTACCATCGGGGGTCTCGCATAAGCCGCTATTACTATCGTCGCCTAATTGCGAATCAACATAATAGGTTCGCTTGCCGGCACGAGACATTATTTCTACATTAATCGAATCATAACCGCTCCACACACCGGCGCTATTCAACACTCTTAAGCTGACCGTGTAATTGCCCGGCGTTTCATAAACATGGGCGGCGTTAAAGCCGTAAAACTTAGCGCTGCCATCGCCAAAGTCCCATTCGTATTTAACAATATCTTCCCGCGGCGTGGATTGCCAACCCTGAAAGAAAATCGGATATGGAGCATAGCCCTTGGTTAAATGCATCCCCCAATCCGGGGCATAACCGCTTGATCCCGGAGTGTAAACACTTGGCTCATCCACCACTATCACCGCGACTGGCGCGTCAGCGGCCATTTCATAACTGCCACGAACTTGACCCAAACTGGCGCTGCTAATTTCCGTATTAACCAAGTAACCGTAAAGACCAAAAAAAAACAGAAAAAAAACTACCGCTAGGTAGGACAATAACCGAGAAAACAGATTAAAGCTGCTAAAATTATAAATTTTTGACATATTTATTGAGACTGCAATTTATACATACTGATAATTATATCATTTATTAAGTCTCCCAACAATAAAAAAGCCGCTTAAGCGGAACCGGACGAATTGAGCAGCTGTTTCATTAGTTCTAAAAACACTTTGGCGTTAATTTCCACATCCGGCATCGCCCGATGGGCATTTTTATGGTCCAAGCCGAAATAACTGGCCACACTGGATAAATTATAAGTTGCTAATGACAATAATTGTCGTGACAATTCCAAAGTATCGATAATTTTATTAGCCGGCAGGGGCTGATTTTTCTTCTTTAAGTGTTCCAAAATAAATAACCAATCAAAACCGCGGATATTGTGACCGACAATAATCGCCTCGCCGACAAAATTCAAGAAATCACCAATTACTTCTTCATTGCGTCGGCCGTTAACCAATAAAAAAATCTCGTTCAACCCATGAATTTTCTCCACTTCCGGCAATACCGGCCTAGTCGGCTGAATTAAGGCTTCAAAGCGCGCCGCTTCCTGCTCGCCGATTAATTTAAGGCCGGCGATTTCCAGCACCTCGTCTTTCAGCGGGTCTAAACCGGAAGTCTCGATGTCAAAAACGACAAATTCGGTTTTTAAAAAATTTTGATATTTTTCAGTCATAAAGAAAATAGAGCTGATTGATTTTTATTAATCAGAAATCGGCCACTTAAATCATTTTAAAAGAAAAAAGACGTTAGAGCAAATCATCTTGAAAAAAAGCGGTTTTTTTGTTATATTAGTTAAATCAATTTTCCCAACTTTTAATCTTATAAATTTTATTGACTTTTAACTTAATTAATTTCTATGTCATTTTCCATCGGTATTGTCGGCTTGCCTAATGTCGGCAAATCCACCCTATTTAAGGCGCTAACCAAAAAACAGGTTGACGCGGCCAATTACCCCTTCTGCACCATTAATCCCAATGTCGGGGTGGTGGCGGTGCCGGACGACCGACTGGATAAATTGGCTCAAGTGTCAAAATCAGCCAAAATCGTGCCGACCACGATTGAGTTTGTTGATATTGCCGGCCTAGTCCAGGGCGCTCACAAAGGCGAAGGATTGGGCAACCAGTTTCTGGCCAATATCAGAGAAGTAGATGCTATTGTTCAGGTGTTACGCCATTTCCAAGATAAAAATGTCACCCATGTCGCCGGCCAAATCAACCCTGAATCGGACAAAGAAACAATAAATCTTGAACTTATCTTTGCCGACTTGCAAACTTTGGAAAAACGACGGGTCAAAAACAGCAAGCTAGCCAAAAGCGGTGATAAAGACGCCATGACATTAGAGCCGATTTTGGCCAAATTGCAAGCTGGCCTGGAAAATGGGCAACCGGCCACCGACATCATCACCGACCAAGAAGAAAAAAAAATAATTAAAGACCTAAACCTGCTGACTTTAAAACCAATGATTTATGTCTTAAATGTGGACGAAGACAATATTTTTCAAGAAACTGATTATATTCCCATTTCCGCCAAAATCGAAGCCGAGCTGGCGGAATTGTCGCCCGAAGAAGCCAAGGAATATTTAAGCGAGCTCAAGCTCAACGCTTCCGGACTGGACCGACTAATACAAAAATCTTATGAAATACTGGAATTGATTACTTTTTTTACTTCCGGGGAAATGGAATCCAAGGCCTGGACCATTAAACGCGGCACCAAAGCCCCCCAAGCGGCCGGAGTAATTCATACCGACTTTGAACAGGGCTTTATCCGAGCGGAAATCATCAATTGGCAAGATTTGGTTGATGCCGGCGGCGAAGCCAAAGCCAAAGAAAAAGGCCTAATCCGCCTGGAAGGCAAAGAGTATGTTATGGCTGACGGCGATGTCGCCCATTTCCGCTTTGCCCAATAAAACATTAACCGAATCTTATGGACGATGATAAAAAACTAAAAATTATTTTTTATCTAATTATTTTTTTGTCCGCCGTGGCAATTATCGGCATTTGGGAATTTTTTATCAAAGCGCTGTTTTTTTTATTGATAGACTCTATCACTATCAGCACTTAACTTGTTAATAAAATTTCCAATTTTCAATTTAAAATTTCCAATGAATTTTCAATGATTAAATTTTCAAATCCGCTGAATTCCAAGTTACGGATTACCAGTGACGAATTCCGAGTTACGAGTTCCTAGTTACGAGTTACGGATTACCAGTGACGAGTTTCGTTACCCGTTGCCCGTTACCGGTTACTCGTTACTATTTATTTCCATTTTCCAAATCCAGCCAATTTTGGCTCTTTTTTATTATTATTTTTACTCTGTTTTAAGCACATACATTTGGCGGATATTAATTGTTAATTAAAGCCAACATTTCATTGGGCGTCTTTCCGCCTAAGGAGCAATGCTCCAAGTTATTGTAATAATTATTCCAAATTCTTAACTTCTTCTTTAAGTCAG
>JAKQDP010000066.1 GCA_029558735.1 bacterium | reverse complement strand
CAACACAAAATACATCGCTCGCGGCATCAAGGAAAAAGCGGCCAATGCCGTATTAATCAAGCTTAATCAGATCGGTTCGGTCACGGAAACGATTGAAGCAATCCAAATGTGCCGCCAGGCGGGCTGGGGATTTGTTATTTCTCACCGCTCGGGCGAAACGGAAGACGCTTTTATCGCCGACTTCGCAGTTGCCATGGGAGGCGGTCAGCTCAAAACCGGTTCTGCATGCCGCAGCGAGCGCATCGCTAAATACAACAGATTAATGGAAATTGAATACGAGTTGGGCAGCGCTTCTGTCTTTTCTAATCCGCTGGCAAAATGAGTTCTCTTTAGCTATGAATTTTATTGACGAGCAGGTTTTTTTAAAACCTGCTCGTTTAGTATTTGAGGAATTTTTATGACAAATCCAGAAAATTGTGTCTTTTGCGACATTGTAGCAGGTAAAGCATCGGCTTATAAAATTTATGAAGACGAATTATCCGTGTGCATTCTGGATATTCACCCTTACACCAAGGGGCATTGCCTGGTAATATCCAAGCGTCATGTTCCCTGGTGGCATGAATTAAATGAGGAAGAAAACGCCAGTCTATTTAAGATGGCAAAAAATGTTTCGGAAAAAATGATGAAGGTCTTTAAGCCTGACTTTGTTTTTCTTTACGCCCGCGGCCGTAGAATCCCGCACACGCATCTTTTTCTGATACCAACTTACAGCGGAGATGTCTTGGATAAATTTTTCAACGCGTTGGAAAACTTTCAGGAATCTCCCCAGATGCTGGCAGAACTTAAAACACCCGCGCAGATGGAAGAAGCAGCGCAACTTTTAAAGTTCTAGTACCATAATATAATTTCAACTACGCGGAAACAAGCTTAAGAAAGATGGAGTATTGAGTTTGTTTACTACACTTTTTTTCCTGTTTATTTTGAGTTGGTTTGCGGCTGCCATATCCGGCGTGGCAGGTTTCGGGGGCGCTTTGTTATTATTGCCTATCCTAACAAACATGCTTGGCGTTAAAGCAGCCGTGCCTGTCCTTACTATTGCTCAATTATTCGGCAATGCTTCCCGTATCTGGTTTGGACGAACAGAAATAAAGTGGCAACCAGTTATTTACTTTATCATAACGGCCATTCCCTTCAGCATTATCGGCAGCTTACTTTTTGTGGATTTACCCGCAAAACATATTCTCATCGGTATCGGTATCTTCCTGATTTTTATCGTTATTATGAGAAGGCAGAATGTCACCCATTTCAATTTCGGCAATAAAGGCCTGTTATTAGGCGGTGCCTTGACCGGCTTTTTATCAGGAATAGCAGGTTCTGCCGGTCCGCTTGGCGCTGCTTTCTTTCTGGGTCTAGATTTATCAGCCATTTCTTATATTGCAAGCGAAGCTGTTACCGCGCTCGCGATGCACATTACAAAAACGATTGTTTACCAAAAATACGCTTTAATCGGCGCGCAAGAGTTAGGATACGGAATAATTCTTGGAATAGCAATGATTCTTGGATCCTGGACAGGCAACAAGATTGCTCAAAAACTATCCAAAGATAAATTCGTTTTGCTGGTTGAGATTTTATTAATTTTATCCGCGCTACATCTGATATTCCTGCAATAAAAAAAATCAGAATAATATCTTGACAAGGAAATTATTATTTGATTAATGTCGCGTGCCGTAAAGATCGAATTTCTTTCGCGCGGGTGATGGAGTTCACCCCTAATCGCAGATACTGCTAATGACTCCTGCTTAATTCAACAAAAGGAGTCATTTTATGGAAAGTATCTATTTACTCGCCGCTTTTTGGTTTTTTGCCGCTGTTTTATCAACTATCCTTGCCAACCGCCTGAAAATTTCTATCGCCTTGATGGAAATAATTGTCGGCGCAGCAATAGGATACGCGGCTTATTATTTTAACCTGCTAGATAATCTCTCTTTAAACGCTGACTGGATGAAATTATTAACAGGCGTCGGGGCAATTATGCTGACCTTCCTCGCCGGCGCGGAATTAAACCCTGACGCGATGAAATCAAAAATTAAAGAAGTTTCCGTTATCGGGCTGGTCGGATTTTTCGCTCCCTTTATCGGATGTTCTCTTGTCGCCTATTACATTATTGGATGGAATCTGCAGGTAAGCCTGCTGTGCGGCATCGCCCTTTCCACAACTTCAATGGCTGTAGTTTACGCGGTCATGCTGGAGTATGGATTTAACACAACCGAATTCGGCAAAGGAGTTTTAGGGGCATGTTTTATCAACGACTTGGGAACCGTCATCGCGCTCGGGTTGATATTTGCTCCGTTCACATACAAGACTTTTATATTTATCGGGGCAACGATCGTTTTAAGTATTTTTCTGCGACCAATGACGGATTACATAATCAAACGCTTCGCTTATAAAACAGCCGCCATCCGGGCAAAATGGGTGATTTTTATATTGCTGACCATGGGGGTTTTAGCTTTATGGTCGGGCAGTGAGCCGGTTCTTCCCGCGTATATCATCGGCATGGTGCTCGCGAGAACGATGGAAAAAGATGGCCATTTCGTCCGAAGGTTACGAACTCTGACCATCGGCTTTTTAACACCATTGTATTTTCTACGCGCCGGCGCGCTTGTTTCCATACCCGCGCTGATTGCCGCTCCTGTGTTTTTTGTTTTGCTTTTTTTCGGAAAGGTAATTTCAAAAATATTTGGTTTATATCCGGCAATACGCAATTTCAGGGATGATAAAAGAGAAAAATGGTATTACACCTTGCTCATGTCCACCGGGCTTACGTTTGGAACTATCTCGGCATTGTATGGCTTGACTAATAATATCATTTCGCAAGAACAATATTCTCTCATCGTCGGCGCGGTAATTGCCAGCGCGGTAATACCGACGCTTATCGCCAATAATTTTTTTCTGCCGAAACATTTACTGGAAAAACCGTTCCTTGACGATCAGGTACCAGACGAAAAAGACATTATTAATAAGCTTTAGCTGCAATAATTATCGTTTTATTACATGCACGGCGGTGGCCTTAAAAGACACAACCAGCATGCTTCCTTCGCGGATGTTCAGTTCATCAAAAGAAGGCAGCGTGATGTAGGCGGAAAGCGTAAAACCGCAATCCAGCGTGAGCTTGTAGAAATAAGCCTGACGAACGGCCTTGATAACCCTGGCCTCAAAAACATTGCGGGCGCTGATTTTCCCGGGTATGGTTTTGGAAACAGTAATATTTTCCGGCCGCAGGCAACAGCAGACTTTTTGTCCCTCCTTAAACTCGCCGACTGCTTCTATAACTTGACCG
>JAKQDP010000065.1 GCA_029558735.1 bacterium | reverse complement strand
AAAACTTTGCGGCCCGACAAACCAGTCAATGGGCCGCTTTTATTTTGTCTCAAAAAAATAATTAAGTTATAATTAAACTAGCAGATTGATTAACTAACAATTTTTATGTGGATCAAGAAAAGTAAAAACAATCCGCCGGTTTATACCAGTCAACCGGCCCAAAAAAGCATGTTGCAAAAAGTAATGACCCCTAAAGATTGGCTAATGTTGAGTATTCTGATAGTGGTGGCGGTGGTTTGTTGGACTTGGGTTTGGCGAGCTTATCAGGAGCCCTTTGTCGAGGAGATATTTTTTATCAATTCGGAAAATAATTTGTAGTTTACGCCGGTTGACAAAATTCATAATTTGTAATAAAATAGAGCCATAATAATTAATGACGATTTTCTTGGTTTGGGCGACTTAAAGTCGGCTCATTACTAGGAAAACCGTGACAAAGGATTAGTCATGATTGACAAAAAAAAGAAACAGCAAATTATTAAAAAATTTGCTATTCACGACAATGATACCGGCTCGTCAGAGGTGCAAATCGCGTTATTGACTGAAGAAATCAAAAATTTGACCGAGCACCTGAAAAATCACAAAAAAGATTTTTCTTCGCGCCGCGGTTTGTTGCGTAAAGTATCAGAGCGTCGCAAACTGTTGCGTTATTTGGAAAAAGAAAATGGAGAAAGCTTCGAGGCGTTGATTAAGCGGCTGAAACTTAAAATCAGCAAGCGGGTTGAAGAAACGCCGGAGATTTTGGAAGAAGGATTGACTGAACAAAACAATCTTACAGACGATGGTGAGGAGGAGAATTAATTTATTCTCCTCTTTGTCCTTTTTAGATTCTGCCGGCGAGCCAGGTTGGCCGGCGAGCGTTATAAATAATTAAATAATATTGAATCGGCCGGAGTGGTTATTTATTTGAAAGCAAGTGGGCGGTGACTAGCTCAATTGTCCAGTTGTCTTCAAATAAATACTCGCGGCGATTCTTGAGGAATTTTTATGCCGAATATTAAAAAGTTTGAATTGGAATGGGCTGGTCGCCAGCTAGCAGTGGAATTTGGTCGGTTGGCTGAACAAGCCAATTCTTCCTGTTTGGTTTCTTATGGCCAGACAGTGGTTTTAGCTACGGCGGTGATGGGCAAGGAGCCCCGAGAGGGAGTGGATTTTTTGCCGTTTCAGGTAGAAATGGTGGAAAAAATGTATGCCGCCGGCAAAATTAAAGGTTCGCGGTTTGTTAAACGTGAAGGTCGGCCGACTGACAACGCTATTTTGGACGCGCGAATGATTGATCGGGGCATCCGGCCGCTGTTCAATCAGAATATTAGAAATGAAATTCAGACAGTGGTAACCACCTTGTCTTATGATGAGGAGAATCCAGCGGATGTTTTGGCAATTACTGCCGCCGCTATTGCTCTGCACACCTCGGACATTCCCTGGGCCGGTCCGCTAGTCGGTCTGGCCATTGGTCGGGTCAATGGACAATTGATTGTTAATCCGACCCTGGCCCAATTGGAGCAGTCTGATTTTAAATTGGTGGTGTCAGTGGTTGGCGAGAAAATTATTATGGTTGATGCTGATTTTAATCAGGCTAGCGAGGAAGATGTCGAAGCCGCTTTTGCCTTGGCGATCAAATCAGCCCAACCGGTGCTGCAATTTATCGAACAAATCAGACAGGCGCTAGGCAAACCCAAACAAGACGAAAGAAAATTGATTGAAGCGGCGCAAAATGGTCAGGAGATTTCTTTGGCAGATAAAGAAAAAATGTTTGAACAAGCCAAGCAGTTTTTTGCTCCTCAGTTGGATAAATATTTGTTCAATCAGGCCAAAGGCACCAAGCGAGAAAGGAAGCAGGTTGCCAAGGAATTGTTGGATCAGTTTGTCGATCAATTGGAAAAAGACGATCAGCCCGAGGAAATTATCAAATATGTTAAAAATAATTTTGAAAAATATTTGGAAGAAGAGGCTAGCCGGGCGATTTTGGAACGAGAATTGCGGATTGACGGTCGCCGACTCGACCAAATTCGGCCGCTTGACTGTCAAGTGGGCATTTTGCCCCGGACTCATGGCACCGGCTTATTTAGCCGCGGTGAGACTCAGGTCTTGTCAGTTGTCACTTTGGGAGCGCCGGGTGATGCGCAGATTTTAGATGAAATGACGGAAGACGATACTCAAAAGCGTTATTTGCATTTTTATAACAGTCCGCCTTATTCTTTTGGCGAGGCCGGACCATTTCGCAGTCCGGGTCGGCGTGAAATTGGCCACGGCGCTTTAGCCGAGAAGGCTTTATTGCCGGTTTTGCCGGAAAAGGAGCAGTTTCCTTATACTATTATGGTAGTATCAGAAGTGATGGGCTCCAATGGTTCGTCTTCAATGGCTTCTATTTGCGGTTCGACCTTGGCGTTAATGGATGCGGGGGTGCCAATCAAAAGTCCGGTTGCCGGCGTGGCCATGGGTTTGGCTTCCAAGGGCGACAAATACAAAATTTTGACTGATTTACAAGATATGGAAGATGGCGATGGTGGTATGGATTTTAAGGTCGCCGGCACCACAGACGGCATTACTGCCATTCAGATGGACACCAAGACCAACGGTTTATCGCTGGAATTGTGCCGCCAGACTTTGGCTCAGGCCAAGCAGGCGCGGTTGGAAATTTTAGCAGAGATCAGTAAAATCATTAGCGCGCCGCGGCCGGAATTGTCGCCTTATGCCCCGCGAATTGAAACGATGCGCATTAATCCAGAAAAAATTCGCGATGTTATTGGCACCGGCGGCAAGATTATCAACGAAATTATTGCTGAATGCAATGTTCAGATTGACATTGAAGACGACGGATTGGTCACAATCACCAGTAATGATCCAAGCGGTATGCAGAAAGCCTTAAAATGGGTGGATGACTTAACCAGAGAAATTAAGGTTGGCGAAGTGTATACCGGTCCAGTGGTCCGGTTGATGGATTTTGGCGCTTTTGTCCAGATTTTGCCCGGTCGCGACGGTATGGTTCATATTTCCGAATTTGCCAATCATCGCGTGGACAAGATTTCCGATGTTGCCAAGCTGGGGGATACTTTGACTGTCAAAGTGATTGAAATTGATAGTCAGGGTCGGGTTAATTTGTCAGTCAAGCAAGCCGACCCCAATTATGATCCTGCTTCTGATCTGCGCCAGGGCAATGGTCGTCCCAATGGCCGGAACGGCAATGACCGGCGAGATAGTGGTCGTAATTCCCATGACCGGCCGAGGAAAAAATTCGGCTTCCGCCGTTAAGGGCTTTTAATTGTTGATTTTTAAGAGTCAACTTATTTAATGATATTTTCTAAATCAAAAAACAACCTTCGACTTGGCAAGGCCTTGGCTTTATCCCTGGTCGGAGTTGTTTTTTTGTTGGCGCTCGGTTATTCATTGTACCAGCAATACTTTGCCGATACTACTAGCCGGTATTTGCCGCCGGAGACGCTTGGCTACATTCGGTTTAGTCTGCCCAAAATCAAAAATCAGCCGCAATTGAGTCGGTTGCTTAGTCAAGTTATTGGCCAAACTATTTCGTCCGAGGCAGACGGTTTTATTTTTGACGAGTCGCTGATTAAGCGCGAGGCGGCGATTGTTCTGGTTGGTCTGGAAGAAAAAGTGGTTCCGGCGGCAATTGTCCGCACCGATCGACCACAAAAAACCGAAAAATTATTTCAGGATAACGGCTTGGCCTATAAGTTTTTGGATAGCCAGCATTTGGTGGCGGCCGCCAATCCGGCGATATTGGATTTTTTTGTCTCCGGGTCGGACAAAGTTGTTTATAAAAATATTAGTGCTCGGTTTTCGCCCTTTGCTTCACTGAGTATTTTTATCAGCCGGCAGATAAATGATTATACGGTTGGCGGGCTGGGCTGGAACATTTTAGCTCCTGCTTTCGGTGCGGAAGATGTTTTTGCTCAGGGCCAAATCAATCACGGCGCGTTGGAAATCTCTCTGCTTGATTCAACTGTCGTTGGCCGTTCTGGCGATTTTCCCACGATTGAGGCCGACTTTGCCGCAATTCTTCCTGATTTGCCAATTTGGGCTGATGATTTTTCCCGGCGGTTATCGGAGCGATCCTGGCAATGGGCCGGCGGCGACTGGCAGTGGTTTAATCAGCGTTATTTTGGCTTGGCTAACCGGGTCGCTTGGGGTCGGACCATATCTTTGGCAGCCCAAGCCAACAATAACACCACAGGTTGGCCGTTGGCAGATTTTGATTTTTGTTTGAGGGTATATTTTGATAGCGTCGCTGAAGCCAATCAGGCGGTTGGTGTCTGGGAAGAGGCGCTTAAGCGGTTGGTGGCGGACAAATTTTTCTCACCTCAAATTGTTTGGCTATCTGACGGCACTAAAGTGATTGAATATCAGCCGCTGTTTTCCCGCCTGTCTTATGGCCAGCAGGACGATTTTCAGACTATATCGGCCACTTCTTCAGAAGCCAACATTACTATTTTTTATGGACTTTTTGATAATAATCTGAAAATTGCCAATAATTTATCGGTTAATTGTCTTGAATTGGACAATCAAGAGAGTTATTTGCTGTGGAATTTGTCTTTAGCGCCATTTTCTCCCCCGTTTGAGTTTTTAAATGTTTTTAACCAGGCCCAAATAAGCGGTGGAAAACTTATATTAAGATAGATTGTTTAAATTTAGATAAAATAATTGGCTTAAAATAATAGCTGTGAATAATTGGTGGATAAGTTAATGGTCTTATTAGTTAAGAGTAGTGGATAAAGTTAGTATAGATTATTTTTTTATTCAAATTTGGCAATTATTTAGGATTGACCATAGTGTAAAAAAATGATATAATGAATATAGAAAAGATAAAGAGCACCTTAAATGATTTGAAAATTTGCCCTAAATTGTAGATTTAAGGCAGTTTTTCACTTTGTACTCGCCATTTTTTCCTTTAGAGCCTGACTAGCTCTTCCTGATTTCGATTGAGGTTTGATTGCTAAGCCCAAAAAGAGCGCTTACCCTTAAACCAGTGGCAGAGTAGAAGGTAAAGTACCTTAGATGTTCCTCTATAGTCGGAGGAAATATATTTCGGCGCGAAGTCGGAGTTTTGTCTGTTGTTTTCAGCGTAAAACAATAAACAAACTGATTTCGAAGCCAGTAGGCTCGAGAATCCCACATAAATAATTATAAGCAATTATATTGGGGTGTACGCTCGGGCCTCTTTTTTTAATTTTGTAAATTTGCTATATTTAATTAAAAGAAAATAACCAATTAAATAAAGAGGGATTATTGCTGCGGTTTTAGTTAGCCGCAGCCAAATTAATTTTTAATTATTTTTTTATGGAAGAGAAAATTATCCAAGAGCTGAAACAACAGCTGGAAGAAAAAAAGAATAAAATTATTGTCAATTTGGAGAGTGTCGGCAAACGGGCCGAGGGCGAGGAAATAAATTTTAATGCCGAATTTCCTAATTATGGCGATTCGACCGAGGACAATGCCGTGGAAGTGGCTGATTATACCAAAAATTTGTCGTTTGAACGTAAGTTGGAAGATGATTTGCGCGATGTTGATCGGGCGCTTGAGCGAATTGCCAGTGGTGATTATGGCAAATGTCGATATTGCGGCCAGGAAATTGAAATTGAGCGGCTAAAAGTTCGCCCTGAATCTACCGCTTGTGTCGCCTGTAAGCAGGCCCTGAAAGGCGAGGAGTAAAAATAGTTATTTTTGCAATAGCTTGATAATATTTAAATTTGAAAAATATTTGAATATGAATTTATTTTTTAGCCCTATCACTTCTGATTTAAATTCAAAAAAAATATTTTTTTTAAATCTCATCACGGTTTTTCTTTTTGTGATTGACCGCGCGGCCAAAAAAATATTCTTCACTATCGGTGAGGAATATTTTGTTTTGGGCCAGTGGTTGAAACTAAAATTAGCGCTCAATCCGGGCATCGCTTTTGGCATCGGTTTTAATTTTTACGCTCTGGTTATTATTTATTTTTTGATTCTTATTTTTTTAGTTTGGTTTTTGATTGGCGCTTGGCGCAAGGGTGGTTTATCGGCGGTTTTTTACCTCGGCTTGATTATTGCTGGCGCTTTTTCCAATCTGCTTGACCGGCTTTATATCGGCCAGGTGATTGATTATATTGATGTCCGCTATTTTAGTGTTTTCAATCTGGCTGATATAATGATTGTCTTGGGGGTATCCGGCATCTTGCTGAAGAATATCGGCAAGTCCCAGCCAGCCAAAGTGGAGAATATTGAAAATAATCAACCAGCTAACTAATAAGCTAACCAGCTAACAAGCTAATAAGCTTTTTCTATATGTCTTCAAAAGTTTTTTCCGCCGCCATTATCGGCTTGGACTGCGAAGTAGTGGAAGTGGAGGCGGATAATTCACCTCATGGCCAGCCGGGAATTCATATTGTCGGTTTGCCGGATAAAGCGGTTGATGAATCTAAAAGTCGGGTCTATAGCGCGGTCAGAAATGTTGGTTTGGATTTTCCGCGCGGTAATGTGACAGTCAATTTGGCGCCGGCTGACCTCAAAAAAGTCGGTACTTATTATGACCTGCCGATTGCCGTGGCTTGTCTGGACCAAAACAGTGAGATTAATTTGGCCGCTTGGCGGGAAAACAGTTTATTTGTCGGTGAGTTGGCGCTTAACGGCGATCTGCGGCCGGTCAACGGAGTATTATCCATTGCGCTGATGTGCCAACAGCGAGCAATAGCAAATATTTTTTTGCCTCGAGCCAACGCCGCTGAGGCGGCATTAGTTGCAGGGGTAACGGTTTATCCCCTGGATAATTTGCGTCAGTTGTATGAGCATCTCAAAGGCGTAGCGATCATTAATCGGTTTGTGGGGGCTGATATTTGGCACCAATCGGTCACGGCCACAGGTTTTGATATGGCGTTTATCAAGGGTCAGGAACAAGCTAAGCGAGCGTTGGAAATTGCTGCCGCCGGCGGTCACAACATTTTGATGTCCGGTCCGCCCGGTTCGGGCAAAACTATGTTGGCTAAGGCGATGGCTTCAATTCTGCCTCAACTGACTATTGAAGAAAGTCTGGAGGTGACCAAAATTCATAGCGCCGCCGGTATTTTGCCTAAAGACCAGCCATTACTTATTAGTCGACCCTTCCGGTCGCCGCACCATACTGCTTCGGCGGTAGCTTTGGTCGGTGGTGGTTCTTGGCCCCGACCGGGCGAAATCTCTTTGGCTCATCGCGGGGTGTTGTTTTTGGATGAATTTTTGGAATTTCCCAAAACAGTCTTGGAAAATTTGCGCCAGCCGCTAGAAGACGGATTAGTGACAGTGTCGCGGGCCGCTGGCACTATTAAATTTCCGGCCAAATTTATTCTGGTGGCGGCGATGAATCCTTGCCCTTGTGGTTATTTGTCTGATCCGGATAAAGACTGTCTCTGCAGTCCCGGACAAATTATTAATTATCAAAAACGCGCCTCTGGGCCGCTCTTGGATCGGATTGATATTCACATTGAAGTGCCGCGACTCAATTTTGATAAACTGGAAGCGGGGCCAGCGGGCGAATCATCGGTTCAAATCAGACAGCGCGTTCAAGTGGCTCGTGACATTCAGCTGGCTCGGTTTAAAGAAGACAAGATTATCAGCAATGCGGAAATCAACAGTCAGCAAATTGAAAAATATTGCCGCTTGGATGATAGCGGCCGCCAATTGTTGCGTCA
Source organism: bacterium (assembly GCA_029558735.1). GTDB lineage: Bacteria > Patescibacteriota > Patescibacteriia > 2-01-FULL-39-33 > 2-01-FULL-39-33 > JAKQDP01. The sequence continues at coordinate 3,849 of JAKQDP010000065.1, read as the reverse complement.
GGCAGTGGACAAATTTCACTTGTCAGCTCGGTCGTTTCATCGCATTTTAAAATTAGCCCGAACCATTGCCGATTTAGCTGAACAGGAAAATATTTTAGTCGAACATTTGGCGGAAAGTCTGCAGTATCGGCCTCAAATTGATTAATAAAACCCCGATAAATTTTATCGGGGTTGGATGTCTGTGGCGGCTGCTGGGCCGCTTTTTTGTTTTAACAGCGAAACATGTTTTTCCCGGCAACGCGGACAGGCCCAGATAACCACCAGAGTTGATTCGGATGTTTTGTTCAGCTTGGCGGTGTGGTTGTCAATCGGGGCGTGGTTGCCGCATTTATCGCAATGGGCAATAATGGACATGGCTAATCCTCCTAGTTTGTAATTGGCTGATTGTTTATTTTGATGGTTTTAGTTGTTAAATTTTGTAGTGTGGTATACAAATTTAGTGTCGTTGCGTTTTTTTCTAGTTTTAATATTTTATCCTTCCTCAAGTGTTTAGGGAAGAAGGCGGCTAACCATCAAAGACACTAGCGCTCGCTATCCTTTATTTTATGTTATCTTATATAATTGAGCGGATTGACCCGACTGCCACTGATACGAACTTCAAAGTGAACATGCGGTCCGGTGGAGCGGCCGGTTGAACCTTCGGCCATAATGACTTGGCCGCGGCTGACTTTATCGCCGACCTTGACATAAATTTGGCTGGCGTGGGCATAAAGCGTTTGGATGCCGCCACCATGGTCAATGGTAACATTATAACCATAGCCGGTTTTGAGATACTGGACTCGGGTGACGGTGCCGTCTTCTGCGGCATAAATCGGTTTGCCCTGACCACAGGCGACATCCAAGCCGGTGTGCAACCAACCACGATAGTATTGAGTAATGCGCCGACAAGAGCTGGGCCATTGCAATTTGCTATTGGAGACCACGGCCGGTTCGGTTGGAGTCGGCGCGTTAGGCGTGGTCGGTTGGGTATAAGTGCGCGGCCTGGCCGTATAAATAATTCGGCCCCCCGGTACCATAATTGTTTCACCTACCACCAATAAGCCATCATCAATATTATTAAAATTGGTGATATTGTCAATAGTGGCATCGTATTTTTGGGCGATTGATTTTAAAGTATCGCCTTTTTTGATGACATGGAGAACGCCGGAAGTTGGTGGGATAATCAGTTTTTGACCGGGTTTGATAAAGGAGGTGGCAGATAAATTATTCGCCCATAATAAAGTATTAACCGAAACACTGAAATCTTGGGCAATATCGCCCAATGAGTCTCCCTCTTGGACTGTATATTCTCTAATGCTGGTTCTAGTGATTTTGGCCGCATCAGTGCTGGCTAAATCCGGTTTGACTAAGGTGCTGCCACCCTCGGTCAAGGCTAGCGTTGATTCAAGCGATCCTTGGTAAAGACTATCCTCAGCCATTTGCGATTCTGACAGTAAATCACGACTAAGATAGGAGCTTTTGCTCAAATGACTATGGTTATTATTTTCAATCACCGTCGAATCTTCAATAAGTTCCAAATTTTCTACGCCGATAATCTCATAAATCAGCGCTCCTTGGCCGTAATCTTCTTGTTTTTCATGGGCCAGAATATTGGAAGTGCTCACCAAAACACAAATCAGAATTATAATGGCGTGAATAATATAGCGATTGGAGAGAATTAAAATGATTTTTTCCAATTGGCCGGATGTTTTTTGGGCTAGCTTATTTTTAATTATCAAATAACGGCCAAAAAAAGGAATAATGAAATAACGTAAAAAAATATTGACCCCAAATAAAAAAGGGCCCCTCAATAGTTTAAAAAGCCTCAGAAGCGCTTTTATCAATAATTCCAACCCCCCGATGGATAAGGTTAAAAAGCGGATGATTAGTTTTTTAATTCGCAGCTTAATGACGGTTGGTTAATATTAAAACCTTGATTTTGATTATAAAATTATAGCCGATTTTTGTCAATTAGGTTTAAAATTTTTTTTGTGCTAAATTATTATTATGGCAGACAATAAAATAGTCAATAGCATTTTAGCGGTAGTTTGTTATTTTGATTTATTTGACTATCCGCTGACGCTCTTGGAAATACATAAATATTTGATGGCGCCGGCCGATATTGCGACGGTTAGTCGGGCGGTCGAGGAGCTGGTGGCTAGCGGCCGATTAGCCGTTAAATTCGGTTGTTATTTTTTACCGGCCCGTCACGCGCTGGTCAATATCCGGCGTCAGCGCTATGTTTTGGCCCGAACCAAATTTAGGCGAGTTATCTGGGTGGCAAAAATTTTTTCTCATTTTCCTTTTGTCAGGCAGATTGCCCTTTGCGGTTCCTTAGCGTATAGCAATGCGAAAATTGACAGCGATATTGATTTGTTTGTGGTTACTGCCGCCGGTCGGGTTTGGACTGTTCGGTTTTTAGTGAATGGTCTATTATCGCTATGCCGATTGCGTCCGCGAGGCGAACACAAACAAGACAAAATTTGCACGGGGTTTTTTGTATCCGAGGACAGTCTGGATTTGAGTTTTATCAGCCATTACCAGCGGGAGACGCATCTTATTTATTGGTTTTTTCGGTCCGTATTCATTTATGGCGAACCGACTCGATTTTTTGCCGCCAATTCTTGGTTGAAACAGATTTTGCCTAATTTTTATCCTTATCAGCCCAATTTAAAGCGTCGGGTGAGCGGTTCAGGTTTTTGGTTGGAATGGTTGTTTAAACTGGCGCCGGAACGGCTGTTTAAAAAAATTCAATTGGCGATTATGCCTGCCGAATATTTGGCCCTGGCCAAGCGGGGTCAGGATGTAATTTTGTCTGACCAGGTCGTGAAGATCCATACCAGCTCGAGTCGTCAGGAAATTGCCAGTCGACTGGCGGAAAAATTAAATAATTTAAAAATCAATGAAGCGATGGAACAAGCTAATTGAGCGGCTGATTGTTTTGTATATCTTTGTTTTGCCCTGGCAAACAATGTGGATTTGGCGCGAACGGTTTCTTGGCGGCGCCAAGTGGCAGTATGGGACAATGATTGTTTACGCCAGCCAGATTTTGCTCTGGCTAATTTTGATCGGCCAGTTGATAGTCTGGTTCAGACGCCGGCCAATCGCCGTCCGAGACGCGCTAAATGTTTTAGCCGGCCGGTCCGGGCGACAATCTTCCCGTCGTTTTTTAGTGGCGATTATTGGGCTGTTGACGCTGTGGCCGCTTAGTAGTTTTTTTTGGTCGCTGGATAAGTCGTTGGTTTTTTATGTTTGGCTGCAATTGGCCGGCGCGATTGGTTTGTTTGTTATTATTTTAGCCAAGGGTTACAGTCGGCTTCAAATAGCCTGGCCTCTGATGTTGGCCGGATTAGTTCAGGGAGGATTGGCCATAATTCAATTTTTCAATCAACGGATTTCGGCCAATAAATGGCTGGGACTAGCTGAACATTTATCCGGCGATTTGGGAACAGCGGTGATTGAGACGGCTGACGGCCGCTGGCTCAGGGCTTACGGTAGTTTTAATCATCCCAATGTTTTGGGCGGATTTTTGGCCGTATCTTTTTTGGCCGGATTTTTGGTTTACAATCGCTATCAGCCCGGTGGTCGGAGAATTCTCGCTGCCATATCCTTGGCAATAATTTCCGGCGGACTGTTTTTTAGTTTTTCCCGCAGCGCCTGGTTGGCCCTGGCTCTAATTGGTATTTTAGGGCTGGTGTTTTACTTAGGACGCGAGCGTTTGTCTTTGGTCCAAACATTAGACAAGTTCAAGCCGGCCCTATACGGCATAATTATTTTTGCCTGGCTGTTTATTATTTATCAGCCATTGGTTATTGAGCGCGCTTCATTTAGCGAGCGCTTGGAAATAAAATCAGCCCAAGAGCGTATCAG
>JAKQDP010000021.1 GCA_029558735.1 bacterium | reverse complement strand
CGGGTGTTGCGCAAGCAAGACCCGTGATCCGGCCGGTTTTTCCGCCTCGACGCAAATGTTAGACTTGCGTAGTTATGATCGAATTTTTTGCATTTTATTGTCTTCATTTTGCCCTAAATCTGCCCTGAATTTGTCCTCATTTGTCTTGATAAAAGACCGTCTAGCCCGTTCATGATCGACCTGCTACGCCTGAAGCGGTTGGCACTGGACTTGCCTTTGGTTATGATCGTCAAGGCCTGTGACAATCGATTTCAGGCACATTGTCGAAGGCGCCCTGGCCAGGTAACTTTTTAATCTACACTTTCAGTCCACTATAAATACACTTGTTCGCCGCAAAGTTGCATTGCGCATGTATTGTATTCATTGTCCTAACTTGTCTTCATTTTTTCAACCATTCAATGCCGCAATAACTTCTTCTGTCGCCCGCAGAGCCGGATTGTGTGGTTATTTTTTGTCTTCAGTGATTCTAACGCGAGTCGTGACCGGAAAAACGAGGCGGGCGCGGGTGTTGCGTCAGCAAGACCCGTGATCCGGCCGGTTTTTCCGGGTCGACGCAAATGTTAGGCTTTTCACTTTACACTTTCTTTTATGAATTCAAAATAATTCATTTTGTTGGGATCTCCGATGAATTGCCATAAAATCAATTTACCGTTTTTTTCGTAAAGATAAAAATCTAATAAGCAGGAAGTTTGTTTATCTGGATTAAGAATAATTTTGATCGCTGAAACTTGCTGTGACCAATCATCCCCAATAATTTTGAGTGCTGTGCCAAGCCTCCAGGTGCCATTTAGATTGAAATAATTTTTCTTTTCGTCTTTATAGCTAAAATTATATGTGTAGTAAGATTGATACAGGCATTTTCCATCTTCATAAAAAATGATTTTATGATCCGACCATTTTGTGAAAATTTTGAATTTTTCTGAAATCAATTTTTCAATGGATAGCTGCGTTGGAACCCATGTGCCTATGATTTCACTATTTTCAACGGGCCTTTCAACAAATCGATTTTGAGAATTTTTTTGATCACCCAACAAAAACAGTGGTATGGCTAAAAGCAGGGCCAATAAATTAATGTAGTTTAGATATTTTTTCATAATCTTTTCAAATCAGAATGTCCTCGGAATTTTTATGGCCCATATTTTTTCTTTCATTTTGTCTTAATTTTGTCCTCATTGTTCTAATTTATCTTGAAAAAAGACCGTCTATCCCGTTCTTGATCGACCTGCTACGCCTGAAAGCGTTTGGCGCAGGACTTGCCTTTGGTTATGATCGTCAAGGCCTGTGACAATCGATTTCAGGCACACTGTCGGAGGCACTCAGGCCAGGTAACTTTTTAATAGTATCGTTTCAACTCCTCTATAAATCCCCTTTATCGCCGCAAAGTTTCATTGCGCCTGTATTGTCTTCATTGTCCTAAATTGTCTTAATTTTTTCAACCATTCAATGCCGCTATAACTTCTTCTTTTACCTGTAAAGCTGGATCGTGTGATTATTTTTGTCTTTAGGGAGCCTAACGCGAGTCGTGAGCGGAAAAACGAGACGGGCGCGGGTGTTGCGCAAGCAAGACCCGTGATCCGGCCGGTTTTTCCGCCTCGACGCAAATGTTAGAATTGGCTGCTTTGATCGAATTTTTTTGCATTTTTATTGTCTTCATTTTGTCTTAAATCT
>JAKQDP010000019.1 GCA_029558735.1 bacterium | reverse complement strand
TAACAATTTGGACGATTCCGAAAATGTAAATTCAGTAACCTTTTCTTTTATAGCATTATCTACGCCGGGTGTCGTTAAAACATTCGCTATGAGATTAACCGCCTGTTTTAATTCGGGCACACGGTCTTCAAGGCCGGCAATACGCTCTTCTAATGCGAGCGCGAAATCTGTGTTGTGGATCGATGTGTCAACGCTCTTTTTAGCTATAACGGCCGTTATCGGTATCTTAGAACGGTTTTCAAGAACGATTATAGCACGCGCGGTGCTTTCGTCCGACACTTTTATGTTTGATATTTTAACCGTATTTTCGGTTACTTCGGTCGCTTTGGGAATGCGGCCCAGAAAAGATTTATAAATAATCTTGTTTTCTGCGTTTTTAACCAATACAGAAAGATATCTGTCAGCGGTAGCTACGGGAAGCGTGGCTTTAAAGGTATCATTGCCAATGGCAGTTATGACCGCCCCTTCAACAGAAACATTGTTTATTTCATCATAAACGCTTACTTGCATTGTCGATAAGTCTATGGCTCTTGCCAATGAATAAGAAGGAGAAGCAGGCGCGCTTGCGCCGACAGTGCCAGTTAATTCAAGAGTTTTAGCAATCGGCGTAGGCGGGCCGTTGCCTAAAATTATGGTTGAACCGTCATAGTTTATCGTAGTATCTTCGGCCATATTGAAAAAGTACGAATCGCCTGCTTTAAAAGAAGGATCGGCGCCATCTAAAAGCGTTACCGCGCCGCTATTATCTCTTACCACTTGAATAAAACTTCCGGCTGCAGGGCTCCATTTATAGATGCCATTAATAGCTGAATATACGTTCATTAACGAACTGAATGATATTGTAGTTGGCGGTATTTTTGAAAAGCCTATAAGATTAAAACCGGTTTTTAAATTAATATTTCCGATTGTTTGAACGGCATCGCCGGGAATGTTAATAACCGTATCAGAAACTGCACTGCTTTTGATTATATATCCTTTACCAGCGGATAGCGTGGACAGAGTGCCCTCGGTTGCGCTTAAAAAACTTCCGGCAGCCGCGCTGAATAAATAAATATCTTCTATGACCGGGTTTTGTGTTTTTAACTGCGCGGGAGTTGATGAAATTGAAGCGGTAAAGCCGATGAAATTAAAACCCGGTTTTAACGTTACTGTTTGAGCGGTTTGTGCGAATAATCCGCATGCAAGCAGAAACAGTATAAAAATCGATAGAACGATTTTTTTCAGCATTGTTGGAACTCCTTTATTTTTAATTTGAAAACAATGTTTAAATTCCATATTTTAAGAGATGGAATTTTTGATTGAATAATATTTAAAAGGGATTTATTG
>JAKQDP010000005.1 GCA_029558735.1 bacterium | reverse complement strand
GGCAAAATTAAGAAAATAAAATGCAAAAAATTCGATCACAACTACGCAAGTCTAACATTTGCGTCGAGGCGGAAAAACCGGCCGGATCACGGGTCTTGCTTGCGCAACACCCGCGCCCGTCTCGTTTTTCCGCTCACGACTCGCGTTATGCTGCCCAATGCAAAGACAAACGTGCAACCCAGCTTTACCGGTTACAGAAGAATTTGCAGCGGCATTGAATGATTGAAAAATTAAGACAAATGAAGAAAACACAGGCGCAATGAAACTTTGCGGTGATAAAGTGTATTTATAAAGAATTTGAGGGTATAATACTAAAATGTCATCTGGTCTGGGTGACTTCGGCAATGGGCCTGAAATCGCTTGTCACAGGCCTTGACGATCATAACCAAAAGCAAGCCCAGCGCCAACCGCTTTCAGGCGTGGCGGGTCGATCATGAACGAGCTAGACAGCTTTTTTAAGACAAATTAAGGCAAAAAAAATGAAGAAAATTAATAACCGAGATACCTTAAGGGGCTGAACGTGAAAAAAATTAGAATTTATGTTGATACATCAGTAATTGGTGGATGTTTCGACCCTGAATTTGAAAAATGGTCGAATTCACTTTTTCGAAATTTTGAAAATGGAATTTTTGTACCGTTAACATCCATTGTCGTTGAAAAAGAAATCGAATATGCGCCATTGGAAATACAGAAAAAATTTCAGGATTTTCTTAGCCTTGGACCAGAAATAATACCTATCAATAAAGAAATTCTGGATATTCGTAATTCTTATTTGAAAAAGGCAATTTTAAAGCCAAAATTTGCCAATGACCTTCTTCATATCGCTATTGCAACCTACGCGAATGCTGACGTTCTGGTTAGTTGGAACTTTAAACACATTGTTCGTTTTGACAAGATTTTGCTTTATAACTCTGTAAACATCGAGATGGGATACAAACAAATTCAGATTTATTCCCCAATGGAGGTCGCAAGAAATGACAAAGATTAATTTAAAATGCGTAGAAATAGTTCGAAAAATCAGGGATGGTCTATATCTTGAAACGAAATCCATGACAGATGATGAATTGGTTGAATTCTATTCCAAAAAAAATAAAAAAACAGAAAATAAAATCAATAAGAGAACAAAAGCCGCATAACATCGGCGTCGAGCCGGAACGCCGAGTCTGATCACAAAAGTTGCGAAAAATCGCAACTTTTGCGCCATCCTCGGTTCCCTCGCTGCGCCGATGGCTTCGCTCGGCGTCCGCTCACGGCAACCGTTAGAATCGCTGAATACAAAAAATAACCACACAATCCGGCTCTACGGGCGACAGAAGAAGTTATTGCGGCATTGAATGGTTGAAAAAATGAAGACAAATTTAGGACAAATGAAGACAATTCAGGCGCAATGAAACTTTC
>JAKQDP010000035.1 GCA_029558735.1 bacterium | reverse complement strand
GCGGTTCGTCCGAGGTTGTTGGTAACGGTTACCTGGTCGCCAACCTCGCGGATTGCAAGGTCAAAGTTATAATCATACGTAGTCATTGACATTTGTTATGTCCTCCTTATTTTACTGACACCATGCCGATTGGCTGGTAATCATTTTCGCTTGATTCGACGTTGCCATCGTGTACGCCGCTTGCGTCTACCGGCCCGGCCGAATCTGCGGCGGCAAGAATCATGTCGGTCACCTGCGCGGCAATTGCGGAAACGTCGCGACCGTCGGATACGGCCTCGTCAATAAGAGCGACGGCATCACCAACCTTCGCGGCTTTTCCCTTTAACAGTACAAGGGCTTTTACTCTTTCGCGCTCTTTTGATACGGCGCTTTTCCCAATCTCGGCAACAGCCTCTTCGTACACTGCGGAGGCGTTTGCTTTCAGGTCTGCGAGAGATTTTATTTCCATCTCGTTATCTCCTTTTTCTACAGTTATATTTCCAACTGCGGCGGGTTTCGCCTCCGCAGCTATTGGCATTGTATTCATCATCGCGGCCGCTTTTTCGCGAAACGCTTTTGCGTCTACTTTTGTTTTTGCGTTATTTGCCATATTGCCAAAAGACAAACGGGCGGCGGCAAGTGCTTGACTTTTTCCGTCCTTATTTTTCGGCGAGTCGGTTTTTACCATGTCATCGACAAAACCAGCGTCTTTGATTTCGTCACCGAAAAGCCATGTTTCCGCGTCCATAAGTGAGCGGATTTCGGCCTTTTTCTTTCCGGTCTTTTTTACATAAGCATCAGCCATAATGGACGCAAGCCCGCCCAAAAACTCGCCAGTCTCGGCCATTGCGCGATAATCACCGGCGGCAAAAGACCACGGATTGTGGATCATAAACACCGCGTTATCTTCAGCTACCACCATGTCGGCAGGGGCCATCATAATATATGACGCCATTGACGCACCAAGGCCCTTGAGCGTCATAAGTATCTGTGCGCCGGGGTTTTCGCGTTTATAATCACGAATAAGGTTGTATATTTCAATGCCGGTAAAAACGTCACCGCCGGGAGATGCAATATCAATATCGATATCCTCACCCTTTGCCGCGCGGAACTGGTCGGCAACTGCCTGGCTGGTAACGTCCCATCCAATTTCACCAGATATGGTTATCTTTTTTGCCATTCATAAACTCCTATACACCCTACATTGATAGAGTGGTTTTTAATAGCGATTGTCAAGGGTAAATGCTAAAATAATTTAACATTTTTTTTGTTTCGTCTTTTAGTGCGTCAAGCCCTAAGCCGTTGCGTATAACATAGTCGGGTTTTATTTCCTCGACGGCTTTTTCTGAATCGTGCGTCATGTCAACTGGCCAACCAGGTCGGCGTATCATTACGATTTTACCGCCGCGTTTTTTTATCGCCTCGGCTTCGTGCGGGAACCGTACGTCGGCAATTACCGCGTTGTCGTCATCGCCGATTGTGTTGAGTAGTGAACGTGTCCATAGCAGGCGACCGGTTTTTTCTTTGAAACTGTCGTATTCTGACAGTTTGTATTGTCCCCATTCGGTGCCGAGTGACTGCAATGCGTGCCTGGGCGATATTCCCCATTTTGGGTCAACCTTGTCTTTCCTATCGGTGTATAGGTCGTCAAAATCCCAACCGAAAATTATTGACGCGACTACTTTCATTGTGTCGGCAAGTGCGCATTTGTAAAAATCCGGCGATGTAAGATCACAAATAAAATCGGCGACGGTATCTTTCCCGTGTCGGGCGTGTCCTGTTATTCCTATAATCATAAAGTAAACTCCGGGATAATCTGGTCGCGGTACAAGTTCAGCGTCATTTTTACGCCACCCTGTTTTTGTTTTGTTCTCATTCGCTCTTCGCCGTAATTGATACGATACCCATTTTCTGTGGCATTTGTTTCTGACAACACTTTTGTATATGTTCCGGTCATTACACCGTATCGTGGCTTTGAAAAAACACGGGCGCTATTTAACAGCCCTACTGTTGGATCGATTTCGTGCGCCCACCTCTGGTGTTTATGTCCAAGCCAGATAATATCAGCCTGTACATACTGGTATCGTTTGATATCGATTATCCCGTCGGTTACTTCGGCATTTCCGCCCTGTCCGTGATTGTAGAAAATATCAAACGCCATGTTGTGGCCACCGCTGTTACCCTGAAATGCGTACCGTATAAAACCGGTGTATCCGCCGTGTCTGATTGGCGGTAGTTTTTTGTCGCGGAATTGTGCAAGGTAAAACAGTAGCATTCTTGTCACGTCGATATGGTGGTATTTTAATACCGACACCTCGTGGTTGCCCAATCCGATCATGTCGATGTTGTTTGCGTACGGGGCAAGAAGTTTACCGATTTTTTCAACCGCTTCGTTTATTTTGCCATCAGTGTCGCCGGTGTCATTTCCGCGAGAATACCGTTTTCTGTCTGACGGAAGAATACACCCAAACAAATCCCCGTTTATATTTATTCTTGCCCCTTCGTTTTTTGCGCGGTCAAAGTCACGGGTAAATAGCTCTTTATCAAACCCTGATTCGTCGGCGTGCAAGTCTGAACACAAAAATATATTAAACTTTTCTGGATTGCTTTTTGACGGCCGATACTTATGTCTAAATACGTGTGACTCCATTGGCGCACCCTTATTTTAGTACGTTTATGATGATTAACGCGGCAAGCCCTGCCCCTAAGCCGATTATGATTTTATTTTTTAGGCGCCCAGTTTTCAAAGATGATTGATATTGCGCGTTCAAGTTTTTGTACATTATCAACAATTCGCTGTATTGTGTCTCCGTCTTTTTCAAGTTGGCCATTGATTCCGTCAATAATTGTTTTTGCGTCGTCAAGTCGCTTTGTGATTCGGCTATTAGCGTCTGTAATTCGGCTATTTGCTTTTTGTAATTCAGAATTGATAATTCGAGCAACTGCAAGTCGAGCCTCATACTCTGCAACAATTGCTGTATTGTCGTCTGCTGATTTTGTGTATTTTGCTGTGAGGTATCCGCCGAAAAAACAGGCACCAATAATAGCAACAAACACAATACCAGACAGAATAGTTTTTTTGATTTCGTCAACCACATTTTTACCCCTTACCCCTGCTTTGAAAACTTACCGGTCGCACACAATGCCGCGCCAAACCCGATGATATACGCGGGGTCTTTACCGAACCACCAGCCAACAACGCCGGTTACAACGAGTGCAAATCCAATAACCTTGACTATATCACCGTCCCATTCGCCGTCGGTAAAAAGTGATTTGATAAACTTCCTCATTTTATTCCGTCCTTTATTACAAATACCCTGACCGATTCTATCCATCCGTCACTGGCAGATTTAGAGCCACCCTCTATTGGGTCAAACTCAATACGCGCTTTTAACGGGACGCCAAAAGAACCATTGCCACACACAAAATGCGAACCCTTTACGCCACTTCGTTTTAATTCAAGTATTTCTTCTTCGCCGGGTTTTGTTTTATAACTTACCGGTTCCCGTCGGTATTCTACACACCGCGATTTTATGCCAAACATTTGAGCCGCGAAATTATAAAAACCTTTTTGGTCTAAAATATAACCACCATCCAAAGGCTTACCGTCATTAGTAAATAATTCTTGTTGTATAAATCTATTTTGCATACCTTGGAAATAAATCCATTTAACTTCATCGTTAGAAAACCGTCGGCCTTTTGCGTGTTTTTCCAATTTACACAAAATTGAATTATGGAAGCATCCCCACTTATTAAGAAACGGCCCTAACTCTGGATTGGTTTGGTA
>JAKQDP010000053.1 GCA_029558735.1 bacterium | reverse complement strand
GAGCAATGCTCCAAGTTATTGTAATAATTATTCCAAATTCTTAACTTCTTCTTTAAGTCAGCAACATTCTTGAATACATTCCTGTCATAGAATAGTTCTTGGTCAGTTCTGTGGCTTCTCTCCACCTTGCCGTTTTGAGCCGGCTTGCCAGGATCAATCAAATAATGGATGATGCCATGTTCTTGGCAGAATAAGTCTAAATCATGCAATCTTGGATTTGTGGCATCAGCAGATTTCTTGTAACCAGTATATCGATTGGTAAAACACGCCCCATTGTCCGTCTTAATCGCTCTGATCCTAAAATGGGCAACCCTCATGACTTTCTTTAAAAAATCCAGTGTTTCGCTGTTGCCCATGCCATCGTATGCTTCCAAATATCTCCACCTGGAAGCGCAATCAATGGCGGTGTATTGGTAATACTGTTTTTCTTCAATATTTTCGGGCACATACTTAATATCTATTTCTACCAACTCTCCGGAGAGCAAGGGCAACTTAATATATTTGTAACGTATTTTTTTAGGGTGGTATCTTCTTAGTAATCCTTCTGCTTTGAGTATCTTGCCAATAGTCCTGTCAGCAATTAATATATTCTCTTTCTTGATTTTGTAATTAATCTTCCTGGCGCATAATCTGGTCTTGGCTCGAAGAGCTATTATCTGCTCCTTAATTCTAATGGGTGTTTCTCTGGGATGACTTTTTGGCCTGGTTGACCTGGGTATTAGACCTGTTTCTCCGTTCTTCTTGTAACTAGCCACCCATCTTTCTAATGTCCTTTTTCCTCCCCCAAAGACCATGGCAGCGTCTTTGAGTTTAATCTCCTTATTGATTATGGGCATCACCCATCTTAGGCGCTCTTCCAGAGCGTCTTTTGGTAATCTTGTACACATATTAGCATATCGTGCCATATTTCCTCAAAAACCGCCATATGTATGTGCACATTACCGGCCATTATTGACATAACAAATTTTAATTGTTATAATATTATTTGGGTCAATAAAAACTAAGAAAAGGGGAGGAGATTGGATGAAACAGGAGAAAATCCAGATTTTAGGCATCAATCCCAATTCCGGCGAATTTTATTTTCGCCAACCAAATGGCGTTATTGCCATTATGAATTTTGCTGATGATAATACGCTTCAGGCCAGCACCGAGGAAGTAATGCGGCTAAATATCACTCTCGGAAAGTTTAAAGACTTTCGGGGTGATCCGGAATTTTCTTTTATGTCCCTGGCTGAGGTCAAAGCGGCAGTGGCCGGTGTGGTCGCGGCTTATGTTGAGGCCCGCCAATACAGTCGGTTAACTGGTTTGTCCGCTTTTTCTTGATTGATCCAGCCCGAAACGCTAGTGTTTCGGGCTATTTTTTTAATTCGTTTAAATTATGGTTTATAGCGATAATTTTCTCTTGACTTCTTTATTTTTTTTGGCTAAAATATTTATGTTATTGACAAAAGCACTCGATCTGCTATAATAGATTCAGTGATAAACAACAAACAATTTAGCTTATTTCAGCTAAAATTCTGGCTAACTTAAAGTTTAAAAAAGTTGCCAAGAATTTTATTTATCCCCAATTTAAGGATAAATAATAAAATTGATAAATTTTAATGTCCCAAAAACACACCAATACTCCGGATTCAAAAGATTTTGTGGAAGTGGATGGGGAAATCGTGGAGTTATTGCCGGCCGCCAGCTTCAAGGTTAAGCTGGATAGCGGTCATGAGATTTTGGCTCATTTATCGGGAAAGATGCGGATGTTCAATATTCGTATTTTGCCTGGTGATCGGGTCAAGGTTCAAATGACGCCCTATGATTTGACTAGGGGTCGGATTACTTACCGTTATTAAATAAAGCATGAAAGTCAGATCATCAGTTAAAAAAATTTGTAAAGATTGTCAGGTAGTCCGTCGCAAAAAGCGACTGGTGGTTATCTGTAAAAATCCCAAACACAAGCAGCGCCAAGGCTAGCTGGTGTTTTGTTTGTAAATAATTATTAAAATTAATCGGCTAATCAGCTAAAAAGCTAAGAAGCCAAGAAGTTAATATAATATGGCAGTAAGAATTGCAGGAACAATTTTACCAAATGACAAGCGGGTGGAAATCGGCTTGACTTATATTTTGGGCATTGGTCGCAAATTATCCAGCGAGGTATTGGCCAAGACCGGGATTGACCCGAATATTCGAGTCAAGGATTTGAGCGAGGATCAAGCAAACAGCTTGAGAACGATAGTGGAAAAAAATTATCGAGTAGAAGGCGATTTGCGTCGGGAAGTGGCCGGTAATATTAAGCGTTTAAAGGAAATTAAATGTCACCGTGGTTTGCGCCACGCCAAAAATTTGCCGGTAAGAGGGCAACGCACCAAGACTAACAACCGGACAGTCAGAGGCAACGTCAGAAGAACAATGGGTTCTGGCCGCAAAGATGCCGCCCAAAAGACCTAAAAGAATTAAATAAAGCTTACTAAATACAATGTTAGACGAAGTAAAAAAAAGCGCTGCTAATCAGCCGCTGGCCCCGGAAGCCGTTGTTGCCGGCGATACCAAATCAGTTCCTGCTTCTGCGGCGACAAAAATCAGACGCAAAGGCAAAAAGGGATTGGCTCGCCAGGTTAGCTCCGGCCGCGCTTATATTAAAGTGACTTACAATAATACCATTGTCACCTTAACCGACCAGAACGGCAATGTTTTGTCTTGGTCTTCAGCTGGTCAGTGTGGCTTTAAGGGTCCTAAAAAGGCCACTCCTTATGCGGCAACTGTAATTGTTAAAGATGCTTGCGAAAAAGTTAAAAAACATAATTTAAAAGAAGTCACGGTTTTTGTGAAGGGTATTGGCGGTGGCCGAGAGGCATCGATTCGGGCTCTTAATGCCAACGGTCTAAATGTCGTGTCCATCAAGGATATTACTCCTATTCCTCATAATGGTTGTCGAGCGCCGAAACCGCGTCGAGTTTAATTAAATTAATTAGAATAAAATAATGTCTGCAGTAGATAAACAATGCAAAAAATGTCGCCGCGCCGGCGAGAAACTGTTTCTGAAAGGAGAAAAATGCAATTCCGCCAAGTGTCCGATGGTGAGTCGTAATTTTCCGCCGGGCGTTCATGGTGCTAAAAGTTTTACCAAATTGACCAATTATGGCCGGCAATTAATGGAAAAACAAAAAGCAAAAAGAATTTACGGCATTCGGGAAAAACAATTCAGAAATTATTTTGAAAAAGCTTTTAGTCGGTCGGGCAATACCGCGGAAAATTTGTTTGCTTTATTGGAGAATCGGTTGGATAATGTGGCTTATCGGCTCGGTTTTGGTGCTTCCCGTCGTCAGGCCAGGCAGTTGGTCAGCCATGCTCATCTTCAAGTCAACGGCAAGAAAGTCGATGTGCCATCTTATCAAGTGAGGGTAGGGGACGTTGTTTCTATTGCCGCCAGCAGTCAGCAGTCGCCGTTTTTTGTCAATTTGACCGAAACCTTGGCCAAAAAAGAAGTTGTTCCCTGGTTGAACTTGGAAGTCAAAACTTTAACCGGCAAGATTACCGGTCGGCCAGAAGCTGATAAGGTGGAGCGTCATGTTGATTGGCGGGTGATTATTGAGTTTTATTCCAAATAGTCTAATCATAATTATTTTTAATAATAGGAGGATAAACATTATGAAAAACATTTCCTTACCTAAAAAATTTATTGTTGAGGAAGTTGACAAGGGCAAAAAAGCCAAGGTGATTATTGAACCCTGCTTTCCTGGTTATGGTTTGACTTTGGGCACTGCTTTACGTCGTGTTTTGTTATCGTCCTTACCTGGCGGAGCAGTCACGGCGGTTAAGATTAAGGGCGTTCAACATGAATTCAGCACCATTAATCAGGTTACTGAAGATGTGGTGAACATTATTTTGAATTTGAAAAAATTACGAGTTAAAATGCATACTGATGAGCCGGTGGTTTTAAAATTGAAAGTTAAAGGCGAAAAAGTTGTTACTGGCGCGGATATTGAACCTTCGGCTGATGCGGAAATTATCAATAAAAACGAGGTGATTGCCACTCTCAATGATAAAGACGGTGATTTGGAAATGGAGATCACTGTTGCCAAAGGCATTGGTTATGTGCCGGTCGAAGAGCGGGAAGAGAGTAAAGAAAAAGGGGAAATTGGCTTAATCTTGGTTGATTCGATTTTTACGCCGGTATTAAATGTTGGTCTGGAAGTGGGTACTACTCGAGTCGGTCAAAAAGTTGATTACGATAAAATTATTTTAGATATTGAAACGGATGGAACCATTGATCCGGAAAGCGCTGTTCAAAAAGCCGCGGAGATATTAGTCAATCAATTCAGTTGGTTGATGGAAGGCGGCCGGGAAGAAATCCCGGAAGTTGATTTGGAGGCGCCAGTGGTAATTCCCGAGCCGGTTGAAGCAGAATTAGTGTCGGCTCAGCCGGAATTGGAGGAGGAAATAGCCCAAGAGATGGTGGCCGCTGAGGACAAACCCAAGAAAAGAGGTCGTCCTAAAAAAGTTGATTAATAATCTTTCAATAAAACGCTTGTTTAATATATTATGAGACACCAGAAAAAAGGAAAAACTTTAGGCAGAAAAAAAGCGCCACGCGAAGCAATGTTGAGAAATTTGGCAACCAGTTTTGTGATTTATGAAAAAGTTAAAACCACCAAAGCGAAAGCCAAAATACTCAAGCCGCTGGTCGAAAAATTAATCACGCTAGCTAAAGAGGATAGTTTGCATCATCGTCGGCAAGCGCTTAAGGAGCTTTATGTCGAAAATGCCGTTAAAAAATTGTTTGAAGTATTGGGTCCGCGGTTTAAAAACAGAAATGGCGGTTATACCCGCCTAGTTAAAATTGCGCCCCGCAAAAACGACGGCGCGGAGATGGCAATTTTGGAATTAGTAGACAAGGAATAATTTTATGAAAAAAACAAGGAAAAAAATCGATCGGCAAGTTAAGCAATTGGACGCAGCCGGCCAGCCACTAGGTCGGTTGGCGACAGAAATTGCTATTTTGTTGCGGGGCAAACATAAGCCAACTTTTCAGCCGCATATTGACGCCGGTGATATTGTGGAGGTGATAAATTGCGCGCAAATCAAGTTTACCGGCAATAAATTAGCCAGTAAAGAATATATTTGGCATAGTAATCATCCAGGCGGCTTAAAACGCAAAAAAGTAGCGGAAGTTTTTCGGGACAATCCGGGCGAAGTTTTAAGGCGGGCAGTCTATGGAATGTTGCCCAAAAACAAATTACGCGAGGGAATGATTAAAAGACTCAAAATAAAATAATTATGGAACAGGCAACAAAAATCAGAAAAGATCAATATATTTATGCCAAAGGGGCAAGAAAAACTTCTTTGGCGCGAGTGAAGTTTTGGCCGAAGGGTCAGGGCGAATTGACGGTTAATGGCAAAACTTTAGTTGAATATTTTCCAACCAAGCGGTTGCAGGATATTTGTCAGGATGCTCTTCGGCTTGTTGATAAAGTCAAAACAGTTAATCTTGAATTGATGGTTAAGGGCGGGGGAATGGTGTCTCAGGCCGAGGCTTGCCGGCACGGCATTAGTCGGGCTTTAATTGCTTGGGATGAAAAATTACGGCCAGTTTTGAAAGCGGAAGGTTTTTTGAAACGTGATCCCAGAGTCAAAGAGAGAAAGAAACCCGGCCTCAAGCGTGCTCGCCGCGCCCCGCAGTGGAGCAAGCGTTAAAATTTATTTATTTTATATTTTTTCCAACACTATCGGCTGAAACCGATGGTGTTTTTGAACAAATTAGATCGGTCCGGAACAAAAAATGGGCGGCGTATTAATTTTATTTCTGGCGCTGTTGATCAGGAGGATTTAGTTTGCCTTGAATCGCTGAGGGGGTTTTGTTAAGATGAAGTTATGAGCCAAAATTTCCCCCAACTCAATCAGGAGCAGGAGCAGGCAGTCAGCCATGATCAGGGGCCGTTGTTAATTGTCGCCGGCGCTGGCACTGGCAAAACCACGGTCATCACCAGCCGGATTGCTCAATTAATCATTTCCGGCCGCTGTCGGCCGGAACAAATTTTGGCCCTCACGTTTACCGACAAGGCGGCCGGCGAAATGGAAGAACGAATTGATCGGTTGTTGCCTTACGGCTATGTTGATTTATGGATTTCCACTTTCCATGCTTTTGCCGAGCGAATTTTGCATCAGCATGGGTTGGAGATTGGTTTGCCCGATGACTTTCAGCTACTCAACACGACGCAGCAGTGGTTGCTAATCCGGCAAAATTTGGATAAATTCCCATTGGATTATTATCGTCCCTTAGGCAATCCGACTAAATTTATTCACGCCTTGATTCGTCACTTTTCTCGGGCCAAGGATGAAAATATTGCCGCCGAAGATTATTTGGCGTATATTGAGGAATTAAAAATGAATACCGATTCAGCGGAATTTATTAGAACAGTCCTGCCCGAGGATCAAAGTATTGAATTGGCTAAAAACGACTGGCAGGAAATTTTAGCTCAGACAATCAAAAAACAACAAGAAGTCGCCGAGGCTTATCACGTCTATCAGCAGTTATTATTGGATAACAATGCCTTGGATTTTGGCGACTTGATAAATTATTGTTTGAAATTATTCAGGGACCGCAAGAATGTTTTGACAAAATATAGGCAGCAGTTTAAATATATCTTGGTGGATGAATTTCAGGACACCAATTTTGCCCAATATGAATTAATCAAATTATTAGCCGCTCCCGGAAACAATATTACGGTGGTCGGCGATGACGACCAGTCAATTTATAAGTTTCGCGGCGCTTCAATTTCCAATATTCTCCAGTTTAAAAATGACTACCCCGCGGCTAAAGAGATTTTTCTAAACCAAAACTACCGGAGTTGTCAAAATATTCTGGATTTGTCTTATCAATTTATCCAGCAGAACAATCCTTATCGGTTGGAAGTGAAATTAGCCGCCGGCAATCAAGGACTTTCCAAAAAACTTTCGACTAACCAGGCGGCGGCCGGAGAAATAGCCCATCTCCACGGTCGGCGATTAGCCGATGAGGTGTCACTGGTAATCAATAAAATTATCGAGCTCTATAACGTTCAAGAGGACAAAAAATGGTCTGATTTTGCCATTTTAGTCCGGGCTAATTCCAGCGCCGATGATTTTGCCTATGGCCTGGAAAAGGCCGGGGTGCCATATTTATTTTTTGCTTCTAAGGGTCTTTACAGCAAAGCAGTGGTCTTGGATATTTTGGCATTTTTCAAGTTGTTGGATAATTATCATGAAAGTCCGGCCCTGTATCGGTTTTTATCTTTATCAATTTGGGGCATCGCCCACCAGGATATGGTTGAATTAAATTATTGGTCCAATCGAAAGGGTTGGTCGCTTTATGAATCTTGTCGGCAGATAAGCGTTTTGTCCGGGCTGTCTCAAGATTTGAGGGATAAAATTGAGCAGCCATTGTCTTTTTTGGCTAAGCACGGCAGCATGGCCAAGGCCGGAAAAAATACCACTGAAATTATTCAATCGTTTCTTCATGAAAGCGGATACTTGAAAAATTTGACTGACCAAGAAAGCCGGGACAATCGCGAGCAACTCAATTATTTGAACCAGTTTTATAAAAAGATTCAGGATTTTGAGAAAAATAACGACAATAAAACACTCCAGAATTTTATGGAGTTTATGGAATTGGAATTGGAATCAGGCGATGAGGGAGGGTTGTCGCAAAACTGGGAGGAGGAGGGACCAGATAGCATCAAAATTATGACCATTCATTCGGCCAAGGGCTTGGAATTTAAATATGTTTTTATTCCCAATCTGGTGGATAAAAGATTTCCCACCATTGCTAGGGGCGAGTCGATTGATTTGCCGGCTCGCCTGATTAAAGAAATCATGCCGGAAGGCGATGTTCATCTGCAGGAGGAGCGGCGTTTATTATACGTGGCGATGACCAGAGCCAAACACGGCCTTTATTTTTCTTCGGCCGATGATTATGGCGGCGTCCGCAAGAAAAAAATATCCAGATTTTTGAGTGAATTGTCGGAAATAGGCTTGTCGCTGGCCGTTCAGGCGGAAAAGAAGCAACCAGCAATAATCCCGGATCAAAAGAAAAAATTATTGAGCGGTGATTCCTCTCCCGTTTATTTGCTGCCGACAAAATTTTCCTTTACGCAGTTACGGGCTTTTGAAAATTGTCCTTATCAATACAAATTTGCCCACCTTTTAAAAATACCGGTTCGAGGCACGCGTCAGTTTTCCTTTGGCCGCAGTATGCATCTCACGCTGCAGAAGTTTTTTCAGGAGGTAAACAGGAGAAAATCAAGTCGCCAGCCTGATTTGTTCGGCGGTGAAAACAAACAACAGGAAGTCTCCTGGACGGAACTCAAGGAAATTTATCAACAATCATTTATCGATGATTGGTATCCGGACCGAAAAAACAAAGAGCAGACTTACCAAAAAGGCGAAGCGTCGCTAAAAGTTTTTTATCAGAAATACCAAGAATCCCGGCCGGTAGTGAGATATTTGGAATATCCTTTCAATTTGCGGATAGGCGAGGGCGGCCAGTATATCATTAAAGGAATGATTGATCGAATAGATGATTTTCATGGCCAAATTCGGATTGTTGATTATAAAACTGGTAACCCCAAAGATAAATTGTCTTGGGAAGACAAGGAGCAATTATTAATTTATCAGTTGGCCGCTCAGGAGGTGATGAAGGAAGAGGTGGGGGAGTTGGTTTTTTATTATCTGGATAACAACTCGGAAGTTTCTTTTTTGGGTCGAGACAAGGAGTTGGATAAAGTTAAAACCAAAATTATCAGTATTATTGAAGAAATTAAAAAAGGCGATTTTCCTCCTCAACCCGGTCAATTATGTCGTTACTGCGATTTTAAGAATATTTGCGAGTTTAGAAGTGTGTAATAACATCTAACATCAAATATTTGGAGGGGAGATAAAATATATAATATGATATTTTGTAGAGACGGGACATGATCCCGTCTTTATTTTTAAAATACAAGGCAATTTAGTTATTTTTCCTGTCTTTATAAAAAGTAGGAAAAATTCATAATTTTATTTGGCTTATTTAAGCTATTTTTAATGTTTTTAGCTCAAATAACATTGACAAAAAATTTAATATGTGATATAATTATATATTAACAGTAAATTACAACTCAAATTTTCAAGGCTGTTGTTAGGGGCGGTACCCAGTCATCTGGTTTTATCGCCTCTATAACAACAGCCTTGAAACCAATTTGAAGCAATAAAATAGAGGAGGGAAATGGTGTCTGGTGGCCAATATCTGCTGGCGGGCTTAAACTCCTGCCTCGCGGAGCGGCCAAGCTGACATAATCACAGGAAAACTCCAGGTCACAAATATTAAAATTATTTTCGGGCCGTTAGGAATTATCCGCTTCTTAGTTTGATTATTCAAGCTAAGAATGGCCATCCTCTATTTCATTGCTTCAATGCTTGAATTTTTTCCCCCCTGATGCGAAGGAGGCAATGCTTGTCACTTACCGAGGTCGGTTTTCCGGCCAAGGGCTGGCGGCTTAAAGCGGCAATCGGCCAAAAATAAATTATTTGATTCGCCGAATTAGCTCGCTTGGGCCTTATTCGTATCAGGGGGAAGAAAAGGAGGGCAATGATGCAGGTACAGTGTTGTCTCTGCAAGCGTTTCCGCCAGCCTGACGGAAACTGGATTCATAAAACTGACCCGCTAGTTGAGCCGGTCAGTCATACCATTTGTCCGGATTGCCTCCCTGATTATCAGGAGGCAATCCGGCGCGAACGTGAGGAGATGAAAGATTAATAATATCATTTATTTATTCCTTCATCTCCTCTTTCCATTTAAGCCGACAAATAACTGCCGGTTTAGACGGGAAAGAGCTCTTTAATAAATTCTTTAAAAGAAAAACTTTCTTTCCCTAAGCGCTGCTTTTTAAAGGCAGTGTTAAATTCTATAAAATTACAAAAGCGGTTCTGATTTATCAGCGCCGCTTTTGTGATTTTTAAAGAATTTGATAATAAGACAATACAATAATTTATTAATTAAATTTTTACTAACTTGTATTTCATATTTCTTATCCCGTGTTTTATTTTTCCTCTTGACAAATAATTTTTATTGTTTTTATTTTCTTTCCTTGCTATAATTTTTTTCGTGGGAAAGTTATTCACATCGTTTTGCCGTAAACATTCACGACCAAGAAATCTTTTCTTTTTTAAAATGTGGAATTTTCGGCGATGCGACAAACTTTCTCTAAATCCCGTCCCGAATTTTCGGGGCGGGATTTCAATTTGCAATATTTTTATCTTTACTAATTTGTGTTATAATAAAAACAATATAGATTAATCAATCGGTTTGATTCTATGACTCTCAAGCAATTAATTTTAACCATTATTGTCGCCAGCCTGATTTGTTGGACTGCTTGGATATTGGTTCTTTTTCAGGTCAATCCGTTGGAAACCAATTTTTTGGGGTTTTTGATTTTTTATTTAAGTTTATTTTTTGCCTTATTGGGTACTTTTTTCCTGATTAGTTTTGGTTTTCGCAAGTTGATTAATAAATTTTCTCTGGAATATAAAATTGTCAGTATCTCTTTTCGCCAGTCGTTTTTTTTCGCCTTGTTGGTGGTGGTATTTTTGATTTTGCAGGGCAATAATTTATTAACTTGGTGGAGTATGCTTCTGTTGATCGGAGGCGTCACCATTTTAGAATTTTTCTTTTTGAGCGCTCGCCGGTCCTATTGATTGATTAATTAAACCAATTTCTGGACCGGCGGCAGTCCCGACTTATCGGGATTTTTTGTTTGACGAGTGGACGGTTTGTCGCTATAATTAAATATTATGAATGACAAAATTGAGGTCTTAAGGCAGGAGTTTGTTGCCGCCGTTAAAGAGGTGAAGACCGCGGCCGATTTAATGTCTTTGGAAAATAGATTTTTGGGTCGGAAAAGGGGTCGGTTGACTGAGCTGATGAAAGAGTTGAAAGGTGTGCCCAAGCAGCAAGTGGCTCAATTCGGCCAAACCGCCAATAAGCTAAAATTGGAAATTGTTGAAAAAATTAGTTTATTGAAAAATGAATTAGCCAATCCCCAGGGCGGTGGTTTTGATTTGGATTATACTTTGCCGGGCAAAGCCTTTCCAATCGGCCACTTGCATTTGGCTAGCCAGGCAATTCGGGAAATTGCCGATATTTTTGAAACAATCGGCTTTCAGCGGGCGCGCTATCCGGAGGTGGAATGGGATTATTATGCGTTTGAAGCGCTTAATATGCCGGCTGACCATCCGGCCCGCGACGAATGGGAAACTTTTTTTATTGACCGCCAGCCAATCAACAAGAAAATGGGCCAGCGGGTATTGACACCCCATACTTCTTCCGGTCAAGTTCGGGAAATGGAAAAGGGGAAACTGCCGATTCGGATGATGAATATTTCCAAAACTTATCGCCGGCAAATAGACGCTTCCCACGTGCCGATGTTTCACCAGTTTGAAGGCCTGGTCATTGATAAGGATATCAATATTACTCATCTCAAGGGCACGGTGGAATATTTTGTCAAAAAATTTTTTGGACCGGAACGAACTATTCGTTTAAGGCCGCATCATTTCAAATTCACTGAGCCGAGTTTTGAGGTGGATATTTCCTGCGGCGTTTGCGACGGCCAGGGCTGCAAGCTGTGTAAACAGGGCTGGCTGGAATTGGCCGGCGCCGGTATGGTCCATCCAAATGTTTTGAAAGCCGGCGGCATTGACCCGAAAAAATATTCCGGCTTTGCTTTTGGCTGGGGGGTGGAGCGGTGCTATATGATGAAATCCGGCTTGGCGATTGATGATATCCGGCTGTTGTATAAGAATGATTTAAGGGTGATTAATCAGTTTTAGGGGTTTAGAATGGCAAATAATTATTTAATCGCTAAACGTTAATTGCTAAACGCTAATCGTTTTAAAATATGAATCTCAATATATCCTACAATTGGCTTAAAGAACATCTGGCGACCAAGAAATCGGCCGTTGATTTTGCCCGGCAATTGTCGTTAAGCGGCCCGACGGTTGATTTTATCCATTCGCGCGAGCCGCAATTTTCTCGGGTGGTGGTTGGCGAAATTTTGGCAATAGAAAAACATCCAAACGCTGATAAGTTGAATGTTTGTAAAGTGGAGGTCGGAGAGAAGGAGCCTTTACAGATAGTTTGCGGCGCGCCGAATATCCAGGCCGGGCAAAAAGTGCCGGTGGTTTTGGTTGGCGGCAGGGTAGGGGACATGGAAGTCAAAGAGGTTAAACTCCGCGGGGTGGATAGTTTTGGGATGCTGTGCAGCCAGCGCGAATTGGGTCTAGGCGAAGACCATAGCGGTATTTATATTCTGCCGGATTATCTTAAGGTGGGCTTATTATTTGATAAGGTGATGCCGATCAAAGACGATATTTTTGACATTGAAGTGACTTCCAATCGGCCGGATGCAATGAGTGTAATCGGCCTGGCGCGGGAAGCGTCGGCGATTATGGGTGAGAAATTTATCTATCAAGAACCGAAACCAAATTTAAAGGTTGCTTCCGTAGAGACGGGGCATGCTCTGTCTCTAAAAATCGCGGTCAAGGAACCGAAACTTTGTTCGCGCTACCAGGCCATAGTGATGACTGGCGTCAAAGTGGATAGTTCACCTCTCTGGTTGCAACAGCGGCTATTATCAGCCGGTTTGCGGCCGATTAACAATTTGGTGGATATTACCAATTATGTTTTATTGGAATTCGGCCAGCCAATGCATGTGTTTGATTATGACAAATTAGCCGGCCAAGAGATTATTGTTCGGTCGGCTAAAACCGGCGAAAAAATTTTGGCCCTGGACGGCAAAACTTATGAAGTGGGACCGGCCAATCTGGTGATTGCTGATCAAAAGGCGCCAGTCGCCATCGCCGGCGTAATGGGCGGAGAATTATCGGCTGTTTCCAATGAGACCAAATCTGTTGTTTTGGAGGCAGCCAATTTTGATCCGGTGTCCATTAGAAAGACTGCCCGAGTACTCAATCTGCATTCGGATAGCTCCAATTTATTTGAGAAGGGTTTGAGTCCGGCAGGCACGGCTCCGGCTTTGTTGCGGGCGGTGGAATTAGTGCTGGAGTTGGCCAATGGTCAAGTGGCTTCCAAGATATTTGATGAGTGCAGTTACAAATTTAAAACCAAAGAGTTGTCCCTATCTCCAGATAATGCCCGGCGCCTTTTGGGAATTGACATTAAGTCGGCGCAAATAAAAGCAATTTTAAAAAATTTGGGTTTTGGCGTCAGTGGCGACAAGCCGCTGAAAGTCAAAGTGCCTTACTGGCGCGATCGGGACATTGAGGGCGAGCATGATTTGATTGAAGAGGTGGCGCGGATTTACGGCTACCACAATCTGCCGGCCAATTTACCGGCCGGAGAAATTCCGGTAGATATTGCCGACCACCAAACTTTTAAATTAGAGGATAAAGTCAGGGATATTTTGGTTGGTTTGGGTTTTGCGGAAAATTATAATTACAGTTTCATCTCTGAAAAATTGATAAGAAATTGCGGCTTTGATCCGAGTGATCATGTCAAAATCACCAATCCGCTTAATTTGGATTTTGAATATATGCGTCAGTCATTGGCGCCGGGCATCTTGCAAGCAATAGCGGAGAATGAAAACAATTTTAAAGAAATAAATATTTTTGAACTAAGCCAAGTTTATGAAAATAAGGCTGATAATTTGCCTGACGAAAAATTGAAATTATGCTTGGCTTTATCCGGCCAGGAAGCGACAGAGTTGTTTTTGGCCGCTAAAGGTGTTCTGGCGGCGCTGTTGGCTAAATTGTTTATTAAGGATTTTTCCTTGGCAGCCGATCAAGGAAAAATTAAAATGTGGCCGGCCAATCAGGTTTGGCGGATTATTTCTGGTTCCAATAGTGATTTGGGACAAAGCGGTCTAATTAGTCGCGAAACATTACAATTATTCGGCATTAAATCGGCGGTGGCTTTAGTGGAGATTGATTTTACCAGCTTGGCTAAGGCGGCTCAGGCTGGCCCGTCTTATCAGTCCTTGGCAAAATTTCCAGCAATTGAGCTGGATTTATCAGTCGAGATTAGTAACGGGGTGAGCTATGGTGATGTGGTTAAGGCGGTTAAGAAGGTCAGTCCGTTGATTACGGAAGTGTTTTTTTTGTCGGTTTTTCGCGGTCAAAATATTCCGGAGGGTCATAAAGCCTTAGCCATCAGAATCGTTTACCGCGACTTAGATAAGACTTTGGAATTGGTTGAGGCGCAAAAAATTCATGAGCAGGTTGTTGTCAAACTGAAAAAGGAATATAATGTAAAGGTGAGATAGCAAATTAAATCATAAATTTAAAATTACAAATAACAAATAAATGAATTTGGAGCTTGAAATTTTGAATTTGGAATTTTATTATCTATTTTTTATATTCCACATCTTAATTTTTAAAGATGTAAGTGTTAGAAATTAATTAATTTATATTTTCCCATGCTTACCACCTCAAAAGACATTCTTTGGCTGTCCTTGTCGCTGGTTATACTGTTAATCGGCATTACTTCGGCTTGGGGTATTTTCTATTTTGTGATGATTCTGCGCGATACCAAAGCCATCACCAAGAGTTTTAAAAAAAAGATGGCTTTAATTGACCAGATTTTGGAGACTGTTAAGAAAAAAGTGGAAACAACCGCCAGCTATCTGCCGCCCTTAATTGAAGCCAGCGGCAAGATTGCCGAGAAATTCTGGGATAAAAAAACCGAGAAAAAAAACAAAAAGGAAAAATAATTTTTTATTGCGGCCGGATTAAATTCCGGTCGTGTTTTTGTTTGACTTATTTAAATCGTCCATTCCAGGAAGAGGTTGTATTGCGGTTTTAGCGCGGCTCTAGGGGGTGTGGGGGCATATTTTATTTGCCGATCGCCGGAAACAACCATTGTTCAGTTGTCGGTAGCAACCGTTTTGGGCGGGATAATTGCCATGGTCCTTGGACTATTTTGGGATAAGTTTTGCCTTTGGGCTTGCGGCGCCATTATTTGCAAAGACCATGGTTCAGAAGTTCGGTCTTAGCAGATGGTTTGTTCTTACAGCTGGTTTTCCAAGTGGGAAACCAGTTTTTTTCTTGTCAAAATTGGCTTAATCCTGTAGAATTAGATTATAATTCATCAATCAAATATTCAAATTTATGGCGGAAAAATCAATTATTGACGAATACCAGGCGCGATTGGATAAGTTGGAAAATATTAAAAAATCAGGCGCTAATCCTTTTCCCAATCAATTTGAAAAGAAACAAACACTGGTAGAGGCCAAAAATCAAAAACAGGGCGCTAAAATCAAGACTGCCGGTCGGATTATGTCTATCCGGGTGATGGGCAAAATTGTTTTTTGTCACTTGGAAGACAGTTCCGGTCAATTACAAATCGTTTTAAACACCCAAGAGCTTGGTCAGAAGGATTTTGATTTTTTTACGGCGCATTTTGATGTCGGCGATTTCCTTGGCGTGGCCGGAGAGATTTTTACCACCAAGAAAGGGGAGATATCGGTTCTAGTCAAAAAATATCAATTATTAGCCAAAGCGCTTCTGCCATTGCCGGAAAAATGGCATGGTTTGCAGGATAAGGAAATCCGCTATCGCCAGCGCTATTTGGATTTAATTGCCAATCGCGAGGTGAAACAAGTTTTTGTCCAGCGATCCCAAATAATAGAGGCCATCAGAAAATATCTCAAAGAGGAGCAGTTTATCGAGGTGGAAACGCCTAATCTGCAAGCCATTTACGGCGGCGCTTCTGCTACCCCATTTAAAACACACCTAAACGCCTTGGATATTGATTTGTATTTGTCAATTTCGCCCGAGCTTTATCTCAAACGGCTGATAGTCGGGGGACTAGATAAAGTGTTTACTATCAGTAAAAATTTTAGAAACGAAGGCATCGACAAGTTTCATAATCCCGAGTTCACAATGCTGGAGTTTTATTTGGCTTATGCCAATTATGAAAAGTTGATGACAATGACCGAAGAATTGCTGAAAAAAATATTTAAGGCCTTGGGGCTTAAGGAGACCATTACTTATCAAGGCCAGAATTTAAATTTTAAAAATATTCCCCGAGTCAGATTTGCCGATTTAATCAAAGAAAAAACAGGGATTGATATTAGCGTCGCTAATGACTTTGAAAAATTGTCCCGGGCCATAAAAAGCCAAAAACTCAAAGACATTGACATTAGCGGCGGCAGTCATTATGGGGCGTTGTTAGACCAGTTGTATAAGCGCGTGGTCCGTCCGGGTATTGTTCAGCCGGTGTTTTTGACTCATTATCCGGTGGAGATGATCGCTTTAGCCAAGAGGAACGAGGATAATCCCAGATTAATCAATACTTTTCAGCTGATTGTGGCTGGAGCGGAAATGGTTAAGGCTTATGATGAGCTTAATGATCCTTTGGACCAGGAAGAACGACTCAAGGAGCAGGCGCAGCTTTTGAACAGAGGGGATAGTGAAGCCATGCCGATGGACGAGGATTTTATTACTGCCTTAAAGCATGGAATGCCGCCAACCGCCGGCTATGGTTTGGGGATTGATCGGCTGGCGATGCTTTTAACTGACCAGCCGTCAATTCGTGATGTGATTTTATTTCCATTTATGCGGCCGGAGAAATAATTTTAAAATTAGAATTTTAATTAAAAATTTATTTTATGTTGGACATTAATAAAATTAGAGCGGACAAAGAGGGGATTAGGAAGGGATTAATCAAGCGAGCCGAGCCGGCAGTGATTGATGCTTTACTGGATAAAGTATTGGCGCTCGATGAGTCTAGGCGAGATTTAATTCAAAAAACTGAGGAGTTGAAAGCGGAGCGGAACAAACAGTCCAAAGTAAAGCCCACGCCGGAGGTAATCGAACAAATGAAGAAGGTCGGAGCAGAGATAAGGAAAGTTGACGAACAGCTAAGTCAGGTGGAGGAAGATTTTAAAGCAGTCATGTCAGAATTGCCCAATTTGCCAGCCGAAGATGTGGTGGCCGGTGGCAAGGAAAACAATCAGGTGGTCAAGACATTCGGCCAAAAGCCGCAATTTGATTTTCCGCCGAAGGATCATGTGGAGCTTGCCACGTCATTGGATATTATTGATTATGAAAGGGGAGTAAAAATCGCTGGCTCCGGTTTTTGGGTTTATAAGGGCAAGGGGGCGTTGTTGGAATGGGCCTTACTTAATTATTTTTTGGATTTTCATACCAAAAATGGCTATGATTTTATTTTGGCGCCGTATCTGCTCACTGAACAATCTGCCTATACCTCCGGCCATTTACCGAAATTTCGGGAGGATTTGTTTTGGACGCAGGACAAGGCCTGTTTAAATGCCACTAGCGAGATGATGCTGGGCAATTTTCACCGTGAGGAGATATTGGACGAGAGTGTCTTACCCTTGAAATATTGCGCCTACAGCGCCTGTTTTCGCCGCGAAGCTGGTTCCTACCGCAAAGAAGAGCGGGGGATGATCCGGGGTCACCAGTTTAATAAAATTGAGATGTTTCAATTTACCAAGCCGGAAGATTCTTGGACCGCTTTTGCTGAGTTGGTCAAAAATGCGGAAAAATTAGTGGAGGGCCTGGGCCTTCATTATCAGACGGTTTTGTTGGCGGCCGGCGATGCCAGCGCTTCGATGGCCAAGACAATGGATATTGAAGTTTGGCTACCGTCGATGGAAACATACAAAGAAGTTTCCAGCGCCTCTAACGCCTTAGATTATCAAGCGCGCCGCGGCAATATTCGTTATAAGGATGGCGCTACTGGCAAAAATGAGTTTGTTCATACTTTGAACGCCTCTGGTTTGGCCACTAGTCGGCTGTTTCCGGCCATTTTGGAACAATTCCAAGAGCGGGACGGCTCAGTAGTGATACCAAAAGTGTTAAGAAAATATACCGGATTCAAAAAAATTGAAGTAAAAAAATAGCGCCTGCTCCGGATAATATCCGAAACAGGCTTTCAGGGAGAAATACGCACTAATGCGTATTGGGAGATAAGTTCAGCGGCCCTTTATTGGCTGACCAGCTGCTGTTCTCTCCGGATATTTGCGGCAACGATCGACGCAGCGACGCGGCGGCCATTTTGCTTGGCTCGTACGCAATCCTCGGGCTGGCAGTGGCAGTTGTCTTCGTGTTCGCAGTTATTGCAGCATTTAAATTTAAGGGTGTGGACTCCCATCTGGCCGACGATTTTTGGTGGGAGAGCCCTTTTTCGAAAAGGGACGACATTTTGGAGCTCATCGAAGATTTCCTCGACCTCGTCCCGGGCTTTGACTTCGGCAATGGCCAGCAGCACTGCCTTGCCGGAGATTTGGAGCCGGTCCAGCTCCTGGGCAATGCCCTGGAGGATTTCTTTTTCCAGCTCCTTGGGCGCCCCGAAGGCAACATAATATTTAATTGCCTCCAAGACGATTCCTACCTCCTGTTCTTTTGTCAGGCCTTCTTCTTTTCTCATTTCCATCATTCTTCCTCCTGCTTTCTCCTGGTTGCTTCCCCTAAAAACACTAATTCAAGACTGTCTATAATATACCACAAATAATAAATTAAGTCAAATCAAATTTTAGTTAAATTGTCAAATGATCAGAGATTCTTCCAATAAGCAACAGAGCCGGGCAATGAAGATTAAAAAGGATTATCAGCGCAAGGAATTTATCAATCCTTATTTTAATCAACAAAATAGGGGATTTAATGTTTTTTTATACCTAAAGATTTTAGCTTTGATTTTGCTGATTTATCTGGTAGTTTACAGTGATTTGTTTAAGATTAAGCAGGTCGATATCACCGGCTTAAAGATGATTGAGCAATCAGAATTGGAAACCCTGGTTAATCAGCAGTTGGATTCTTGGCGTTGGCGTTTATTGCCTCAACGCAACCTCTTATTAATGGACAGGGGATTATTGGCGAAAAAGATTACCAGTCAATATAATCTAAATAATTTAACCCTTAATAAGGGTTGGAAAAAATTGGCGGTTATTGTTGAGGAAAAGGTCAGTTTCTTAATAGTTTATAATCAGCATAATTTTTATTTTGTTGACGAAGAGGGGATAGTCACGACAATGATCAGTGAAGCTGAGGCGCAAGAATACTGGCAGCAGTTTCCCTTGCTCAATATTGGTGAGCAGTCTTTGGCCATTGGTGATCAGGTAATTAGCGCTAAAGCAGTTGATTTTTTGATTAAATTAGATGAAGAGTTAAAGCTCAAACCCTTACCGATTTATGGTTATGAGGCCAGAGCCGGGGATGAGGTGGCATTAGTGGCTAAACAAGGCTGGCGAGGCATTTTTTCCGTTGACAGTGATCCGCGGGTTGCTTTGGATAATCTATTGTTGATTTTAACTGAGAAAGTTGAAGATCAAAATCAGTTGGAATATATTGATGTCCGTTTTGGTGATAAGGTATTTTATAAGTGATTTTTTATGGCAGGGGGGGGAGTTGGTTGGCTATTTTGACATGTGGATAAATTATTTTTAATAATTACCCTAATGTCGTATAATATAGATTAAGAGACGATTAAGCTCTAAAATATGGAAAAAAGCAGCCGGCCGATAATAAAGCATGTTGCCAATTTTTTGGCCTATTGTGAAGTAGAAAAAGGTCTAAGCCCTGTTTCCGCTAAGAATTATCATAATTTTTTGCGGGTATTTATTAATTGGCTTAAAAATTGCGATTTAAGCGAGCTTAAGCCCCATGAGCTCACCTCAGACCATATTTGGGATTATCGACTTTATTTGTCGCGTAAAAAGGATAATAAGGGTAGGTATATTAAAAAAACCACCCAGAACTATTACCTGATAGCCATTAGGAATCTACTGTCTTATTTTACTGACAAAGATATCCTGTCTTTGCCGGCGGAAAAAGTTAAGTTGCCAAAATTAACCGATAAAGACAAATCAATAAAATTTTTAAAATTTGAACAAATAGAAAAACTATTGGCTATGCCTGACATGGCGCAAAAAGATGGTCTCAGGGATCGAGCGATATTAGAGGTCCTTTTCTCCACTGGTATGCGGGTATCAGAATTAACGTCGCTTAATATTGATCACTTTGATAAAAATAATTTGGTGTTTGGAAAAATAAATGAATATGAGCTTAATATTTTTGGCAAGGGCGGAACCAGTCGGGTAGTTTATTTCTCGCGCCGGGCCATGACTTGGTTGGCTAAGTATTTACAGACCAGAAACGACCTATTCCCTCCCCTCTTTATAAATTATCGGCCAAGCGGCGACCCGAAAGATGATCACCGATTGAGCCCAAGATCGGTTGAAAGAATGGTAAAAAAATACACGGCCCGAGCCGGTTTGCCAGTAAATGCTACGCCGCACACTCTCAGGCACAGCTACGCCACCGATTTATTGAATCAGGGCGCTGATTTGCGCAGTGTTCAGGAGCTTTTGGGGCACAAAAATATTGTCACTACTCAAGTCTATACGCACTTGACCAATCCTAAATTAAAAGAAGTCCATCGTAAATATCATAGCGGAGAAAGAAAGTAAATTTTTACAGCTAGGAAAAATCATCTGCCAGTGGCAGATGATTTTTTATTTTGCTTTTTTATCCCCAATAAGCTTTGGTGCATTAATTTGTTTGTTTTTAAAATATTAAGAATCTTTTCTTTCGAAAAATTGTTTTGGAACGATGGATTTCCCGATCTAAAATATTTTTTATTTTTGTTTTGACCAAGGAAAGATTATTATATTGTGACGGATAGCCGACCAACTCGGCAAAGCCCTGTCCCCTTACTCGCCGGCCATTAATAGAGCCGGAAACAGCTAATGGTCCCTCCCAATAATTAATTGTTCCAAACACCATTTCCTGCTCTTTGATTAACGCTTTAACTTTGAGGCTTATTTTTTGTGAGGGAATTTCAATAAGCCACGACAAAGGGTATTCGGCTTTGGTTAATTTGCTGCGGAATATTTCTTGGCCCGGTGTAATAATCAAATCGGTCGGACTGCGGTGCTGACCAGTAGCAGAAATAATATCGACCAAGGTGTCTTGGTTTTTCTTGTCTACGTATTGGCAGGCCATTATTTCGGTTTGGTTGGTTAATTGAAGAGCAAACCAGGTCCAACAATCTTGGCGGTAGCTGACATCGGCCCATTGATGATCCATCCAGGCTTTGCCAGTGACCGTCGAATAACCCTGGTCGGTTTTTATTAAACCATGGGCGCTTAAGTTGGTGAGGGAATAATAATAACTTTTTCGACCACAAACTTTGATATGTCCCTCCCCGCCCTCCAATAAGGGCGGTTTGGTTGATTTTAGAGTCAAATCAAAATTTTGAGTTTTTATTCGGTAGGTTTGGGGGGCGGTTTTTTCAATCGCGTAGTTAGTGTAATTGTTTGTTAGCTCCAAGGGATTGCGATAATTAACAAACAATTCCGGGCGCTGGAAACTGTCTTGGGACAAAAAGGTTAAATACTGCACTTCGCGCTCAGTTTTTTGTTGGCTTAAATCCGACAGCAGTGAGTGAGCAAAATAAATATCCCGATAAGGAATTTTTTTTAAAAAAGGTATGTTGACTTTTTTGGCGTCGGCTTTGAACAAGCAGTCCATAAAAGCGTATTTTTTGCCGTTCTTATCCTGGAGGTGGCCGTTAAAATACCACCATTCAATAATATTGTGGTGGGCCGATTCGTCACGGGGAAATTTTATCGGTTTTAAGCCAAACATTGAGGGTAGCGTTTAGGGTAAATAATTTAGCGGGTTAACGGGAATGCCATTAGAACGAACTTCAAAGTGCAAGTGCGGACCAGTGGAAAAACCAGTATTACCACTCGAACCAATTAATTGGCCCTTCAAGACGAAATCATCAGCTTTAACGCTGACACTGCTTAAGTGGGCATAGAGAGTGGCCAAATTATTATTATGGATAATCATAATATAATTGCCGTACCATTGGGTGTTAATACCCACTTTGGCGATATAACCGGATTCGGCCGCTTTAACCGGCGTGCCCAAGCCGACTCCCAAGTCAAGACCGGAATGCTCAAATAATTGGCGGAAAGGATAATCGTTGTCATGGAAATAGGCGGTAATGCGGTGGCTGGCCGTTGGCCAAATCATTGCAATTTCGCCGAATGATTTTAATTTCTCGCCTCCGCTCTTTTTTTCCAATTCGCCCCTTAAGGTCCGTTCCAGGCTGGCAACAGCGCTGTTGGCGGCGGCTTGCTGAGCTTTCAAATCCGTTACCAGACTTTGATATTTTTTCTCGGAGCTTCTGGTCTGGTTAATGAGGTATTGTTTGGTTTCCTTTTGTTTTTCCAGGGTTAATTTTTCCTCCTCCAATTTATTGAGCAATTCTGATAGCTGGTTTTTTTTGGCGGTTAAGCCCTCTTTTTGTTTGCTTAATTTTTCTACTAATTCCTGGGTCCGATTAAGAGTTTCTTGGATTTCTTCCTCAATTCCCTCCAGGTATTTGACTTGGTCAAAAAATTCTGAGAAGGAGTTATTGCTTAGTAACACCATCAAATAATTTTTTTGGTCATATTGGTCCAGTCGCCTGATAAAAGCGGAAAGCTGCTCTTTGTTGGTTTCAATTTTTCTCTCGCTGTTTTTAATTTCCAATTCTACACTTTCGATTTCCAATTCAGTAGTCTTGATTTCCTCTTCTTTGGCTTCAATATCCAACTCCGCCTTGGCGATTTGGTTGTCTAAAATGTAAATCTGATTATTAAGACTGACACTTTCATTACGGGCATTTTTGATGTTGGTGTTGTAGGTGTCTATTTTTTTTGCCAATTGATCTAGCTTTTCCTGTTGTTCCTTAATTTGACGATTTAAATCTGTAATTACGGCTTGATCTGAACTGTCGTTAGTGTCTGCTTCTTCGGCGCGGATTTCTCTAAATAACAAAAAACTGCCGCTGGAAATAATCAGCCACATTAAAAATATCGCTAAAATATGAAATTTTAAGGGTTTAATTTTTTCGACAAGCATGGGTCAGAGAATAAAATATGGAAAATTTTTACTACAGATTAATTATATCATAAATAATTGGAAAAATCAAGGCAACTCAATTGCTTTTAATATCATTTATTCTTTACAAGATTTTTTTGGGGGGGTATAATAAAAAAAGTTCTTTCGCCCTCCATAACCCCGATCCAATCAGGGTCGGCGGATCCCCTATGGCCTCCTACCCAATTATTAGCAATTGCCCCCTGCTGATAGTATTGATAAGATTGCGCCTTGTCAATTCGTGGTGGAGGCCATCCTAAAATCAACGAGACAGACTTAAGTAGTCTGTCTCTTTTTTTGATAAGTTGAAGCGGCAAACCGGCGGAATTTTTTATTCGGCCAGTTTTTTACTGGCTATAGTTAAGCGCTTAAGCGTTCGTTCTGGACCCAGAATCATCGCCACCTCAAATGGCGGCGGTGACTTGGCTTGGCCGGTTAAGGCAACTCGCATCGGCCACAGCAGTTCACCATTAGTCAGATTGTTGGCTGTAATTAATTGTTTGATTTGTTCCTCTAGTTTGGCAATAGTCCAATCTGTCTCGGGGCAATTGACCAGCCGCTCAGTTAATAAGGTCAAATTTTTTCTCGTCGCCGCTGCCGAAGATTTTTTCCAAATCAATAATTCGGGCGGATAGGTTAATTCGGCATTAAAGAAAAACTCAGTTTCTGTTCCTAGCTGATCGAGCCGGCTGATTCGGGTCTGTTCCAGGGCTAAGATTTCAGCTAAAGGAATTTGTTGATTGTTAAAATCAAACTGGGGAAACCTTTTTTGGAGAAAAGGCTTGGCCAATTCGGCAAATCGAGCCGGCGCTATTTTTTTTAGGTATTGGCTGTTCATCCAATCCAATTTTTTCAGATCAAAGATGGCGCCGCTTTTATTAATTTTATTAAGATTGAATTTTTCTATTAATTCTGCCAGAGAAAATAGTTCTTGGTCAGTGCCCGGATTCCAGCCTAAGAGGGCGACAAAATTAATTAAAGCTTCCGGCAGATAGCCTTGGCGGCGATAATCCTCGACCGCCACATCTCCTTGTCGCTTGGATAATTTTGATTTATCCGGGTTGAGCAGGAGCGGCAAATGAACAAAATTCGGCACTGGCCAGGCTAAGGCCAGATACAGCAAAATATGTTTAGGGGTGGATGACAACCACTCCTCTCCCCGAATAATATGACTGATACCCATTAAATGGTCGTCAACTACGCTGGCTAAATGGTAAGTGGGATAGCCGTCGGATTTGATCAGAATTTGGTCATCGATATCTTTGGTGTTGAAGGTCAGTTGGCCTCTTACCCCATCAGTAAATTCCAGCGTTTGGTTTTCCGGCACTTTCATTCTAATCACTCGGGACTGGTTGGTTTTCAGTTTTTGATTTATTTCTTCCTCGCTTAAGTGACGGCAGTGCCCGTCGTAGCGGGTCGGTTGTTTGACTTGTTCTTGTTGATGGCGAAGAGTTTCCAGCCGCGACGGTGAACAAAAACAATAATAGGCTTGGCCAGTTTTTAACAGTTTTTGGGCATATTTTTGGTATATTTTGAGTCTCTCAGACTGTTTATACGGCCCAAAACGGCCCTTTTCAGCGGTTTTTCCGTTTTTCTCGATAATTCCCTCATCAACGGTCAAACCGGCCCAGGTAAGGGCTTGTAATAAGTTTTCCACTGCCCCGTTCACGGCTCGGGTCTGGTCGGTATCTTCAATTCGTAAAATAAATTTGCCCTTTTTCTGTTTGGCGAAAAGATAGGAATAAAGAGCGGTTCTTAGACTGCCGACATGCAAATAGCCGGTCGGACTCGGAGCGAAACGGGTACGAATTTTTGGTTGTTTGAATAATGACATATATGATTAAGCCTAGCTTATTTTTGAGCAAAAGTCCACGATTTAAAGTTTGGTTATTTTTGGGTTTCTTTGTTTGATTGCCAATATTCTTTAATTACCAGCCAACTGAAAACTATTACTGCTCTGAAAATTCTTTTTATTCGGCGCGGTTGAATTAGTAGTCGAAACAACCATTCCAAACCAGCTGCCCGGAGCCAGCTGGGGGCACGTTTGACCTGACCGGACAGATAATCGAAAGTCCCGCCTACCCCCATGGCAATTTTAAGTTGGGGCATTTTTTTTAAATTATTCGCCAACCATAGCTCCTGCTTTTGCTGTCCAAAGGCGACTAGCAGCACAGTAGCGCCACTGTGGTTTATCGCGTCGATAACCGCTTCATTATTCTCCAAGCGTTGGGCGGAAACCAGCGTTACTTCAGAGTTGGCGCCGACCACATTCATCGGGTATTGTCGGGCGATCAGTTCGGCGGAATTTTTTCCTCCGCCTAGCAGATATAAGCGGGGCTGGGGCCGGACTGAAGAGAGGGTCAGTAAATAACTGGTCAAATCAACGCCGGTCAGTCTAAAAATTGTTTGTCCGGTTAATAACTTGGCCGCCCAAACTAAACCAATGCCGTCACAAGTCGCTAAATCGGCTCGGTTCAAAACAGCCCGGAATTCTGCATTGTGCTGGGCGGCAACCACAAATTCCGGATTGACCGTTACTATTAATCGGCTGGCTTCTTGATTGAGCCAAGCGGTGATTATTTTTTTTATTTCGGCTGGCGTTTCTTGATTGAGTTTAACGCCTAAAATTTCTATTGCCATGACGACTCGGGACTAAAATAATTAATAGTCATATTAACATCGCTCTGATAAAGATTTTGGGGCTGGTCCTGCAGGCTGATATTGCCAAAAATATCATTTTTCCAAAAACCCAGATTTATTTCATAGTCTTCAATTTTTTCTTCCAGTCTAAAGCCGGCCGTGTTTAATTTCTCCTTATAATAACTGGTCAATTCTTCTTTGGTTTTTTCCAGGTCGCTCCAAGATAAGGAAACGCTGGTTAAGCGGTCTAGTTGACCGCTGGTTAGAAACTGTTTTAGTTCTTCACTGGTTGGGGCGGTTTTAGTCAGATTGTCGCCAAAAATTTGTTCTAACCGTTCTTGTAATTGCGGAGATAGCCGCTTGATTAGCGGTTGGATCAGCCAGTTGGGCATCTTGTCGATTAATCGGATAATTTTTTGGCGGCTAGTCTGGTCTTGGACGGTGATACTGGCTTGTTCCAGCTGATAAAAAGCCAATTCAGCTGGAAAGTTACCAGGCAAGCCGTCAACTTTTTTAATTATCGGGCCAATTGCCAATTTTAAGCTGAGGCCACTAATAATAATTATAATCAGGCCAACAAAGACAAGAGATAAAAAAAATTTTGCCAGTCGAGTAACCGGTTTTTTTCTATTACTGCTACCCCTATACAGCTGGGGGTAATCGATTGTTGAATAGTCGGTTTGTTCTAATCTCATTTTTTTAATTTTAGCAGAAAAATCAGGATCAATAAACCAGGAGTTTTAATTGGCCTGATTTATTTGACAGAAGTTTTTTTTTACTTTAAAATTATAACAGCTGACGTACCCCATTAGTCAGCACCGTGTTCCTGGTTGCGGCAAGACTTTGCCGCAACCAGGGTAAGCTTTTTCCTCCCTTCTTGTCGATTAGCGGCAAAAAGGGATAATCAAGAGGGGGCGGCAAGTAACCACTATTTAAACAGTCAATTATTTTTATCTTGCCGCCTTTCCCTCCTTTCCTTCGTTTTCTTGCCATTCCCCTCTTTTTTCACCTCTACCTACCTATAGCCAGATCCAAGGTGGAAAAAGAGGTCCTGCCAGGAGGCGGTGGTTGTCCTGAAGGTCACCCAACCGCCTCCTCTTTTTTTAAAATTATTTTGTTAGCATGCGAACAACCCCAACGGTTGTTTATTTTTTTTATTTTTTTATAATAAAATTATATGAAACCAGCCCGTTTTTACAAATCGGCCGGCCAAAGCCGAATTCGCTGCTGTTTGTGCCACCATAATTGCTTAGT
The DNA here is from genome assembly GCA_029558735.1 of bacterium. Lineage (GTDB taxonomy): Bacteria > Patescibacteriota > Patescibacteriia > 2-01-FULL-39-33 > 2-01-FULL-39-33 > JAKQDP01. The sequence goes on along the minus strand of JAKQDP010000053.1, from coordinate 3,456 downwards.
GGGCCCCAATCAAGTCGGTTTTTGTCAAGTAAGAAAAAATATTGACGGCGGTTTTTATTCCTTAAATTACGGCAAAGTGATTGCCCAGCAAATCGATCCGATTGAAAAAAAACCGCTTAGTTTTTTTATGCCCGGCACCAAAACTTATTCCCTTGCTTGTTGGGGCTGCAATTTTCGGTGTCGCTATTGCCAAAACGCCACTATTGCCCAGGTCCGGTCCCGGCAAGCGTTAATTGACAATACGCCTGAAACTCCGCCGGCGGCCGTGGTTCAAGCGGCGCTAGCAAATGACTGCCCCTCAATTTCTTACACCTATACCGAGCCGACGGTTTTTGCCGAGTTTGCTTTAGCGACAATGGCTTTGGCGAAACAGGCGAAACTAAAAAATATTTGGGTCTCCAACGGTTATCTGGCTGCTGATTTGCTAATCAAGCTGGAGCCGTTATTAGACGCCATTAATGTTGATTTGAAGTTTTTTAATGATAATAGTTATCAAAAATTTTGCGGCGCCAGACTTCAGCCGGTTTTAGATAATATCATCAAATTAAAGCAGTCAGGCGTTCACTTGGAAATAACCACTTTAATTATTCCCAATATTAATGACTCCCCGACCGAATTAAAGCAAATTGCTCATTTTATCTCTGATCGGCTTGGTTCGAATACGCCCTGGCATATCAGCGCCTTTTATCCGGCTCATTTGATGTCCGATTTCAAGCCCACTCCGGCCGCTACTATTTTTGCGGCCAGGGAAATCGGCCAATCTTGCGGTTTAACCAAGGTGGTGCCGGGCAATATTTAAATTAGCTGTTGTTTTTTATTAAATGTGTTATAATTAATTAGCTGGTTATTAAAAATAACTTAATTTTTTATCATGAAGTTTAGCTATTATTTTCTGATTTCCTTGTTTTTAGTTTTTATTTTGACTAAGGCGTCTTTAGCTGCTGAGTTTGATCCTGATTATTTAATTTCTGACACAGAAATGAATAATTATCGCAGTATGACTTTGGACGATATTGAAAGATTTTTAGGAAAACGCGAAGGCACTTTGAAAAATTATATTACCATTGACAAAGAGGGTCAATTTAAGACAGCAGTTCAAACTTTTCATGAAGTCGCCCAGCGTTGGTTGATTAATCCTAAATATCTGTTGGTACTGGTCCAGAAAGAAATGAGTTTATTGACCGACCCCACCCCCAAACAGAGCCAGTATGATTGGGCGACCGGCTACGGCTGTCCCGATGGCGCTGGCTGTGATTCTCGCTGGCAAGGTTTTTACAAGCAAGTTAATTCGGCCGCGGCCCAGACCAGATATTATATGGACAACATTAACGAGTTTAATTATCAACCCAACAAAATTTATAATATTGACGGCGTGACCGTCACCCCCAAAAATACGGCGACGGCCGGGCTGTATAACTACACTCCCCATATTCATGGCAATAAGTTATTTTGGAATTTGTGGAATAAATATTTCGGCAAAAAATGGCCCGATGGATCTTTATTGCGCTTAGCCCATGACGGCAAGGTTTATCTGATTGAGAATAGCAAAAAGCGGGAAATTGTTTCTCCGTCAGTATTCGCTTCGCGCTTTGATGAAGATAAGGTGGTAGAAGTGTCTCAAGATGATTTGAATTCTTATGATGATGGCACACCAATCAAATATCATAATTTTTCTTTGCTAAAAAACAGCGCTGGGGAAATATTTATGATTGTTGATGACACTAAGCGAAAAATAGAAAACCAGGCAGTGTTTCAAACACTTGGTTTTATGGAAGACGAAGTGATCACGGTATCCGATAGCGAATTGGCCGAATATGAGAATGGACCGAATATCACCAAATACACCCTTTATCCGGCCGGCGCCCTGTTCCAGGACAAGGCGACCAAAGAAATTTATTACATTATTAGCAACCGCAAACATTTGGTGCCCAATAAAGAGATTTTGGATTTTAACTTTCAGGGCCTGACTATTGAGCCGACTACTTCGGCGGAATTGGAAAAATACCGTTCCGGTAATCCGGTCACTTTGCCCGACGGTGAGTTGATTAAAGTTAAGAATGTCAATACGGTTTATGTCATTTCCGACGGCAAAAAATTGCCGATTTTTAATGGAGAGATATTTTTAAAAATGAATTATAAGTGGAGCAATGTAATTACGGTTTCGTTAGCGACTTTAGACGCTCATCCGCTCGGTCAAACCATTACTGGTGACTGGTAAAAATCAGCTTTGCTGACTTTTGACTTTATCAATTTTTTGACTTTTAACTATATATACCTATGTCCTTAGTTTTTGCCGCCATCACTCCCCATCCGCCGCTTGCCATTCCTTCGGTGGGTAAGGAAAATTTAGAAAAAATTAGCAAAACCAAAGAGGCTCTTGAACGGTTGGAAACCGAGTTATATGCCGCTAAACCGGATATTTTAATAGTGATTTCGCCTCACGGAGAAATTAGTCCAGACCATTTTACGATTAATTTATCCGATAAATTTCAGATAAATTTTGAACAGTTTGGCGATTTTTCCACCCGGTTGGAATTTGCCAGTGACACTGTTTTGATAACCACCAACAAGGAAAAGATGTCTAATCGGTCGCCGATTAATATCATCTCAGAAGCGACTTTAGACCATGGTATCGGCGTGCCTTTGTTTTATTTGGCTCGACATTTGAAAAATATTAAATTAATTCCGATTTATTTTTCCCTCTTGGATAATCGGGCTCATTTTGAATTCGGGAAAAATCTCAAGGAGATAATTATTGATTCCGACCAAAGAATAGCCGTGATTGCTTCCGGTGATTTATCTCACTGTTTGACTGAAAACGCTCCCCTGCCTTTTGACCCGACCGGTAAAGAATTTGACCAAAAATTAATGAATTTTTTAAAAAATAGCGATAGTCAGAGTATTATTAATTTTGATCCGGAGTTGTTGGAGCGGGCGGCGGAATGTGGCTTGCGGTCAATTGCTATTTTGTTGGGTATTTTGAATAATATTAATTTTAATTTTGAATTTTTCAGTTATGAAGCGCCGTTTGGTGTCGGTTATTTGGTTGGACAATTTAAATTGGATTAACGCTAAGGTTGCCCCCAATTGACGGTTTAACTCCCCTTAACGGGAGTTTTTTAAACAAAGAAAAAAGGGCGACAAATATTATTGTCGCCCGGGGAAGCCCTGCGCTTACTGGGGAGAGATAGGCGCAGGGAGGAAGGCATCGGCCTCTAGAGACCGCTTAAAGAGCTTTACTTGGAAGGGAAACAGTCCCTTCCAAGCCCCAAAAAAGGGACCCAATTGCCGTCGGCATCTCGACAGGCAACCAGCTAAAATCATAATAGCAAACTATTTAAAAATTGTCAAGACCGGGAGGTAATGTGCACATACATATGGCGGTTTTTGAGGAAATATGGCACGATATGCTAATATGTGTACAAGATTACCAAAAGACGCTCTGGAAGAGCGCCT
>JAKQDP010000052.1 GCA_029558735.1 bacterium | reverse complement strand
TGGGGAGAGCCGGGCGTAATCGGAGTGTTTATTATTAATTTTGTTTTTGTGGCCCTGTTTGTTATCTCGGCATTACTGTTTCAATTGGCCAGTAAGGATGAAAGTCGATAAAGATTTTTTAAATTGATTAATCACCAACCGTTTTTCACTTACTTACTCTTATTCCAAATTTTTCAGTGCTGGTTTTTTAACAAAAATCAGCTTGAGCCGGTAGGATTAATTTTTGAAGATTAAATATCCGGAGATACTGGTTTGCCCGGGGCAGGGATTTATCCCCCTCATTGTCTGAAGGAGGGGGTTGGGGGAGGTTGGAAATAAAATGTTTTAATTAGATTTTAATTAATCACTAACAATATGAATCAACAACCGCAGCCACAAATCAAAAAACCAAAAAGAAGATTGAGAAAGGTTTTTATTATTATAATTATTTTGATCATTATAATAATTTTTTCTTTGGTGGTATTGGCCAAAACTGGTTTTATATCTAGTCTAATTGTTACCCCCTTATCTTCAGGACAAAGCCGGTCGTGTCCAGAACAAGCGGATGATGACCCATCTAATTATGGTTTTGATCCATGTATGGAGCTTAAACCAGTCATCTATCTTTACCCCGAACAGAAACAAAACACCATGGTTGGATTGGATTATAACGGCACCCTGACTGTTTCCTATCCAGAGTATGGAAATGGCTGGCAAGTCATTGCCCATCCCGATGGCACCATTATTAATACCAAAGACGGCAAAGAATACAGCTATCTCTTTTGGGAAGGAATGAGCGCTGATGCCAGTTATGATTTGTCAGCCGGCTTTATCGTCCCGGGCTGGCAAACCGCAGAATTTTTGCAAGATAAATTATCTAAGCTTGGTTTGACGCCGAAGGAGTACAACGAATTCATAGTCTATTGGCTACCCCGAATGAAGGATAATAATTTTAATTTAATTCATTTTGCCACCAAAGAAGAATATGATGATAGAGCTGTCTTAAGTATAACTCCGAAACCAGACTCAATACTTCGTGTCTTTATGGTCTTTCAATCCTTGGAAGATGACCGGATGACAGTGGAGCCCCAAGAGCTGAAATCGTTTGAGCGAGAAGGATTTACCGTTGTTGAGTGGGGCGGGA
>JAKQDP010000051.1 GCA_029558735.1 bacterium | reverse complement strand
TGAATAAAAACTTTTAACAATTCGCCTACCCATCGTCATTTTATTCATTCAGACAGGTTTTACAGGTTTTTCCCTATTATTAATTAATTTATTATTCACTCTATACCTATACTAGTCTAAACCGCACGCGCCCGCGCGATGGAAGGAAAATGTATATTTATATATAATTAATAGAGCCCAAAAAACGCGTATTGCGAAAAAAAACGCGTATTTTTATACTCACGAACAAAATAAATGGGACCGCGGGTGCGGAGAAAAATAAGTTTTTGGATAACCGGACAGATTTTGAGACAGATTTTTAATGGGGATTAGGGTATGCCCCAAAAGAGGGCAAAAAAGGTATCGCCATCCGGCCCAGGATTGGCCAGATGGCGATCTTTAATTTTAATTGCGCTGCTGCTGCCAAGCGTCGGCTTTCATTAATTCGATGAGTCGGGCGCGGATTGTTGTGTTTCTCATCACGCAGACGGCTTTAAATTCGCTGTGGATGCTTTTAGGCACGGTCCGGATAAGCATTTTTGCACTGTGTCTTCTGCAGATTTTATTGGTGTTTTGGTCATTTTATCATTCCCTCGCTATTTTTGACTGCTTATATTGCCTTTAGAGCCGCGATCTCGGCCTGGGCCTTGTCTCTTGATACCTGCCGTTTTTAGATTTCATTAGCATAAACTTTTCTGATCTCATCCGGCTGGATGCAGAGATAGTCCAGCGTTTGTTTTTGCGTGGCGTGATTGTAGCAAACCATTAATTCGGGTAACGGCACGCCGAAATTAACATGCTGGATATGGCCGAACGTTTTGCGCAGCGTATGGCTTCCATAGTTGCCCTTGAGATTGATTTTGGCGCACCATGATTTTACCAAATTGTTAAGATAGGGCACGGTTAAGCGGCCCCGTTGGCCGATGAACAAATAATCATCTTCCTGGTATGTTCTGGATGCCAGTAACTCATTGATCGCGTCCACGCATTTTTTATTGAGATTTATTTTTCTGGATTTGCCGGTTTTCTGCTCGGTGATATCAATTTCGCCCATCGGTTTCAGGCCGCGGACCTGACTGACTTTGATGCTCAATAAATCGGATGCCCGAAGATTTGTGGTGATCCCCAGGGTAAAAATCGCCATGTGCAGCGGATTATCCTTGAGCAATTTTTTGATTGTTTCGATGTCCTTTGCCGTTTTGATTGGTTGCACTTTAATTTTGCTGCCCGGATCCGGGCGGTTGAAGTTTTGACCTTTAACCATGTCTGCCTCCTTGTGATATTAAAATTAGTTAATGTATTTCAGGCCGGGAATACCTGGTCCCGGCCTGATTATCCCTAAAACACAATAATACAAATTTCATCCATCATACCTGCCCACGGCCGGACGCCAGCGGCCGTAATAGGGATGCCTGCAGGCCTGCCTATGCCGATTGGGTATTGCCCGGCGGCCGTTAAAAAATTAGGGATCGCGGCGGAATATATCGGCACGGCGACAATCGGCTCGTAGC
>JAKQDP010000020.1 GCA_029558735.1 bacterium | reverse complement strand
GGCTCAAAACGGCAAGGTGGAGAGAAGCCACAGAACTGACCAAGAACTATTCTATGACAGGAATGTATTCAAGAATGTTGCTGACTTAAAGAAGAAGTTAAGAATTTGGAATAATTATTACAATAACTTGGAGCATTGCTCCTTAGGCGGAAAGACGCCCAATGAAATGTTGGCTTTAATTAACAATTAATATCCGCCAAATGTATGTGCTTAAAACATAATTGGTTGCCGCCGGTGCAGCAATGATTTTATGATAGTCAGTTACTTGCGGTTATGTTATAATATTTATATATGTTGAATTCGTCTGATTACAATCAACCCGGGTTAGCGTCGGTGCCGGTCAGTTGGTACCGTAAAAAATGGGGCAAAGCGTTGATTATTTTTTTTATTTTGTTAGGCGCTTTATTGGTTGCGGGAATATATTTATTTTTTGATCTTATTAATAACCCCGTGCCTCAACCGACCGCTCAAATTGACCCGGCCCAGATACTGGAAGAGAATTTAGCGGTTGCCGGCCGGCGGACCGAGCGGGATTTGGCCGAAAAAATCGATCGGCCCAGTTTTGGCAATGCCGAGGCTAAAGTCGTTATTGTTGAATTTTCTGATTTTCAGTGCCCGGTTTGTCAGACGGAATTTCCGATTATTAGGAAAGTGATGAATAATCGACAGGACGAGATCTTTTTTATTTATCGGAGTTTTCCCACCATTAATGAAAATTCCATTCTAGTGGCAATGGCGTCTTATTGCGCTTGGGAGCAAGATAAGTTTTGGCCGTTGCACGATAAATTATTTTTGTCCGGCCAAAATGATTTTAACCGCGAAAGCTTAATTGCTATTGCTCGACAATCAGGTTTGGATCAGCAGCAGTTTAGCGTTTGTTTGGATGAGGAGAAGTATTTATCGCGAGTGCTTGATGATGTTAAGGACGCCGCTTCTTTGGGAGTGGTGGGCACCCCGACATTTTTTATCAACGGCAATAAATTAGCCGGAGCGATCAGTGAAGCGCAATGGCAACAACTCATTGATTATTCTTTATCGATTTTGGAACAAAATAATTAATTTATTGAATAATTGGTTTAGATCTAACTATGAAAGAAATAAGAATTCATGGCCGTGGCGGACAAGGGTCAGTGACAGCGGCAGAATTGATTGCCCAGGCTGCTTTTTACGGCGGTCAATTTGCTCAAGCCTTTCCCAATTTTGGGGTAGAAAGGCGAGGTGCGCCGGTGACGGCTTTTGCCAGACTGGACAATAAATTTATCCGTCGGCGCAGTCAGATTTATGAGCCGGATTATATTATTATCCAGGATGCCACCTTGGTAGACGGAGTGGATGTGTTTTGGGGAGCAAAAAAAGGAACGGTGGCCCTCATTAATACAGAAAAGTCGAAATCGGATTTTAAAGCGCCAATCGGCGTGAAGATAATTACTGTCCCGGCGACCAAGATCGCGCTGGAAATAATCGGCAAGCCGATTATCAATACGATTTTATTGGGCGCGTTTGCCAAGTTATCCGGTCTTATAAGTATGGAATCGGTGGGGAGAGCGATAAGAGAAAGGTTTGCCGGAGAGATTGGTGATAAGAATGTGGCGGCCGCCAAGAGAGGCTGGGAGATAATAAGACAGTAGTTATGATGGTGGGCATTAATAAAAGAGCTGGTATCTTTTTGTTGATTATTATTACAATAATTATTGTAATAATAATGTTTGTTTGGATTTTCTTGTCTTCTTTGCATTTGCAAAGAGATAAATCAATATCCAAATTTTTATAAAGAGTTGGTTAAGTAATGCAATGATGTCGGAGTGCTATATAAAATGGATTCTCAGTATGTACGACATAATGAAGTGCTTGACAGGTATATTTGCATGAAAACATTATTAATAATGGCACAAAATAATGGAATACCCTTGAATTTTCCGCCATTAGAAAAAGATTGTTCATTGGGCTGTGTCATGGACTGTCCGGATGGCTATAAATTAATGCCGCCATTAAGCCATAAAAGCTTATTCACTGGTAGTAATAGAGGTTATAGAGCTAGTTTTAGTTGGTGTAAACCAATAAAATAAATAATAATTTATGAAGATTCCAATAACAGTAAAACCAGGAACAACCGCACGGGTCAAAACCGGCAATTGGCGCGAGCTGTATGTGCCGGAAATTGATTATGAAAAATGCATCGGCTGTTCAATGTGCGAGAAAATTTGTCCGGAAGGGATTTGTTTTTCCACTGGTGAAAAAAACAGCAAAGGGAAGATTTTTTTTGAAAAAGACCTTGATTATTGCAAGGGTTGCGGTTTGTGCGCTGAAATCTGTCCGGCTAAAGCAATTGAAATGAAAAGAGAGGAAAAATAATTTTAAAAAATAAAAATTAAAAATTGTTTTGAAATTTTAAATTATAAATTTATAATTTATGAAAATATTAGAAGGCAGTCGGGCGATTGCCGAAACAATCAATAATATCGGGCCGGAAGTGGTGTCGGCTTATCCGATTACGCCGCAAACGCATATTGTGGAGGATTTGGCCAAACTGAAAGCGGACGGCTTGGCTGATTATGAATATGTTCGGGCCGAGAGCGAATTTGCCGCCATTTCCATCGTCGAGGGCGCTGCGGCCATGGGTGTCCGAACTTATACTGCTACTTCTTCTCAAGGGCTGCTACTGATGACTGAAGTGCTGTTTAATGTTGCCGGTATGCGTCTGCCGATGGTGCTGACTTGTGCCAATCGGGCGGTGTCGGCGCCAATAAACATTTGGAACGACCAGCAGGATGCGGTGACTATGCGCGACAGCGGTTGGCTGATGTGGTTTGGCGAAGACAATCAAGAGGTCTGCGATCTGCATATTTTGGCTTACAAGGTGGCGGAAAAATTGGCCTTGCCGGTGATGGTCAATTTGGACGGTTTTGTCCTGACGCATGTGGTCGAGCCGGTTGAGATAGAATCTCCGGCCAAGATCAAGAAATTTTTGCCTCGCTATAAGCCCCAAGCGGTTTTAGATGTTAAAAAGCCATTGACTTTCGGCGCTTTTGCCACGCCGGCGCATTATTTTGAAATTAGACAAGAGCTCCACGATGATATTGTCAGCTCCCAAAAAGTCATTAAGAGCGAGATGAAGAAATTCAAAGAAATATTCGGCCGCCAGTTGGGTTTGATAGAGTATTACGGCGATAAAAATGCCGAGATAGTGATTGTGGCGATGGGTTCGGTCATTGGTACCATTAAGGATGTCGCTGACAAGTTGAAAAAATTCGGCAAAAAAATCGGGGTGTTGAAGGTGGTGTCATTGAGGCCATTTCCGGATGAAGAAATAATCAAGGCGCTTATTAAAGCCAAAAATATTGCCGTGATTGACAAATCAGTATCACTGGGAACTGAGGGTATTTTGGCAACGGAAATCCGTCGGGCTCTTTATGGCGACAAGAAGAAGGTAGTCAGTTATGTGATGGGTCTTGGCGGACGGGATATTACGGAGAAAATGATTGAGGGAATTTATAGCGGTATTAAAAAAGAAAACAAGAAGGTGGTATTGGCGGGGAAGTAGGGATTGGTTGGTGAAATTTTAAATTTATAATTTCAAATTTTAAAAATTGTAATAAAGATAATCTAATTTTTCAGTTATGCCCCAAAAATCAAAATACAAAGCGCCATTAGCACACTTGGTTAATCCGGGTCATAGCGCCTGCGCCGGCTGCGGCATGATTATTGCTTCGCGGCTAGTTTTGGATGCCGCTGGCAAAAATACTATTGTTACCAATGCCACTGGTTGCAGCGAAGTGACCACCACCCAGTATCCGATGACTGCTTTTAAAATTCCCTGGATTCATAGTTTATTTGAAAATCCGGCGTCTTTGGCGTCCGGTATTAGCGCGGTGCTGAGAAAGCGCGGCCAAGAAGATAAAATCAATGTTATTGCTATTGGCGGTGACGGTGCCACTTTTGATATCGGCTTGGGCAATATCTCCGGCATGTGGGAAAGGGGGGACAATGTACTTTATGTCTGCTATGATAACGAGGCCTATCAGAATACCGGCTACCAATCTAGCGGCGCCACCCCGCTTAACGCTCATACCACCACCACGCCGGCTGGCACAAAGTCCTTTGGCTCGCAGCTGCCAAAGAAGAATATGATAGAAATCGCTTTGGCTCACAACCTGCCTTATGTGGCAACCGCTACGGTCGGCTACCCGCTGGATGTGATTGATAAGGTAAAAAAAACATTGGCAATCAAGGGTCCGAAATATTTGCAGATTTACTGTCCATGTGTTCCCGGTTGGGGGATTGAGCCAAAAGACACGGTCAAGGTTTCCAAGTTGGCCGTTAATTCCGGGTTTTATCCGATAGTGGAATTTATAAACGGCCAGTTGGCGCGAAAAATGACTATTAGCAAACAAGAGCCGGTGGAAAATTTTTTAAAAATTCAAAAACGGTTCAAGCATTTATTCGCCTCGCCGGGCGGCCAAAAGGAGATAGCCAGACTACAGGTGATTGCCGATTATAATATCAAAAAATTCGGTTTGATTTGATTTTTATTTTATTTTTTTCGTTTGGAATCCCCGCGTCAATTGTCCGGCGCGGTGGTTTTTTTATCCTCAACTATCTTTTGACAGTATTTATTTTTTTATGTATAATGGAGGTTAATTTGAATTGGAAATTAGAAAATAGAAACTGGAAATTGGAAAATAGAATCTAATCCGCCCCCGCCCAGGGCAGGCAGGTTGGGCGGATAGACCCGCCTTGGGCGGATTAAATTGAAAAATTACATACTCTATGTCCAACAAAATATCAATCAAGGGTTCGCGCGTCAACAACTTGAAAAACATTGATATTGACATACCCAAAGACAAATTAGTGGTTATTACCGGTTTGTCCGGCAGCGGCAAGTCGTCTCTGGCCTTTGACACGATTTACGCCGAAGGGCAAAGACGTTATGCGGAAAGTTTGTCTTCTTACGCCAAACAATTTCTGGATTTAATGGATAAGCCAGATGTTGATAGTATTGAAGGCTTGTCGCCGACGATTGCCATTGACCAGAAATCATCCTCGGTTAATCCGCGTTCCACGGTTGGCACGGTGACGGAAATTTATGATTATTTGCGTCTTTTATACGCCAAGGTTGGCGTGGTTCATTGCCCTAAATGCGGCCAAGCGATTGCCAAACAGACATCAAAGCAAATTTTGGAAAAAATTTTGGCCCTGCCGACCGGCACGCGGGCTCAATTATTGGCGCCGGTGATTTTTAACAAAAAGGGTAGTCACACCAAACAGATTGAAGCGATTAATCGCGCCAACTATGAACTGCTCAGAATTGACGGCCATTTTTATAATATTGACGAAGCCCGAGTCTTGTCGCTGGATAAAAATGAGGTTCATACTATTGAAGTCTTAGTGGACAGCATCGGTATTTCCCAGGAATTGAAAAAAGAGCAAAAAGGCGATATTGAATTTGTCCGACTGGAAAAGGGGCTTAACTTGGCATTGGATTTGGGCAATGGTTTTTTGAATGTTTATCTGTTGGAGCGAGATCAGGATATTAATTTCAATTTATATTATGTTTGCCATAATTGTGGTATCAATCTGCCGGAAATTGAGCCGCGCAGCTTCTCTTTCAATTCGCCCTTTGGCGCCTGTCCGGCCTGTCGGGGATTGGGCATTAAATTGGTGCCTGACCGCGATTTGATTATTCCCAATCGGCGGCTGACTTTGGCGGAAGGGGCGATTAAACCTTGGTCGCGCAACTTTGCTTCCCAGAGTTCCAATGCCAAATTATTGGCGCAGGTGGCCCAGCGCCATAAATTTAGAATGGACGTGCCAGTGGCAGAGCTATCAGCCCAAGCGCTGAAAATTATTTTTGATGGCACTGGCGCTGAAGAATATCAGCTGGAGGATAAAACCATGGTTTTTGAAGGGTTGATTAAATTTATTAATGATAAATACGATGATACCAAATCGGAATATTTGCAAAAAACACTGGAAGACTATATGCGGGTGTCCACTTGCCCGGTTTGTTTGGGTAAGCGGCTAAAGCCGGAAAGTTTGGCGGTGACAGTCAGCGATTTGTCAATTGCCGAAGTGACAGATTTGGATATTGACCAAACAGTTGATTTTTTTGATCAACTGGCCAAGAAATGGAAAGACAATTCCCGCGAAGGCAAAATTGCCCGGTTGTTGATTAAAGAAGCTACCAAGAAACTGGGTTTTTTGCAAAATGTCGGTTTGAATTATCTGACATTATCCCGCAGCGCCAATACCTTGGCCGGCGGTGAAGCTCAGCGGGTCAGACTGGCGACTCAAATCGGCTCGGGGCTGGAAGGAGTGATTTATATTTTAGATGAGCCATCAATCGGCTTGCACGCCCGCGACAATGCCAAGCTTATTAACACACTGAAAAATTTAAAAGACAAGGGCAATTCGGTGATTGTGGTGGAGCATGACGACCAGATGATGAGGTCGGCTGATTATTTGATTGATATTGGTCCCGGCGCCGGCAAGCTGGGTGGCCAGGTTGTGGCGCAGGGCACTTACGAACAGATTAAAAAAGATAAAAACTCCATTACCGGCCAGTACTTAGCTGGTCAGAAAAGTATTGCTCCGCGAATGGAATTTCGCGAGGGCAATGGCAAATTCATTGAGATCAAGGGCGCTCGTGAATTTAATTTGAAAAATATTAATGTTGAAATTCCGCTTGGTAAGCTAGTCTGCGTCACGGGTGTGTCCGGCAGTGGCAAGTCCACCTTAATGACGGAGATTTTAGCCAAGGCCCTGTCCAATAGATTTTATCGTACCAAGGATTTGCCCGGCGCCCACCAAGCAATCAAGGGTTTGGAGAATTTGGATAAAGTAATCAATATTGACCAATCGCCTATCGGCCGGACGCCGCGGTCCAACCCGGCTACCTATACTGGCGTGTTTACTTATATTCGCGATTTGTATGCCAGTTTGCCGGAAAGCCGAATGCGCGGTTTTAAGCAGGGCCATTTCAGTTTCAATGTCAAAGGCGGCGGCCGGTGTGAAACCTGTTCCGGCGACGGTATGGTCAAGATTGAAATGCAATTTTTACCTGATGTTTATGTGGAGTGTGAGGAGTGTCACGGCCGGCGCTACAATAGCCAGGCGTTGGAGATTCATTATCAAGGCAAAGATATTGCTGATGTTTTAGATATGTCAGTGTCCGAGGCTAAAGGGTTTTTCTCCCGGCATCAGCAGATAGTGGACAAGCTCAAGATTCTGGAAGAAGTCGGCTTGGGTTATTTGCATCTGGGTCAGAGCGCCACCACGCTATCCGGTGGCGAAGCTCAGCGAGTGAAATTGGCGACGGAGCTGTCTCGTCGGCCGACCGGCAAGACGATATATATTTTAGATGAGCCGACGACCGGTCTCCATTTTGACGATGTTAAAAGGTTGTTGCAAGTCTTGGATAAATTAGCCGAGAAAGGCAATTCCGTATTGGTGATTGAACATAACTTGGATGTGATTAAATCGGCGGATTGGATAATTGATTTGGGTCCGGAAGGTGGCAAAGGTGGTGGTGAAGTGGTGGCGTGTGGCACGCCCTTGGCTGTTGCCAAAGTGAAAAAGGGCTATACCGGTCAATATTTGGCCAAACTAATGAAATAATAATCGGAAATATAAAAGTAGACGTCTCGATGGTTCGGGACGTCTTTAGTTTATGTTAAATTATAAATTTTAAATCAAGCCAAAAGCCATTAGGGGCACGCCCGGCAAGGCGACCACCGAATCGGAATTGCCGAGCAGGACGGCGTCATAATTGGCCGTGATAGTCTCTTCCAGTCGGCCGAAGACATTATAAACCCGGGCGATCGGTTGGCCCGACTTGACGGTTTCTCCCGGCTTGACCAGAAAGCGGACAATGCCGCTAGTCGAGCTGGTCGGCAAATGAGAATAATTCAGAATTTTATTTTCCAAATCGTGGCGGCTGCTATGTTGAAAGGGTGAGTCCGGCGGTTTGACCATATTCAAATGAGCCAAAATATTCCAAATTGATTGGACGCCTTCTTTGACATTTTTTTCGTCAATGATATAGGACTCGCCAAGTTCCAAGGTTAACGCCGGGATGCCTTGATTAATCAAGCTGCCGGACAGGGTTTTTTTCAGTTCGTCGGCATCGTCGCTGGTTTCTTGTTCATTAATAATCAGGAAACCGGTTTGCTGGGCGATTTTTTTGGTTGTGTCATAAGCGTCTTTGTGTTTGTGGGGCGGCGGGTCGATTAGGACATAAGGAATAGACTTGATCCAATCATTGTGCAAATCCAGGACTAGAGCCGGCCTCGTTTCCATAATGGTGGAAAAAATTTTATCGGCCACCCGTTCAGCCAGCGAACCGGTTTTTTTGCCGGGGAAAGAACGATTTAAATCTTCTTCGCTGATAGCCAGATAGCGACTATTGGTTTCAAAGCCCATCGGATTCATCAGCGGAATGGCAAATATTGACCCCTTTTCCAGCGGCTGGGTTCTTATTTTTTTGAAAATTTCTTGGATAACGGCGATGCCGCCCACTTCGTCGCCATGGACGCAACCGGTCAGCCAGACCACCGGACCGGGATTTTTGCTTTTGGCGCTCATAATTGCCAATCGGCGAGTGGACAAGTCCGAGCCGGTCATGATTTTGAAAAAGCCGTAGTTGATTTTTTGCTTGCGCATGGAGTGAAAATTAATTTAGTAAATTATAGCAGGGAAAAGGGATTTTGTAAAGGTTTGAAAAATTGAATTTTTCTTGATTTTATGTTAAATTAAAGCCATTAACTTAAACTCGGAAATATGACTTATCAAGATTTTTTGGATTCCTCAGGAGAAAAAAAATGGCAAGATTATTGGGAGAAAGAAAAATTGTTTGAGGCTAAAGACGGCCAGGGCGAAAAATTTTATTGTTTGGTGGAATTTCCTTATCCGTCGGCCGAAGGGCTCCATGTCGGCCATCCGCGCAGTTATACCGCTTTGGACATTGTGGCCAGAAAAAGACGAATGGAGGGTTATAATGTTCTTTACCCGATGGGGTTTGACGCCTTTGGCTTGCCGGCAGAAAATTACGCCATCAAGACCGGCATTCATCCGCGGCTAAAAACAGAGGACAATGTCAATAATTATCGGCGTCAATTAAAATCGCTCGGTTTTTCCTTTGATTGGTCGCGAGAAATAAATACCACTAATCCGGAATATTACAAGTGGACGCAATGGATATTTTTAAAATTATTTGAACACGGCTTGGCTTATAAAGCGGAGGCGACAATAAATTTTTGTACTGCCTGTAAAGTCGGTTTGGCCAATGAAGAGGTGGTCGGCGGCAAATGCGAACGATGCGGCGGTGAAGTAGTGAAGAAAATTAAGTCTCAGTGGTTGCTTAAAATCACTGATTATGCTGACCGGCTGGAAAAAGATTTGGACAAAGTCGATTATATTGAGCAGGTGAAAACTCAACAACGGAATTGGATCGGCCGGAGCGAGGGAGCTACGGTTGAATTTAAAATTTTAAATTTTAAATTCAAAATTGATGTATATACTACTCGGCCGGATACTTTGTTTGGCGCGACCTATATGGTTTTGGCGCCGGAGCACGAATTAGTCCTAAGTCTGAAAGAGCGAATAGAAAATTTTGCCGAAGTTGAGAAATATATCAATCAGGCGACTAAGAAATCTGATTTGGAGAGAACGGAATTGTCAAAAGAAAAAACCGGCGTTGAAATCAAGGGAATCAAAGCGATCAATCCGGTAAATGGCAAAGAAATACCGATTTGGATTTCCGATTATGTCTTGGCCGGCTATGGCACCGGCGCGATTATGGCGGTGCCGGCCCATGATGAGCGGGATTATGAATTCGCCAAGAAATTTGGCTTGGAAATAATAGCCGTGATAAAGGGCGGTGATATTTTCCAAGCGGCCTATACTGACATTGAGAAGGGGGAGATGATTAACTCTGATTTTTTGGACGGTCTTTTGCCGAATGAGGCGATAAAAAAGATGATTGCCTGGTTGGAAGAAAAAGGTGTTGGCAAAGCTGCGGTCAACTATAAATTACGGGATTGGGTGTTTTCCCGCCAACGCTATTGGGGCGAGCCCATTCCCCTTATTTTTTGTGAAAATTGCGCTCAAGCGCCCCAAACCAAGGGCCCAATATTAAACAAGGGAGAATTATTAAATCCCGGTTGGTTTGCTGATGAAAATTTGCCCTTAGAACTACCGGCAATTAAAGAATTTCAAGCTGGCGAGGATGGCGAGTCGCCACTAGCCAAATTGGATGATTGGGTCAAGGTGAAATGTCCCAAATGCGGGGGCGAGGCGCGGCGAGAGACCGACACGATGCCGCAATGGGCCGGCAGCTCCTGGTATTTTTTGCGTTACTGCGATCCGAATAATCAAAAAGCGCTGGCGAGCGAGAAACAATTAAAATATTGGACACCGGTGGATTGGTATAATGGCGGAATGGAGCATACTACTTTGCACTTGCTCTATTCTCGGTTTTGGCATAAATTTTTATTTGATATTGGCGTCGCGCCGACTGATGAGCCCTATCGCAAACGGACTTCCCACGGCATGGTTTTGGGCGCCGGCGGTGAAAAAATGTCTAAATCGCGTGGCAACGTTATCAATCCCGATGAGGTGGTCAAGGAGTATGGCGCCGATACGTTGCGGGTGTATGAGATGTTTATGGGGCCGTTTGATCAGGCGATTCCCTGGGATACTAAGGGAGTGGTCGGGGTCCGACGGTTTTTGGATAAGGTGTGGAACTTGTTTACAAAAGATCAAACACCAAGCAGTCAACAAAAAAATGATAATGAGATAGAAATATTATTAAATAAAACCATCAAAAAGGTGTCGGAGGATATTGAGGCGATGCGGTTTAATACGGCCGTTTCGGCGTTGATGATTTTGGTCAATAAGTTGCTAGACCAAAAACAGGGTCAGCAAGAAATATTAGAAAAATTTTTGGTTTTACTTTCACCGTTTGCTCCTCATATTGCTGAGGAGTTATGGCAACAGCGGGGTCATTCAAAAAGTATTGCCACTGAGACCTGGCCGGCGGTTGATCAATCAAAATTACAAAGCGCCACAGTTGAGTTTGCGGTCCAAATAAACGGTAAATTGCGGGCGACGGTCGTTTTGCCGCAAGACATTAAAGAAGAAGCGGCGGTGGCGGCTGTCCGAGAATTGGAAAATGTCAAAAAATATTTGGCCAGCCAAGAAATTAAAAAGACCATTTTTGTCCCCGGCCGTCTGGTCAGCTTTGTGACGAGTAAATAAAGTTATTGATTATCTGTTGAAGAGACGGGGCAAGCCCCGTCTCTGTTATTTGCCAGAGGGATAATTATTAAGGGCAATTTTCGTACTGACGAACGTACTGACGAACGTACTGACGCTCGTAATAATGTCTCTTATGCTCTGGTTGGCGCTTAAGGCGGCTTTTTAATTTGTGCTGATTTTGTTAAGATGATATAAAATATGAAAGCGATTTTTTATCGAGAACAATCAGTGGAAAAATGGGATGAATTCATCAGGAATAATTCGGTCGATTTTGGTTTGTTGCAGTCTTCCTATTGGGCTAAATTTCAGCGATCGCTGGGACGCGAAGTTTTTTTGTTGGCGGCGACTGATGAGGAAGAAAATATTTTAGCCGCGGCCTTAATTATTGAACAACCGCTCAAATTTGGTTTTAATTATTTTTATTTGCCGCGCGGCCCGATCTTAGTTGATGCCGCCACTGATCAATTGTCGCTCTTGGAATTGCTATGGGGGGAAATTGGCCGGTTGGCCCAAACCCGTCGGGCAGTGTTTTTGCGGTTTGACCCCGCTTGGCAAGACAATGAAGCGGTTCAATTGTTATTGTCCGGCTTGGTTGAGCGGCCAGTTGGCCAGGTTCAGCCGCGACAGACATTAATTTTGGCCCTGGATCGTTCGGAAACAGAATTATTGGCGGCGATGAAACCGAAAACTCGATACAATATTAAAATCGCCCAAAAACACAAAGTGACAATTGATTGGGGCGGTGATTATTTTGAAGATTTTTGGCGCTTAACCGAGAAAACCTCTCAGCGGCAGCAAATTGTCTCTCATCCCAAGGAATATTATCGAAAAATGGTGGCGGCCTTGGGGGAGCAGATTCAAATTATGGTGGCCCTAGTTGACCGGCAAGTGGTGGCAGCCAATCTGGTTATCTTTTTCGGCGATTGGTGCGTTTATCTTCACGGCGCTTCGGATTATGTTTATCGTGAAAAAATGGCGCCCTTTTTGTTGCAGTGGACAACAATAGTCGAGGCGAAGAAAAAAGGTAAGAAATATTATGATTTTTGGGGCGTTGATGAAGACAAGTGGCCGGGCGTGTCCAGATTTAAAAAGGGCTTTGCGCCGAATACCGCTTTCACGGCTTATGCCGGCGCTTGGGATAAAATTTATCGGCCGTTATGGTATAATATCTATCAGTTGGCAATTCGGAAACGATAAATTATTTTCTCATGGCTAAAATTTTTAAAACTTTATATTTGCGGGTGAAGTTGTCGCCTGGTGTCAGCGCTCTTTATTCCAGTGTTATTATCGACCAAATCGGCTCTGGTCTGGTGGGCCTGTTTATGCCAGTTTTTTTATTGGAAAAATTCGGCCGGATTGAATATGTTTTGCTTTATTATTTTTTATTATATGGCTGTTATGCCGGTCTGGCGCCGGCGGGAGCGAAAATAATGTCGATTATCGGCTTGAAGCGGGCGATGATTCTGTCGGTGCCGTTTAAGGTCGTTTTTTATCTTTGTTTATTCTATTTGGCGCAGGGCTATCCAATAGTGGTTTTTGCGCCGCTAATGGTAGTGGCCCTGGAGATTCATCTGGCGTTATTTTGGATTCCTTATCACACCAATTTTGCTCGGTTCACTGATAAGAGAAATCGCGGGCGGGTGATTGCTTTTTTATCGTCGGTTTCCAGCCTGACTTCCATTGCCATACCGGTGATTGCCGGCTGGGTGATTGCCAACTATGATTTTGAGGTGTTGTTTATGTTGGTGATGCTGCTAGTGGGCATATCAGTGGTGCCGCTATTTTTGCTCAAGCCGACTTACGAGAAATTTAGTTTTAGTTTTGGGCAAACTTGGCAGAATTTGTTTGGTCGGAAATTTCGACGGATGTTTTGGTCCAATTTTGCCGATGGGATTGAGAATATGATTGGCGCCATTATTTGGCCGATTGTTATTTTTCAATTATTGCAGGGCGATTTTTTGGCGGTTGGCGCTATTTCTTCGTTGATTGTTTTTTTCAGTGTTGCCTTGCGAATGGCAGTTGGTTCTTATACGGACAAGTTTGATAAACGGAAATTGATGCGTTATGGGTCGGTGCTGTATTCATTGGGCTGGCTCTTTAAGGTGTTTGTAGTTACCAGTTTTCAGATTTTTGTCGTTTCCGCTTATCATAGCTTTGCTGCCATTATGATGCGGACACCATTTGACGCTTTGATGTACGAAAAAACAGCCGACGCCGGTCATTATGTTGATGAGCTCACGGTTTTGCGGGAAATGGCGCTTAATCTCGGCCGTTGTTTTTGTATTGCTATTTTATTTATCTTGATTAATTTGATTGGTTTGCAATGGACTTTTATTTTAGCCGGCATTGCTTCGTTGTTTGTTAATTTAATTTAAGTTTTATGGCCAAAAATCTTAAAAATTTATTGTCATCATTTTTGGCTTATCGCTTGACTCCCCAGGTTAAGGAACTTTATTCGTCAACCTTGATTTTGAATTTGGCTCTGTATATGGTGTTGATTTTTGAGCCGGTTTTTTTGTACACCATTTTTATCACCGTTCAACCGCTGAGTGTCACTTTAGAAATTATTTTGTATTTTTAT
>JAKQDP010000002.1 GCA_029558735.1 bacterium | reverse complement strand
AAACAAGCCATACCAACGAATAGTTAGCGGCCCGAAAGACAGCCATACTGGCTGCGGTTCAAAAGTGTGTAAGAAATTCATGCTTTTATGATAGACGATATCGGAAAAAGCGTAAAGAAACAAAACCCACCCGCCCCAGCGGCTGGGCTTCTCCATAGATATGTATAGAGATATGTATATACATCATCCCAGCTTGCCGCCTTTGGAAATTCAGGAACAAAATCAAGCTGACTTTTGTGTTTCCGTCCGCCCTAAGTGGACGAATTTCTCTATAGATATGTATAGAGATATCTCTATACATAATGCCCCCCTGCCGGTCAACCGGCAGGGGGGCAAGCGAGATATGAACAGGAAAATAAAAACTGTAAAGATAATAATCAACAAACTCCTTTGCGCCAAAAACGCCAATAACAAAGAGCGCTGATTATTTCTGTTTTCCGATTATTTTTTTACTACTGTTACACTGGCGCTATTTTTATTTTGGGCCGGACTAGCATCAGTGGCAATGACGGTAATTGTATGGTTACCGGCCGATATATTGGCAACCGGCAAAGCATATTTACAACTAGCCGCATTGCAAGTATAAACCGACGAGCCGTCAAACAAAATTTCTATAGTTTTTATGCCGCTTTCGTCTGAGGCTTTGGCAGAAATAGATAAATCGCCTTTTTTGGGCACCGTCGAATTGTTGCGCGGTTTTGAAATTATCACTGACGGCAATTTGCTGTCAACTTCAATAGCGGACACTGTCGCTGTCATTTGGACCGCGGACGAATATTGGGTCTCCGCAATATTAGTCACCTTTTCAATTATAGAAAAAGATCCTATTTCCTGACCGGCGGTTAAGGTCAAGTAATAAGTTTGGGTTTCACCCGGAGACAAGGTCAAATTCATCTCGCTGGGGGTTTGAGAAAAACCAGTCGGCAATTGGGCTGATAGCGAGTAAGTTGCCGGCTGACAAGAAGAACTGCTGGTATCCTTGATTGATATCTGGGCTGAAGCGCTCCCCCCCAGCTCCAACTGCAAACTAGCGGGAGAGACGCTAACAACCGGATTGGCCCTAACACAGGGCTGCGGAGCAAGATCCACCTTGATTTCAACATAGGGATTGGGCAACAAGGGATCAAAGCTCAGCTGAGTGACAGTCAGACCACTTGCCGGGTCACTGAAAATTCCGCCGTTTTTCAAGGTCATATGATACAACGTATTATTCAAATCCCAAGGATACAGTAGTGTACTCAAATTGGCCGGAATGGTACGATGGATGGCCACCCCCGAACCATACTCCAGCCGAGAGGTATAAAATAAACTGTCATAGCCAATATTGCCCCGAAACGACAAATAATAATGATAATCGGAATTCGGGATCGCTATTTTTATAATTTGAGGAAAGGGAACGGTCAAAGGATCAGCCTCCAAAGCGGAAATTTTGTATGTTCCGCTTGAATTGATGGTGACGACTTTATCGGGGACATAATCCAGCCAGCCCATTCTATGTTTGAAGGCGGCGTTGTTAAGTCTTAATCCCCCCCAAGCAAGGCCCATGAAATCCGAATCATCACCATATTCATTTTCCGGAATACCGTCAAAATTAGCATCAAGCGTAGCATGACGCATCCCTAAATTATGACCCAGCTCATGCGTCGCGATACCAGTATCCGGATAGATAACCCAGGCTTGGCACTGAGAAGTGCAGCCCAAATTGGCGACTCCGGAAAAATTGCAGGAGGAGGTGCGGGGCATAATATGTAAAATATGCTGATAAAGACTCAAATCATATCCGGCCGCCGTGGCAGCTGCTTTGGCCTCATTTGCCCAAACATAATAATCGCATGGATCGGTTGTGCTAAAATTCAAAGTAAATGGTCCGGCAATATCATTTTTTCCATCGCCATTGGTATCCGGTTTGAAAGCCAACTGATTATTTGAGGCCTGTTTGTAAACCGCATTAACCGAATTGATTTCTCCAAACATCACCGACTGCATAGTAGAGACCGGCCAAACAGCAGCGGCATTATTGAAGTTAGACACGATTACTAATACCTTTCTTTCTGTCAAAGAGACCGCCTCGGCAACGGGCAGGTTAAGAACATCAATGGATCCGGCCACCAATTCCGCGCCGATTTCTACCCCCTTAACAACAACACTGTCGCCGGAAAACACCTGTCTGTTTTTGGGTAAATAAACCCTATATTTGCGACCATTTTTTTCATCAATCAAATAATTTTCAACGTCGGCTCTATTGGCCTCAAAATCATCTATAGCATAAACATCCATTTTGCCCTGCCAACTCCCCTTAGTTTCAACTAAACCGCGTACTTCAACCGGCAAATTGGCTTTTGTCTTTTCATCTAAGGCATAAACATAGGCGAGAGCAGGATCGCCCTTGGCTATTTCCAACAACTTTTCTCGCCGCTCATTGGCTTTCAAAACCAAAGCGCTTATTAATTCATTTTTCTTGGCCAGGGGAGCTTTATCGTACCTATTCTTCAAATTTAAAAACTCCTTGTTTTTTTCCGACAATAAAAAAGATTTATTAACCTCGCCCTGTCCGGCTACTGCCGCGAAAAAAAATCGGTCGCTTTGCTGAAAAGCAAAGGTCTGAATGAGTAAAGCCGCCAAGACGGCAAATAAAACTAATACCGCCGTCCCCTTGGCTGTAACAATATTCCGTGTTAAAACGGATTGGGGTTTTTTCTTGGTACTTTTTGAAAGTGGCTTTTTCTTCATACTTTTTAAAGTTAATTAAATAATGCTATATAAGGTATTTTATACCTTTGTCTTAATTATAATCTTTTCTAGAAAAAAAAGATAGACTATCCAATAATCCAAATCATCTTTGTCCCTTAATTCGCGACCTGGGCTTTGACGATATTTTTAACGCCGGCTATCAGCCAGCCGATTATTTTGAGATAAAAATTTTGGGGTATTATCTTTACCTACTTTGCGACGCAATTTGGACTTACCACCAGCCCAAAAGTCAACAAAACCCACCCGCTGGAGCGGCTGGGCTTCTCCATAGATATGTATAGAGATATCTATATACATCCATCCAACTACCCAACCTGCCTACCACCTGCCTGCCCTGGGCAGGGGCGGATGGAAATTTCAAATTGAGAATTAAAAAGATGCCTTTTAAAATACAAAAAAATCCCGCGCCAACGGGACAACAAAAAATTTGCCTACCAAAAAAATCTAAACCAACTTAAAATTTCCTCCGGATTTTACAAACTCACTAAATTTATCCAAAACAACTTTTACTTTATCAGCCGACAAAGTGGGCTTATAAGCAGAATAAAACTCATCATAATAATCAGACAGCTCGCCGGGAGCAAATTCGCTTTTGCCGAATTTCTGCTCGGTAAAAACAGCAATCTTGATTATTGCCTCTTCAGTGGTCGAAAACGGCTCATTACCCTGCGGATAAAAAATTACTTTTTCCACTCCGGAAACATCTATTTTTTTCAAAATACTATTCAAATCTTCATTATCCGCAAAAATATCTCCTGCTTCCTCTTTTGTCTCCTCCTCCTCTTCTTCTTCATCAGCCGCCGATTCCTTATATAGTGCATCATCTTCGTCATCACTCAATTTTAATAAAGCGATAAAATACAAAACTATCAGCGCTCCGCCCACTACCAAGGTTTTGACATAATCCGGCCAATCACCCAAATTGTTAAACAACAAATTAATAATCAACCAGTCGGCCGAAAAGAAAAATCCCAAACTGATTGGAATAATGTTAATCACTAATAAGCCGACAATGGCATAGACTACCGCTATTATCAATAAAGTTCCCCAAAAATCAAAAATTTTATTATCATCAACATAAGCGGCGATAAAATAAGCCAACGCCAAACTAAAAGCCAAAATCATTAAGCCGAATATCAATTTTAACATTGTATTCTTATTGTTCATGTGAGCTTATCTTTCAATTTAATAATAGACACTGCCACTGCTACCAGTAAACCGAAGCTGGCCGCAATTATCCTGGCGCCTTCTCCTAATTCCCAAATTTTGATAAAAATATACACCAACACTATTGCGCCGCCGATAATATTGCTATAAACAATGGTCTTGTTTCTTTCCATAAACATGCCCCAAATAATCAGTGCAAAACCGATTATTAGTCCGACAATAATCACTGGCAGGGAATTGTCAAAAGACCCGACCAAATAGCGGGTAAATATCGGAAAAAGCATGGCGATAGAAAATGTGGTCAAAAATTTCTTAAGCAAAAAAATCTGCTTGCTCAGAACCATATCTTCGGACGCTTTATTACGACTCCTGACCAATAAAATGAAGATAACCAATGCAGGCAACCAAAAAAGACCCAGACCCGACGGAAAAACATCATAAAAAGCCGCAAACACCAAGCCTGCGGTTAGTAGTATAAACGGCCAAATTAAAATTAAAGCGGCTATTTCCATATCACTATTATAGTCCTTTAATTAATAAAAGTAAAATACATTATCCCCTATTATTATTCATCAAAAAACCTCTTGATCTTCCGCCAAAAAAAGGGTTCCATTAGATGCCTCGCCAAGCTGTGTCCGCCGGTTTTGAGCGGCACGAACTTTGCCTTGATTTTTTTGGCTAGTTCGGCCGTCGGACCAAACGGCACCACCTCATCGTCTTGAGCGTGAAAAACCATCACCTTATCGCCGACAATTTGGGAAGCGGAAAACACTGGGCTGTAAAATTTGCCGCCGTGTAATTTCCGCCACATATTTGGCGCCGGTCGATAAGCGCCAGAAAATCCGGCTTGGACAAAGCGAACCAATTGGTCAAACGGCTCGGCTTTGCCATCCTTTTGCCAATCCACTACCGGCGCGAAAGCCACCACCTTTTTGACCCGCTGGTCAGAAGAAGCCAAAAGCACAGCCGGACCGCCGAAACTGGAGCC
>JAKQDP010000073.1 GCA_029558735.1 bacterium | reverse complement strand
CCGATTTAACCGCAGAAAAAGAAGTTGGCCGGAATAATTTGTCGGCGATCAAATAACAATGGATTTCTTCTGCGGTCAAGCAATAATTAAAAATATCCGCGTATTGCAAGGTCCGAAGGATAGCCTTGTCTAAAAAAGAATCTTTTTTATCTGACAATTTCAAATTCTTTTACCGGATTTTATTTTAAATCGGTTAACCCCGGTCCGAAGATTATTTTAAACCGTACTTTGCCAAAACCTGATTAATCCCCATCGCCGCAGTCGCCAGAGAAGATTGACTGTTTTCTCCCCGGCCGATGGCATTAACCGCATCTTCATAATATTTAATTATTTCGTCATTAATACCGTTATCGTAAGTCCTTGCGCAAAGATACCAACTCTTGGCTTTTACGGCCTGTTGAATATAGGCGCCGACATATAGCTCGTTGCGTAATAAATCCGCCATGTCCGTCCGACTATAGGGTTCGCCGAAAAGCCGCAACTGGCTTTGATTTTGATACAGTTTGGCTATCGTCTCTTTGGTAGCAAGAAACTGTAAGAAATCCCAAGCTTCTTTGGCGTGAGCCGATTTATTGGAGACTCCTTCAACCCAATAACTGGCCCAAGCTAGATCAACACCGGAAAGTTGAGGAACCGGAATAATTTTAAACTTCAAGCCGGGGTTCAGGGTTTTAATGTCAAAAACCCGCCAGGACGGGCCGAAATACATCGCCAACCGACCGGAAGCAAAAGAATAGGTTGAAGGAGGTAAACTGCTGTCCCAAACCCGATGGTCGGAAACAAATTTCAAATAAAAAGAAATGGCATCCGCGGCAAAATTATCCGTCGGGTTGGCCAAATCGGCATTATTTTGCAATAACATTAATCCTAAAATCTCGCTCCAATGATCAACATTATTGGTTGTTCCCAAGGCGGCACCGGCCGTTTGAATTTTTCCCGTTGAGTCCCTTACCGTCAACTCGACTGCCAGTTGGCGAAATTCTTCCCAGGTTTTCGGCGGTAATTTTCCGGCAGTGGCAAAAATGTCCTCATTATAGTAAAGGGCCAAGCCGTCCATCATCAAAGGTAAACCGACATAGCCGTTAGCCAGTTTCAAATCGGTTCTCGCCACCGGATAATAGGTTCTTTCAAAAGTGGCGGCATCCATAACATTAGCCGGCACCGGAGAAAGCAAGTCTCTGAACATTGGTGTCCAGGTATTATGAAAACGAAAGATATCTATTTCCCCCCGATCCAAAGCCGCCCTTAAACGCTGGCGGTAATTTTTGGTCGATTCGCCTAAATTCTGGACATAATTGATTTTTACTTTCGGATGAGATTTTTGGTATTCCTCAATAATTCCACTCAAGGTCGCTGCCGGTTCCCAAAGCCCCCAGTAAGTTAGCGTCACTTCGTTTTCCTTTTTTCCGGTCAGTTTCGGGAGAAGACTGCCAAAAAAGAGAACGATAATTCCGATCAAAAATAAAGCGACCGCAAAAACCAAAAGGGTTTTTTTTATGGCTATTTTATTGGCCGGCGGTTCCGGATTTTCCGGTATGACCGGCGCCGGGGCGGCAACCGTCGGCGAAAAATCGGAAGCCGGAGACGGAGTTACCGATTCGGTATTGGTTTTTTCCACTACAACCTGATTAATTGGCGGCGGAGGGTAATCAACCGGAGGCGTCAAATTCGGCGCCGATTCGGTTTGCGGATCAACCTTGGCAAAAAAATCGTTTAAATTACCGGTGTTGTTTTGAGTATCGGTCATCTTCAATATTTATGTTATCATACAGACAAAGAAATGGTAAACAAAAACCCAAAAAAAATATTTT
>JAKQDP010000070.1 GCA_029558735.1 bacterium | reverse complement strand
TAAGAGAATATGTCCATTGGTACAATCATGAGAGATACCATTTAGGCAAGAATATGAACGGATTAACCCCTATGCAGAAACTAAATCAATATATGTCATCGGTCGAGCCAAAAGTGTCACCCTTGACTGTTAACTAAACAGCCAAAGTCACATTTTATCATTGATAGACTTTTTTCTTTAAAAATATTATAATTAGTTTAGAATTAATTTTTTATTAATTTTCGGTATGATTACCTCAGTCTGGGATCGCCTTCAGGGGTTGGTCTTTGCTAGTCCGGCCAAGCGAGATAAGGTTTTTTTGGTTAGTTTATGTCTTGGTTTGGCGTTGAATATCTGTCTGATAGGGATGTATTTATTCTTATTCTCAGCTTCCGCTGGTTTCGTCGCTCTCCGTTATAATATTTTTTTTGGCATTAGTTTGTTTGGCCGTTGGTACAATTTTTTTTGGTTTTCCGGCGCTGGTCTGGCGGTTTTGGCAGTCAATTTTTTGCTGGCTTTTCATTTTTATTTAAAACAACGGGTGTTGGCTTATTTTTTGGTCGGGATGGCGGCGGTGTTTAATCTTTCTATTTTTATCGTGTCGATATTTTTGGTTTATATTAATTTGTAAATAAAATATTTATGGCGGTTGACTTTTTCATTATTAGAATTTTTTCTCTGGCTTTTGTTTCTTTCGCGTTGGCGATTGGTTGGACGCCGCTCCTGACTCATTTTTTGTATAAATATAAACTTGGCAAACAAATTAGGGACTCCGCTCAGGCGCCCATTTTTTCCAAGTTGCATCTAAAAAAATCCGGTACACCGACGATGGGTGGGGTGTTAATTTGGGTGACCACCCTATTTGTGGCGATTTTGTTTTTTTATCTGAGCCGATGGTTTAATGGTGATTTTTCTCGCCTTAGCTTTCTAAGCCGTTCTCAGACTTGGTTGCCTTTGGGCGCCCTGGTGGCGACGGCGCTGGTTGGGCTGGTGGATGATTTTTTGAACGTTCGGAAAATTGGTCCTTATGGTGGCGGTTTGTCAGTCCGTCATCGGCTGATTGTTTACACGGTCATTGCTTTGTTTGTGGCTTGGTGGTTTTATTTTAAACTGGATTGGGATTTTGTTCGTTTGCCGTTTGTGGCTACTTTTAATTTGGGTTGGTGGTATATTCCTTTTGTGATTTTTGTTGTCGTGGCGACCGCTTTTTCAGTTAACGAAATAGACGGTTTAGACGGTTTGGCTGGTGGCACTTTACTGGCGGCTTTTGTTTCTTTTGGTGCTATTGCTTTTGTCCAGGGCCGTTATGATTTGGCGACCTTATGCGGAGTCATTGTTGGCGCCCTGTTGGCTTTTTTATGGTTTAATATTGCGCCGGCGCGATTTTTTATGGGCGATACCGGTGCCATGTCTTTGGGGGTAACCTTGGCCATTATTGCTCTGTTGACCAATTCCATTTTGTTTTTACCAATTATCGGTTTTTTGTTCGTAGTCGAATCAGGTTCGGTGATTATTCAAACTTTATCCAAAAAATTACGCCAAGGCAAAAAAGTTTTTTTATCAGCGCCGATTCACCATCATTTTGAAGCCAGGGGTTGGCCCGAGACTAAAGTGGTGATGCGTTTTTGGGTGATTGCCGGTATGATGTCGGTGATGGGACTGGTGATTTTTTTAATGGATCGGGGCGGTTGGCAGTAGAAATAAAATTATCCTTTATTATTTAAATGAATTGGCATAATAAAAGAGTTACTATTATGGGACTGGGTTCTTATCGAGACGGTAGCGGCATTTCCGCTACCCGCTTTTTGTTGGATCAGGGAGCCCAATTGACCGTTACTGACTTAAAGACAGCCGACCAGCTAGCGCCACAGATTAAGCGGTTGGGCAGGCGGGCTACCAAGATCAATTTTGTTCTTGGTCGGCATCGGATAAGCGATTTTAAAAACACTGATTTGATAATAAAAAATCCTGGTGTACCCAATACTTCCAAATACCTGGCGATTGCTGTCAAAAATCAGATTCCGATCGAAACAGATGTTTCTTTGTTTTTTCAATTAATTGATCGCAAACGGATAATTGGCATTACCGGTACGCGAGGCAAAAGTACAACAACAACATTGATTTATGAAATTTTGAAATTAATCAATCGGTGGGCGGTATTGGGCGGTAATATCGCCAAGTCGCCTTTAGCGCAGATGTCCAAAGTGGCCAAGGGCGGTCCAGTGGCGTTGGAACTGTCTTCCTGGATGTTGGAAAGTCTGGCGCCCCATCAAATCAGTCCTTATATTAGTGTTTTTACCAATATTTATCCTGACCATTTGAATACTTATCGAGGCATAGATGATTATGTTGCCGCTAAGGAGCACATTTTTCTTGGTCAGAATATTCAGGATTGGACAATTTTGAATCGCGACAATTCTTTTACTAGAAAATCCGGCGCCAAGACACCCGGTCGGCGAATGTGGTTTTCTCTCAAAGAATTTTCTGAGGAAAATGGCTGTTTTGTTCGCGGCAAAAATATTTATTGTCGCTTAAACGGTAAAGAAAAAAGGGTTTTGTCGCTTATTGACATCAAGATCCCCGGCGATCATAATCGCGCCAATGTCTTGGCCGCTATTAGCGGGGCGTTGGCCTATGGCGCGCCGATAGCAGTAATACGAAAAGCGGTGAAAAATTTTAAAGGAGTGCCGAATCGGCTCGAACTGTTGCGGACAGTTAAGGGGGTTAATTATTATAATGATACTACTTCCACCACACCGGAAGCAACTATGGCGGCTCTTCAATCATTGGGTGACGCCAAACAAAAGAAAATTATTTTAATTGCCGGCGGTTCGGACAAGGGGCTGGATTTTAACGCGTTAGCTAGAGAGATTAAGAAGTATTGCCGTCAAGTGATTTTTTTGTCTGGTATCGGAACTGACCGGTTAAAACAGTTAGTCACTCCGGCTGCCGAGGTTGCTTCGATGACCGAGGCGGTTAACTTGGCCCAACAATTCGCTGCTAGTGGCGAAATAATTTTATTGTCCCCGGCCTGCGCTTCTTTTGGGTTGTTTAACAATGAATTTGACCGGGGCGATCAATTTAGGCGAGCGGTCAAAAAATTGTGAAATATTTTGGAGAAAAACAAGCGACCAAGATCACTATGTCAAGGTGAGCAGTTTGAATAATTATCTGGAGGGGAATTATTTATTGGGCGAAAAGAGCATTAATGATTAAAATTTAAAAAAAGACGATTAATAGCGGGATTTTTTTAAAATATTAAAATCTTTGAATGAAGTTGAGAATAAAAACCATCTTTCAAGACATTATTAAAGGCCGTCGGGATGATCCGCCCGATTGGTATTTGGTCGGCATTGTCGGTTTTTTGTCGATTTTTGGCTTAGTCGCCTTGTCCTCGGCTGGGGCGGCGGTCGGCTGGGATAAATTTGGCGACAGTTATTTCTACGCTAAGCATCAATTGTTATTTGGTTTCCTGCCAGGCTTATTTTTATTTTTATTGCTTTCCCGTCTTAATTATTATCAGCTGAAAACTCTGGCGGTGCCAATGTTGCTGGTCTCGATCGGGTTGCTTATTTCAGTTTTTATTCCGGGGATTGGTTCTGACCATGGCACTTTTGCCAAGAGCTGGATTAACTTATTTGGCTACTCTTTTCAGCCGTCAGAAGCAGTCAAACTGACCTTTTTGATTTATTTGGCCGCTCTGTTTTCGGCTAAAGGCGAGAAAACCGTTCAGGATTTCAATTATGGTTTTTTGCCTTTTATTGTGGTGCTTCTGGTGGTGGTGTCTTTGGTTTTACTGCAACCGGATTTTGGCACCGCTTCGATTATTATTGCCATTTCCTTGGCAGTTTATTTTGTGGCCGGTGGCCGATTACTGCATTTGACTTGGTTGGCGGTTGCCGGTATTGGCGGATTGGCGGTTTTGATCAAAGTTTCGCCCTATCGGCTCAAACGCTTGACCACCTTTCTTCATCCGGAGTTTGATCCGCAGGGGATCGGCTACCACATTAATCAGGCTTTATTGGCCGTTGGATCCGGCGGTTGGTTTGGTCGCGGTTTTGGTCATTCGCGTCAGAAATTCGCTTATTTGCCCGAGGTTTACGGCGATTCGATTTTTGCCGTAATGGCCGAAGAGCTGGGTTTTATTTTTTCTGTATTAGTGTTGGCTTTGTTTGTCGTTTTAATGTGGCGCAGTTTTCGGCTGGCTTGTCGTTGCCGGGAACCGTTTGCTCGTTTGTTGGTGGTGGGTATTGTCGCTTGGTTGGTTACTCAAGCTTTTTTGAATATCGGAGCGATTATTGGCATTTTACCTTTGACCGGTGTGCCGTTGCCTTTTATTTCTTATGGCGGCACTGCTTTAACTATGTGCTTGGCAGCGGCCGGTATTTTAGTTAATATATCCAGACAAGCCGATAACCGGTAAGCGGTAAAAAAAATAATAAATTAACGCCTAGATAAATATTATGAAGGTATTACTGGTGGGGGGCGGGACAATGGGATCGGTTAGTCCCTTGATTGCCGTATATGAACAAATAAAAAAAAGTAAGCCAAAAGCGAAATTTTTATTTTTGGGTACCAAAGACGGTCCGGAATGCCGAGCGGTCGATAGTTATGATATGGATTTTCGGTCTATTCCGGCCGGGAAACTGAGGCGTTATTTTAGCTGGCAGAATTTAATTGATCCATTCAAGTTGGTGGCTGCTTTTTTCAAAAGTTTGGTTATAATTTTCAAATTCAAACCTCAGGTAGTGATGATTGCCGGCAGTTTTGTCGGCGTACCAGTCGCTTGGGCGGCTTGGTGTTTGCGAGTGCCTATCCTTATCCACCAGCAGGATATTATTGCCGGCCTGGCCAATAAATTGATGGCTAATACTGCTCGGAAGATAACAGTTTCTTTTGAGGTGTCGCTTAAAGATTTTTCACCAACTAAGACGATTTTGACCGGCAATCCGGTTCGGGAAGAATTTTATTCTTGCGATCCGGATAAAGGCAGAGTGCTTTTTCAATTGAAGGATAGTTTGCCGGTTTTGTTGGTGGTAGGCGGTGGTACCGGCGCTGTGGCCGTCAATCAGGTGGTTGCCCAAGCATTGCCCGAATTATTAAAATTTTGTCAGGTTATTCATATTACCGGTCGAGGTAAAAAAGTGGATTTTAATGATGAAGACTATCATCAATTTGAGTTTCTCACCAACGAAATGAGAGAGGCGCTGTGCGCCGCTGACTTAGCGGTTAGTCGGGCGGGGATGTCCACTTTATCCGAGCTGATTATTTTGGCTCGAGCCACTATTCTTATCCCAATCGCTGACAGTCATCAAGAATATAATGCTCGTTATTTCCAAAGCAATAATGCGGTAGTGAGCGTGTCTCAAAATTCGTTAACCAAAGAGATGTTTGTCAGCTTAATTAAGGAAGTGTTATTTGACCGCAACAGAAAATCGGAGTTGGAGGCGAATATTTCACAAATGATGAAAGTGGACGGGGCTAAGCGAGTGGCTGAATTGCTTTTGCAAATAAGTAAGTAATTATGCTTGATTCATTCAAAGCTAAAAAAGTTTTTTGTTCTGGTATTGGCGGCGCCGGTTTGTCAGCCCTAGCGAGAATTTTAAAACATCAGGGAGTCTCGATTGGCGGCAGCGATAATCAGTCCAGTGAAATTATTGACCAATTGCGACAAGAGGGAATTACGGTTTTAGTACCACAAACCCCTGAAAATATCGGGTCGGATATTGATATTTTTATTCATTCGGTGGCCATTGACAACAATAATCCGGAAAAACGTCGGGCGAAAGAATTGGGTTTGGAAATTTTGACTTATCCTCAGGCCCTTGGTCGATTAATCGACGGCCAATATGGAATTGGTGTTTCCGGCACCAACGGCAAAACCACTACCACGGCGATGTTGGGGCAGATTTTTGTTGAGGCCGGACTTGATCCGACAGTAGTGGTCGGCAGTAAGGTAGCTTATTTGGGGGGCAATTCGCGAGTGGGCGCGGGTCAGGATTTTATTTTTGAAAGTGATGAATATCGTCGAGCCTTTGATTGCTATCGTCCCCAAATTGCCGTCGTCACTTATATCACTGCCGATCATTTGGATTATTATCAGGATTTAGCAGAGATTAAAGTCGCTTTCGATAGTTATCTGGCTCGGGTGCCTCAGGATGGTTTGATTGTCATTAACGCCGATGATCCCAATAGTGTTGCTTTGGCGGCGGGCAAACAAGCAAAAGTTGTCAGCTTTGGCATTGATCAGCCGGCTGATTTTTCAGCTCGTCAGATTAGGGTCGGATCGGGCCGCCAATTATTCGCCGTCTATCAGGGCAATCAATTATTGGGGGAAATATCATTAATAGTGCCGGCCAAATATAATATTTATAATGCTTTGGCGGCAATTACCGTTGCTTACTTGAGGGGAGTGGATTTTAGCGTAATCAAAAAAACATTAGAGCAGTTTAAGGGCGCTTGGCGGCGGTTTGAATTTTTGGGCCGATTGGCTAATGCTGAAGTTATTGTTGATTACGCCCACACGCCCGATGCTTTGGAAAAAACAATTGCCGCGGCCAAAGAATTTTATCCCCAGCAACGCCTATTGGTGGTATTCCAGCCCCATCAATTCAGTCGAACCAAGGCCCTGTTTAAGGATTTCGCCCAAGCCTTAGCTGGAGCCGCGCCATCGGTGGTAGTGGATATTTTTTATGTTGCCGGTCGGGAAAGACCCCAGGATTTTGATATTAATTCTAAAAAATTGGCGGTGGCTGCCAATCAATTGGGTGGCCAGTGTCAATACGGCGGCGACTTGATCCAGACGGAAAAAACAATTCGGCAACAAGCGGAGAAGTTTGATATAATATTGGTAATGGGGGCGGGCGATATCTATCGCTTAGCCAAAAATTTAATTAATAAATAATTAAGTTTAGTTTATGACACAATTTGCTGACGATAAGCCTGTGCAATCGGCTGATGAACCGGACCAGGAACTGGATCAGCGGCTTGACTGGGAGGAAGAATTGGAGGAAAAATACGGTGTCACCAGCCGGCGCGATCAGCATCGGGAAAGTAAAATGATTGGCACCGGACTCGCCAAACAGAAAGAATTGATTGACAAGAACAAGGGTTATGGGGCTAGTCGCCGACCCAAGGTTAATCTGGTAGATAAAATCGGCAAAAAATAAACTTGTTAAGACAGTAATTAAACGTAGTTGCTAATTAATTTAGCGACGTTTATGGATTTTGAAAAAAAATTAAAACAGTTACTGGGAAATAATCTAAAGCAACAGGCAATATTGGCGCCTTATACTAGTTGGCGGATCGGTGGTCCGGCTAAATATTTTTGCCACATTGCCGACTTGTCAACATTAAAATCAGTAGTTAAGTTGGCAGAAGATAAAGACCGGCCATATTTTATTATTGGCGGCGGCAGCAATATTTTAGTCAGTGATCGGGGCTTTGACGGTTTAGTCCTTAAGCCGTTATTTAATCGGTTGAAAGTCCACCCAGACCAGTGTCTGGAAGTTGGCGCCGGCTTACTCCTAAGCAAGGCGGTGGGGCAAGCGTTGTCCTCGGGCTTGTCCGGCTTGGAATGGGCAGCCGGCATTCCCGGTACGGTCGGGGGCGCGATTTGTAATAATGCCGGCGCCTATGGTGGCGATATGTCGCAGTTGGTTGAGTCGGTGCAAATTTTGCGACAAGGCAGAATCAAGACGATCAAGAACAAAGATTGCCAGTTCGGCTATCGGCAGAGTATTTTTAGAGAAAAAAACCAAGGCCTGATTTTAGCAGCTAGTTTGAAATTGCAACCCAAAGACAAGGAATTGATTCGGAAAAAAATAAGTGATATCCTAAAGGAGCGTAAGAAAAAATTTGGTGTCGGCCATTGCGTTGGTAGCGTTTTTAAAAATGTCAATTTGAGCCAATTGGAAGCCCAGCAATTTGCTGAAAATTTTCCGGCTTGTCCCAAAGAATTTATTGCCGCCCAAACAATCCCTTCAGCTTGGCTGATTGACCAGTGCGACCTAAGAGGGAGAAAAATCGGCGGGGCGGCAGTATCCGCCCTTCATGCCGGTATTATAAACAATGTTGGCGGAGCAACCGCTGAAGATGTGATTATATTGATCAGTATTATTAAACAGAAAGTCAGAAGTCGGTTCAATCTGCAGCTAAGGGAGGAGATAGAATATGTTGGTTTTTAATTTTAGCCTTAATTAATAAACCTTAATTTATGCAGATCAACATCAAGGCTCAGAAAGCCAGGTTGGCTCCCGAGGCCCACCAAATTATCAATGAAAAAATTGGCAGTTTGACAAAATATTGCGATTGTATTATAAAAGCAGATATTGAAGTCGGAATTAGCACCCGCCATCATCAGAAAGGAGATATTTATTTGGCTAAGGCCAATTTGGAAGTGCCGGGCAGACTGTTGCGGGCTGAGGCGGAGACCGATGATATTGGTAAATCTATGAATATTGTTCGCGAAAAACTCAAACTGGAGTTAAAAAGATACAAGGAAACACGCGATTAATTGATCAATTGAAAGGAGGTGGTCATAATGGCGGAGTCGACGGTGGCGATTCTTGGTCGGAGGAGGTATAACTCGATTTTCCGGATTTTCAGCAATAATCTTTTAATCTTCAGTCTGGATGAGGTGGCGCGAATTTTAGGCGAAAGCAATAGTCGTGAATCAGTGCAAAATCGGTTGGATTTTTTGGTTGCTCATAAATTTTTAGGCAGGACTAACGGCTATTATCATTTGCCCCGGTAAGTCAGTCCGGTGCATCTCGCTAGGTGCGCCGGTTTTTTGTTTTCATTGTCAAAATGGTTTTTTTTTGTTAGAATAACGAAGAAAATAAAAGATTAATTACATGTCTATTATTACCAAAATATTTGGCGATCCCAATAAAAAAGCGATTGCCGAATTGGAGTCGGTGGTGGCTAAAATAAATTTGCTGGAGCCGGCTTGGGAAAAAATGTCCGATGACGAGTTAAAGTCTCAGACAATAAAATTAAAACAGAGGATTGCCGGCGGTGAAAGTTTGGATGATATTTTGCCGGAAGCTTTCGCTACCGTTCGAGAAGCGGCTAAGCGAGTAATTGGTCAGCGTCATTTTGATGTCCAATTGATTGGGGGGATTGTTTTGCATCGGGGTCAAGTGGCGGAAATGAAAACCGGTGAAGGCAAAACCCTGGCGGCTACCGGTCCGTTATATCTTAATGCGCTTTCTGGCCGGGGCGCCCATTTGGTAACGGTCAATGATTATTTGGCGCGGATTCACGCGGATTGGATGGGGCAAATTTTTGATTTTTTGGGTTTGACCGTCGGTTGTATCCAGCAGCAAAATATTTCTTATCGTTTTAATGGCGCTAAATTGGCGGCTAACGGCGATCAACAGTTGGATGTCCAATATTTGGAGCCCTGCAGCCGACGGGAAGCTTATCAATGTGATGTTTTGTATGGCACCAATAATGAATTCGGGTTTGATTATTTGCGTGATAATATGGTTCAAACGGCGGCGGAGATGGTCCAGCGGGAGCTTTATTTTGCCATTGTTGACGAGGTTGATTCTATTTTAATCGATGAGGCTCGAACGCCGTTGATTATTTCGGCGCCCGATGTCGAATCAACGGACAAATATTATCAATTCGCTAAAATCGTCACTAAATTGCGAGAAGGTGAGGACTACAATATCGATGAAAAAATGCGCGCCGCTACTTTGACTGAGGCCGGTATTGGCAAGGTGGAAAAAACGCTCGGAGTTGGCAATATCTATACTGATCGCGGTATTGGCGATGTTCACCATATTGAGCAGGCGCTCAAGGCGCTGACTTTATTTAAGCGGGATCGTGATTATGTTGTTAAAGATCAGGAGATAATTATTATTGACGAATTTACCGGTCGGATGATGTTTGGTCGTCGTTACAGTGAAGGTCTGCATCAGGCGATTGAAGCCAAAGAGGGGGTGAAAGTTCAGCGTGAAAGCCGGACTTTGGCGACTATTTCTTTTCAAAATTATTTCCGGCTTTACACGAAATTAGCCGGCATGACCGGTACCGTCGCCACAGAAGCCGAAGAACTGTCCAAGATTTATAAACTAGAGGTAATAGTTGTGCCAACCAATAAGGCGGTGATTAGGCAGGATTTGAATGATCGCATTTATAAGAATGAAAGCGGCAAATATCAGGCGCTGATTAAAGAAATCAAAAGACGTCATCAGGCGGGCCAGCCGGTGTTGGTGGGTACTATTTCGATTGAAAAAAATGAGTTATTGGCCGAGTTATTGACTCAAGAAGGGATTGATTGTCAGATTTTGAATGCTAAACATCATGACAAGGAAGCTCATATTATTGCTCAAGCTGGCAAAGTCGGGGCCGTGACTGTGGCCACCAATATGGCCGGCCGCGGCGTGGATATTATTTTAGGCGGCTATCCCTTTGATCAGTCTGAATATGCCAAAGTGGTGGCGGCCGGCGGTTTATGTGTTTTAGGCACTGAGCGTCATGAATCCCGTCGAATAGACAATCAATTGCGGGGTCGGTCCGGGCGACAAGGCGACCCGGGTGTGTCGCAATTTTTCATTTCCCTGGATGATGATTTAATGCGGATTTTTGGTTCGGACCGAATGAAAAAATTAATGGAAACTTTGGGCGTGCCCGATGATATGCCCATTGAAAATGGGATGATTTCCAAGTCGATTGAACAGGCCCAAAAGAAGGTCGAGGGCAATAATTTCGATATTCGGAAGCATTTGGTGGAATATGATGATGTAATGAACAAGCAACGGGAAACAATTTATCGCAAACGCCGGGAAATTTTGGCGGATAAAAATATCAAAGAGACAGTCGCTGACGCCATTAATCGCGAGATAAACAATGTTGTTGATTTTCATACTCAAGATCCGGAAGAGCAAAATTGGAATTTGGAGGAGATTTATGAAGCGGTTGGCACGATTTTTCCGTTGCCAGTGGAAGCCCGGATTAAGTTGGAACAAATGGAAGTTGAGGCCGGAGACAATCAAGAAGATAATATGGCCCGCGCCAAAATCAAAGGGTATTT
Organism: bacterium; assembly: GCA_029558735.1. Lineage (GTDB taxonomy): Bacteria > Patescibacteriota > Patescibacteriia > 2-01-FULL-39-33 > 2-01-FULL-39-33 > JAKQDP01. The sequence continues at coordinate 113,425 of JAKQDP010000070.1, read as the reverse complement.
AAAAAGGCGGGCGGTCTTGACCTACAATCAATTGGCGGAGAAAATAAACAGCCTGGGTGGCGACGATATCGAGCCAATGCGGCAAGTGGAAAAAATGATGCTCCTAAGAGTGATTGATACTATTTGGGTGGAGCATTTGGAGGCGATGCAATATTTGCGTGCCGGTATCGGTTTGCGCGGTTATGGCCAACGGGACCCCTTGGTTGAGTATAAGCGGGAAGCGATTAAAATGTTCAAGGAAATGTTGGCGGAAATTGATCGGCAGGTGGTTTATAGTATTTATAAAATCGGGTTTGTTAGTCCGACAGCGTTGGCGCCGGCCGCGACTCCAAAAAATAATTTACAGTTTTCCGCGCCCAGCAAGGAATCAGCTTTAAAATCGCCGCTGGAAGCTGACGAGGGATTAAGAGAGAGGAGAGAAGATAAAATCATCAAAGATAATTCTCATTATCATGGCCAAAAAGTCGGTCGTAATGATCTTTGCCCCTGCGGCAGTGGTAAAAAGTTTAAGAAGTGCCATGGAAAGTAAAATATAATTCCAAATTCGCTATACTCCTGGATTGATAATAGGAGAGACCGGGCATGCCCTGTCTCTATCGGATAGTACAAATGAAATTTATTTTCCAATATGGCGGAATTTTTTAAATTTATATGGGTCGAATGCGTCATAAGAACCAAAACAATTCGATCAATACCTAAAACAATCATATGCCCGAACTTCCCGAGGTGGAAACTCTGCGGCGCCAGTTGGCAGTCAGCTTGTCGGGTCGAAAAATAAAATCAGCCCGGATTTTTTGGGTCGGAACAATTAGACCTCTCTCGGTCCGGGTTTTTTGTCGGAAAATAAAAAATCAAAAAATAATCAACATTGGCCGGCGGGCGAAAATCCTTTATTTTGAATTGGCTGGCGGTGATTTTTTGTTGGTTCATTTGAAAATGACCGGGCAGTTGATATTTAGGCCGGCGCACCAGCGAAGCAAAAAAGAAATTATTGGCGGCCACCCTCAACCCGGTGGCGCTGACAATCTGCCAAATAAATTTACTCGTCTCCGGTTGGATTTTTTCGATGGGTCGGTTTTATTTTTTAATGATTTACGCAAATTCGGCTGGATAAAATTGCTCTCCGCTAAAGAAGCGAAAAAAATTTTAACCCTACATGGCTTGGAACCATTGGAAAAAGGATTTACCGCTTCAAAATTAACCGAACTTTTTCGCCGTTATCCATGTCGGCCGATTAAGCAAATTTTAATGGATCAGACGCTAATTGCCGGCATTGGCAATATTTACGCTGATGAATCATGTTTTGCTGCCGGTATTTTACCGACCCGGCTGGCTGGACAAATCACTCCGACGGAAACCAAATCACTTGAGCAAAATATCAAAAAAATCCTTCGCTTGTCCATCAGCAAGAAGGGGACATCTTTTAGTGATTATTTGGATAGTGACGGGACGCCGGGCGGGTTTGTCCCGTATTTGAAGGTGTACGGCCGAGCGGGCGAGAAGTGCCACCGCAAGAATTGCCGAGGAATAATCAAAAAAATAAAAATGGGTGGCCGCGGCACCCATTTTTGCGAGGATTGCCAAAAATAAATAAGCATAATTATAAAAAAATAAGAAGCTTTGCTTCTTATTTTTTATGATAGATGAAATTACAAAACTTGAGGATAAATTTCAATTTTTTTTATTAGACATACTAATCAAATTTTTCGTTTCTCTCTACTAAAATTTTTTTTACTATTTCTTTATTGTGTTTAGCTGGATTAAAATTATCGTCAAATTTATCTCGCATTTAATCCCATTCCTGGCCGAGGACCATCATCGTTAGTCATAGCAATTCGACCATCATCTTCTGAATCGGAATTGTCACCCTTTTCTTTTGGAAAGTTATTTTTTTCGAACCATTCTTTTTCAGATTTCCCCTCTTCTGGGGATGGGCCTTGTTTTCTAAATATAGTTTTTGTGTTTATGATTTAATTAGTTTTATTATAGCAGATAATAGACAAAAACTTATCTACTGTACGCCATAATGAAAGAGTCGAGCGCAATTTGAGTTTTGTTCAATAATATGGTCTTTATTAAAATATTTTTAAACAAAATTTCGTCACGACTGGTTTTTATGCGAAATGTTTGATGTATAATATTACTAAAGTTGTATATTATACGAAGAGTGTTTAGATAATTAAATTATCAACAAAAACAAAAAGTAAAGCATTACCGATAGTGCCCCGCCGATAATCAGTCCGGCGGCCACCTCCACTACCGAGTGTCCCATTTCTTCATTGAGGAATTCTATTTTTTGTTTGGTCATTGGCGGCAGGTTTTTAAAGACCACTTGGGCGACGACATTGGTAAAAACGGCATTATGGCCGATTTCCCGTCGAAAACCGACGGCGTCGCGGATAACAATGGCTAGTAGCACCAGCGCGACCGCAAAGACCGCTGAATTAAGCCCTTCGGTTAAGCCGACCACCGTGGCCAAAGAGGCGACAAAGGCGGTGTGGGCCGAGGGCATACCGCCGTAGTCGCTAATCAGATGTTGCCAAGTGAAATTATTTGGTATACCATCAATAATGAGTTTAATGGCTTGGGTGAGCGCGCCGACAATAATAGGAATTAAAATTAATTGATACATAAGTTCTAAATTATGGAATATTTATTAGCGGTGATAGCCGGTCTGATTCAGGGTCTAACCGAATTTATTCCCGTATCCAGCTCCGGCCATCTGGTAATTTTTCATGATATTTTTAAATTAAATTTTTCTGATGATTTATTGTTTGATGTTGCCCTGCATTTGGGCACTTTTGTCGCTTTGGTGGCCTTTTTCTTCAGGGATATTGAAAAAATAATTCGCGGTTTTTTATCCAGCTTGACCAATTGGAATCCGAGCAATAATTTCAATCAACGCTTAGCTTGGTTAGTTATTATTGGTATTATCCCAGCGGTAATTTTTGGTTATTTTTTTGAGGGACTGATTATTGATTATTTTCGTTCCGGCTACTTGGTGGCGGCGATGCTAATCGCTGTGGCTTTATTGTTTTGGCTTTTGGAAAAATACGCCACCAAGACCAAGGATTTGCAAACTATGACTGCCAAAGATTCGTTGATTATCGGCTTGGCTCAGGTGTTAGCCTTTATTCCCGGTACTTCCCGTTCCGGTATTACCATTATAGCAGGACTTGGCCGAAAATTGAAAAGAGAAGCGGCGACGCGGTTTTCTTTTTTGATGTCTATTCCAGTTGTTTTGGGCGCCGGCTTAAAGACTTTATTGGACGTGGACAATTGGAATGATATTAATGGGGCGATATTGTTGGTTGGCGGCTTGTCCGCCGCCACCTTCGGTTACTTGGCGATTAAATATTTTTTAAAGTATATTTCTCATCATTCCCTGAATATTTTTGCTTGGTATCGATTAATTATCGGTTGCTTGATATTGATTTGGTTGATGTTTTTCTGAGGCCGGTACAGAGCCAGATAAATGCCCAGGCTGATTACCAGAGCATAGCCGAGCTGGTTATTGATTCGATCAAGCTTGTCTAGCGAGAGAAATTTTTGCCACCAGCTCTGATGGTAGAAATAATTATTGGCCAAATCGTTTAATGGCTCGTAGTCTAGAGTCGCTTGCTCTTGCTCGCCCAATACTCGGGTGCCAAAAAGTTGAACCACCACAATCGTCGGGTGGTTTTTGTATTTGCCGCGCAAGGCGGCGATGCCAATTTCTTGATATTGGGGTTTAATGATGTTTTCTTGGTGTTGGGGGCTGCTCAGCCAAGCTTGAAACAGCTCGTCTTCTCCGACAAAATCGATGGCCAGATTTTCACCAACATAAAAATATTGGTAATCAACATCTTTGATCCACTGGGAGAATTTTCGACCATCCGGCGAAGTGTGGTCGAAATATTGGCCAGTCAGCAGATCGCTGGCTTTGTTATAAGCCGCTTGAGTTAAGCGAGCGTTGGGTTTTAGTTCATTCAGGCCCGACTGTTGCCGATAATCATTGGTCAGTTCAATCAGTCGTTTGGGACTAATGGATAGATTATCGTCTTCCGGTAAAGGGGGATACAAAAAAATCGCCACGCCGATAGTGGTCTTGACGATAATTAAAAAAACAGTAATAATCAGCAGGATTTTTTTAAGCCCTTGAAGCATAATACTGATGAATTTTATGCTTAAATTATACCACAAATAAAGATTAATAATAAAATTCGCCGGTGATTATTGACAGTTTGTTTTTATTCAATTAATTTGCTATGCTTTAAGCAGATAAAATATGAAAAAAATTAAGTTATTACTTTTATTGATTTTGTTGACACTCATTGTTTTGGTATTATTTTTTGCTTATTCGATTTTGACGCCAATCTCCACTGAAGACAAACAGGTTTATTTTGTCATTGAGTCGGGTCAAGGATTCAATCAAATATCAAACAATCTAAAAGCAGCTGGCCTAATTAAGAATCAATTAATTTTTGAAACTTATGTCTGGTTAATCGACCAGGAGGGCGCCTTTATCGCCGGCGAACACCAGCTTAACAAGAAGATGACATCGCGTCAGTTGGTTAGAACGCTAACCAGCGGCAGCACGGTTGACAGTGAAATAAAAATCACTATTCTTGAGGGCTGGCGGAGCGATCAGATTGGCGAATATTTGGCCAGTCGCGGCTTAGCAACCAAGGAGGAATTTTTGGCGGCGATTGCGCTTGAGCGTTGGCAGGCTGATTATGATTTTTTGGCTGACGTAGAAATCGACAAGGTAGAGGGTTTTTTGTTTCCCGACACTTATCGCGTATTTGCCGATGCCAGCGTTGACCAAATTATTGCCAAAATGTTGGCTACTTTTGAGCAGCGTTTAGGCGATGATTTATTGGCGGAAATCGACCGGCAGGGTAAAACGGTTTTTGAAACAGTCAATTTGGCTTCAATTGTCCAAAAAGAATCGCCGATTGACGATATGCCAATGGTAGCGGATGTATTTTTAAAGAGACTGGAAGCCGGCATTGGGTTGCAATCGGACGCCACCATTAATTACATTACCGGCAAAAAAGATTTACGGCCGACTCTGGCTGATTTGGAAATTGATTCGCCTTACAACACCTATAAATACCGCGGCCTGCCTCCCGGACCAATTGCCAGTCCCGGACTGGCGGCAATTAAAGCGGTGGTTTATCCCCAAGCTAATGATTATTATTATTTTTTAAATAGCGATGGTCAGACTTATTTTGCCAGGACTTATCAGGAACACCTGGAAAACATCAGTCGCTATTTGGATTAAATTCTATGGAGCAAAATTATTATACCAAAGGCGAACAGGAATTTTTGCTAAAAATCGCCCGGACAGCATTGGAGCATCAATTGCGTCGTGGTGAAAAATTTGAGCCGCAGACAGTCAATCAGAAGCTGTGGGAGAAACGGGGCTGTTTTGTTACTTTGCGCCGGCAGGGTGAGTTGCGCGGTTGCATCGGTTTGCTTGAGCCGGTGGAGGCTTTGCTTTTGGCGATTCGAGACAATGCTCTGGCGGCAGCGCGTGACCCGCGTTTTACGCCGGTGGAAGAGTTTGAGCTTGATGATTTAAAAATTGAGGTTTCTATTTTGACTCCACTGGAAAAAATATCGTTAGCCGATATCAAGGCGGGTGACGGCATAGCTATTAGACGCGGAATCAATAGTGCCACCTTTCTACCCCAGGTTTGGGAAGAATTACCAAAAAAAGATGATTTTTTAGCCGCCCTGTGTCAAAAAGCCGGCCTTGATTATCATCAGTGCCAGGATGAGGAAATGGAGTTTTTTCGCTATCAAGCGATTATTTTTTTCGAAAATTAGAGAAATTAATAACTTATTTGGTTATTATTGACCCGGTTTAAGCCGGGTTTTTTGCTCTTGACAAAATTTTAATTCTATGCTAAGTTGGACGGTTAAACCGTATTTAGGCGGTTTATTGACCTTTATAAATGCGGGGCCATGGTGGTCCTGCGCGTTGGGCAGGATCAACATTAAAGCCCTGATTCTGCAAAAAAAGGACTTTTGTCCAAAAGGAGAGCACAATGAAGAAGAATATGTTGGCGGTTCTGGTCTGCATGTCTCTGGTGTCGTCGACGGCGATTGCCAGTCTGACCAACACTGAGGGAGGCACTGTCAAAGCGGCGATTATTAATTCGGCCACTGTCTGGGAGTCGGGAACAATGGTTTCCTTGACAGCGGTTCCCGACCTTGGCTGGCGCTTTGACCATTGGGCTGGCGCTGATGTCGGCGATGTTGCCGATCCAAACAGCAGTCAGACCACAATCGTTATGGATGGGAATAAAGCCATCCAGGCGGTATTTGTGGAATTGCCCAGGTATACGCTGTCGGCCAGCACTGGCGGCAATGGATCGGTGACCAAAAGTCCCGATCAGGCTGAGTATATCGAGGGCACGGCCGTGTCAGTGACAGCAGTCGCCGATTCGGGTTGGAAATTTGACCACTGGACAGGTGATCTGTCTGGTTCGGTCAATCCGGCTAGTGTGGTGATGGACACTAATAAGTCTATTACCGCGGTATTCACGGAGACCACTCCGGGTGCGCCGGTAATTACCTCTCAGCCGGTCGACCAAATCGTTGGCCCCGGTCAGACCGTGACCTTTTCGGTCGTGGCCACCGGCGTCAACCTGAAGTACCAGTGGTACAAGGATGGCACCATTGTTAACGAGGCAACAGCCGCTCAATTTTCTTTCGTCGCCGACGAAATATATGAGGGCGGCTATTATTGCGTCGTTTCCAACGCCGGCGGCAGTGTGACCTCTAATACTGCTCAGCTGTATGTCAATAGCAAACCCCTGTTTGCTTTTGAGTACACCGATGGCAGTGGCCTGTTGGAAGGCCGGTTCAATGCCAATGGGGCAGACGAATCACAATTCGTCATTGGCCTCGGCGCCAATGAAAGCGTGGTCGGTGTTGGCTTGGCCCTGATGTGGCCGACCGACAGTCCGGCCAACTTCGCCCTTGAAATTGAGGCCTTGGCCAGCGGCTTGCCGGTCAATAGCTTCTCGGAAGTGTTGTCCTTGGCAGGCACGGATTGCCTTAACAGTAGCTTTGCCTCTCGGGCTAATTTTAGCCTGGAGGTAGTGGATGCTTTTCTGGCCTATCCGGTCTTCCAGGTGTACGATTCAGTCACCAAAAAGAGCCGAATTTTGAGCGGCAATACCGCCGAAATCGACCTGACGCTTAACGGCGAGGAGGTCGCTTTGGTCGGCGGGAATTACGAATTGCTCCTGGGCGGGCAAGTCGTAATGTATTCCCTCAATATCGAGGCTATTGGCTTGGGCACGGCCTCAGCTAGTAGCATTTAATTCGTTTCACTGCGGCAGCGGGAAAATTATTCCTGCTGCCGCCTTTTTTATGGTTAAGATTTGACATTTTTTCGCGGTCTGCTATAATAAACGCATCAACCTAAATTAAATTCCGCAGACAGCAGGCGTCGTCAATAAGACCTGCCGAGGAAAAAAGCTTAAATTAAGCGATTATCGTCTGCGGCAACGCGGATTTTTTTATTAATTTATTTATAAAAATATGGCGAAAACAAAACAGCAGAAAAAAAATATGCTGGATAAATTCGGCCAAGGCCTTGAAAAAAGCAAAGCCTCGGTGTTTGTCAATTTTTCCGGCATTCCGGTCAAAGAAATAGATCAATTGCGCCAAAAGTGCAAAGAAGCGGGCGCTGAATATTTGGTAACCAAAAAAACCTTGCTTAAAAAAACATTAACAGAAAAAGGATTAGTCCAAGATGACAGCCGGCAATTTGAGGGTGAGATAGCCACGGTTTTTGGTTATGAAGATGAGGTGGCCCCGGCCAAATTGGTCAGTGAGTTTGCCAAGAGCCACGATAATATGAAGATTTTGGGCGGTATTTTGGAGAACGGCCTGATTGATGAGGCCAAGGTCAAAGCACTATCGGTTTTGCCTGCCAAGGAAGAATTATTGGCTAAACTGGTTGGCAGTCTTGCCGCGCCAATGTCCGGCTTGGTCAATGTGCTGCAAGGCAATATTAGGGGACTGGTTTATGCCTTAAGCGCCCTGAAGGATAAAAAACAGTAATTTAAATAATAAATAATTGATAATATTATGTCTGAAGAAAAAAAAGAAGTAGTGGTTCCGGAAAAGTTCAAGGCTTTGGTGGAACAAATTGAGCAGTTGAGCGTCATTGATTTGGCGGAACTGGTCAAAGTGCTTGAGGAGAAATTTGGCGTTTCTGCCGCTGCTCCGGTTGCGGCCATTGCCGCTGCTCCGGTCGCGGCGGAAGCGGTTGAAGAAAAAGACAGTTTTGATATCGAACTGACGGCCGCTGGCGCTAATAAGATCGCGGTTATTAAAGCGGTCAGAGAAGTGACTGAATTGGGCTTGAAGGAAGCCAAGGATTTGGTGGACGGCGCTCCCAAAATAGTGCGGGAATCGGTTAAAAAAGAAGAAGCGGAACAGATTAAGAAAAAATTGACAGAAGCCGGCGCCACTGTTACTTTGAAGTAAAGCATTGCTCAGCAATCAAAGCACCCTCGAATATTCGGGGGTGCTTTAAGTTTCCGGATTTAAAAATCCATTGTTATCTCGTAGATTTTATTGTTGCTGAGCAAGTAAATTTTTTTAGCCGGCTCATCAATGGCCATCGCTTGAGTATTGGAGAATTGTTTGGACGTATACTGAATCTTCAACTCGCCTTGCTTGGTCAAAACCACTAGCTTGTTATTGTTTTTGTCAAGCAGATACAGATAATTGGAATCGGCCTTGGTATAAGCTTGGTCCGGAGAAAATTGGCCTTTGATCGGGGGAGTAAATTTGTTGGTTGATTGACCATTCTCAAAATAATTGACGCTGTCATCGCTATTAAAGGTGAAAATTCCCCCGTCAATAGCGATCGTTTGCGCTTGGTCGGCGCTGGCGCCCGCCTTGAGCCAGTTGCTGCCGGAATTAAATTTGCTGTCAACTGGTAAATGCCTTAAAAGGCGGTTGTCTTTCAGAGTGTAAATTTTTCCGCCATAAACATCAAAATCTTTTAATCCCGCCAAACTTAAAACCTTAACCGGAGCGGCGGCGTCGTTGGCGTTATAACGATAGAAATCACCCTGGTCAGTTAAGAGAATTATTTCTTGGTCGGTCAAGGGTTTGATTTTTTGTATTGTTCCCAGATCAAAATTAAATTCGGCCAATTGTTGTTGCTCCAGATCGACTCGGTAGAGCTGATGATTATTGTTGTCAAAGGTAAATAGCAAGCGGCCGGTTTTAGCCAGTCCGACAGCGGCGGCAGTGGGATTTTTGTCATTGAGATCGGCCACCACTTTAGGGTCATTAAGGTAAATCAGGCGATCCAGTTTTTGTTTCAAGTCGTCTATTTTTTGGTTCAAGTCGAGGCGAGTCTGTTCATATTTCTTTTTTTCCGGAATTTGAGCCAGTAATTCTTCTGCCTGGCGAAGCTTGTCTTTGGCGCCCGATTCATCGTTAAAAATATTTAAGGCTTCGGCGCTATTGATTTGCTCTTCGATTTGTTTGACTAAATCGTCAATATTAATACCAGCGGAAGAACCGGCCAATTGGCCTTGCCAGACAATGCTTTGACTAAAAAAGAAAATTAAAATAAAGGCAATAATCAGCAGTAGTTGTTGGAATTTTTTCAGGTGGATGAATTTGGCGATTTGACGATTGATAAAATTACTGATCTTTTGACTCGGTTTGGCGCCCGGAGTATAAACGGCGTTATCTTGGCGATCGGTCGCCGTCAATTGGTGGTGATTATTGTTTTGGTTGTTGGCGGATCGGTTTTTTCGGTTAAACCCCTTTAATCGGCGCCAGCTGATTTTTAGGCCGGCGTTTAGCAGTCGAAATAAATTACCGGCCAAATAGGTGACGGCTTTGCTGATTATTTGGTACGACATAATTATAACTTTTTTCCAGTTGGGTATAGTCGACGGCATTAGGTACTGTTCGGTGGACGTTTGAGTGTCGAGCAGTTTTTTAATCGAACCGTCGCCGGATCGATTGGTCGCTGAGGCCACTCTGTTTGGTGCTGAAACGGGAGGCGCCATGGCCACCGCTGGTTCGGCTTGTTTGTCGGTTTGGAAGATAATGGAATAAAAATTGTCATTACCCCCTTGTTGTTCCAAGATTTTTTTGATTTGCTGGGCGGGGATGGGTGAGATGTTTTCATTGATTAGTTCCATCAGTTGGTTTTGGGACAAGTATTCAAAAACGGCATCATTGGAAAAAAACAGGTCGTCCTTCTGGCTGATCACGCCGCTGATAATATTGGAAAACATCTTATCAGGATTGATTTTGCCTTTCTTGTCGCTGGCTTGGCCAAAAATGTCAATAATCAAATTTTCATATCTTTTTTTACGGTGAAACAAAAAAGCGTTAAGTTGGCCGATTTGGCTTAAATGAATCTTATTCTTAACCATTAATCCGACGAGGGCATTAATGTTTTCCAGTTTGATATCATAGCTGGTTTCCTGGATGATTTTGCTAATCCGGCGGTTGGCTCGTTGGAGGCATTCTTCAAATCTTTTTTCCGGACCAAGCTCGCTGTCAAACGGCGGAAGATAATATTCAGTTTGCAGATTATTTATAATTTCAAAAAATTTGTCACAAAATTCCGGTGGCAGGTTAAAAATTTCAATTAGACCAAAAATAGTACCCAATTTGGTTCGCAACTCTTTTTTTGTTTCGGCAATAAAAACATCCCCAGCCACGGCTTGGTTGTTTTCAATGCTTAATTGGCTTATTTTTATAATCAGTTCTTCCATATCCGATTAATTATAGTTGGGGATGGTTTACAGTTTGCTCCTAATATTATACAATATTTATTAGTAACCAGTAAATAGTCAAATCAGATGTTAGAGCGTCTCTTTGGATCTAAAACCAGAGTATTGTTATTGAGGTTGTTTTTAAATAACCCGGATGATTATTTTTTTGTTCGGGAATTGTCGCGACGCTTGGGCGCCCACCTTAATTCGGTCCGGCGGGAATTGGAAAACCTGGAAACCATTGGTATTATCACTTCCCATACTAAAAAGGATTTGGAAAAGGAAGTGGAAAAGAAGCTCAAGGACAACAAAAAGTATTACAAACTGAACAATAATTTTGTTTTCGTCGAAGAATTACGGGCCTTGCTGATTAAGGCCCAATTGATTTTGGAACAATCACTGATTAAAAAAGTCGAAGCCCTGGGCAGTATCAGTTTTTTTCTGTTGTCGGGGGTTTTTGTCGGTCGGACTGACGCACCGGCGGATTTGTTGATTGTCGGTCGGGTTAAACGCAATCGGTTGCTAAAATTGATTAAGATTTTTGAGCGGGAATTGGGGCAAGAAATCAGGTATTCAGTATTGACTGCTAAAGATTTTCAGTATCGCCGCGATGTTACGGATCGGTTTTTGTATGATTTATTAGAGGGAAAAAATTTGATTATTCTTGATTATTTAACTCATCAAACCAGATTTTAATGGTATTAATTATTGATAGTTCGGGTGATAATCGCCTCAAAATAATCCTCGCGCGGAGTGGGGATAATTTTAAAATTAAACAAATCACCATTGACAATCGGGCGACTGATCAGTTGTTGCGAGAATTGGATGTTTTTTTGCGCCAAAACGGAGTTAAACTAGGCCAGTTACGCGGCTTGGCCGCGGTTATTGGTCCGGGCGGTTTTACTAATTTGCGGATTGGCATTGCCGTTGCCAATGCTCTGGCTTACGCTCGAAAACTGCCCATTGTGGGCTTGACAGCAACAGAATTTAATTATGATGCAGAATTGGTGAATAAAACAATCAGCCGTCTGAAGCGAAGAAAAAAATTTATTCCTCTTCTTCCGGCTTATGGTCGGGAGCCGAATATCGGCTAAAATTTTTATCCCCATTATTAATTCGGGGTTGCTTGAAAATGGCCTTAATTGGTCTTTTTTTGTTGTTAATAAAAAGTTATCCAGTGTTGACGCTTGGATTTAAGTGGAGTATAATTAAACATATAAGGTGAAAAGTGGGGAAAAGTGGGGATAAACTGTTCTTAAAGTGGATGAAAAGGATATAAATCAGAATATCTTGTCAAATCTTTGCCATGCTTGTCGGCCTGTTTCTCTCTTTGCTGGTCATTAATAGGCCTCAAAATAAAGCCGGCGGGGCGGATAAATCGCCCTGCCGGGCCAGGATTAACAACAAATCAATGTTTGTCGGTCAATATTCACACAATCTTGATGCCAAGGGACGGTTGGCCATTCCAGCTAAGTTTCGGGGCGAACTCAAAAAAGCCGTTGTGACTAAAGGGTTGGATAACTGTTTGTTCTTATATCCTAAAAAGGAATTTGAAAAATTGGCTGAAAAAGTTTCCGCTTTGGATTTTAGCAAAACCAATAATCGCGCTTTTAACCGTAATTTATTGGGTGGCGCTATGGATGTGGAAATTGATAAACAGGGTCGGATTATCGTGCCGGAATACCTTAGAAATTTTGCCGGCTTGAAAAAAAACATTACTATCACCGGTTTATATAATCGTTTGGAAATTTGGGATGCTGCCAGTTGGGCGAAATATAACGCCGAAACCGAGAAGAATTCTAATGAGATAGCGGAAACCCTCAGCGGTTTGGGGGTCTAAGGACGCTTAGTCGTCGCTTGGTTTTTCAAGCAGTTTTATGACTACTATTCATCAGCCGGTATTATTGAGAGAGGTGTTATCTCTGTTAAATCCCCAGCCCAATCAAGTGTTTGTGGACGGCACTTTTGGCGGTGGTGGGCATAGTTTGGCGATTTTAGAGCGGGTTAAGCCTACTGGTCGAGTGGTCGGTATTGATTGGGACCCGACTGTAGTTCAAAATAGCGTTGGCGATAATTTGATTCTGGTTAATGATAATTATAAAAATTTAAAAAAAATATTGGCTGAAGCGGGGATTGATAAGGTTGACGGTATTTTGCTGGATTTGGGCTTGTCGTCGGACCAGCTCGGCGCCGGTAATCGGGGGTTTAGTTTTCAGGGGGGCGATTTGGATTTGCGGTTTAATCCTGTTTCTAATCGGCCAACCGCGGCTCAACTTTTGGCTGATTGTGGCGAAGAGCAATTGAACAATATTTTTTTTCAGTACGGCGAGGAGCGATTAGCCCGGCCAATTGCTCGAGAAATAATTAATTTGCGTCAGAGTGGACATCCGATTAAAACAGCGCCAGTGTTGGCGGAAACAGTAGCGAAAGTCTATGCTCGTTACTTTAAGGGGCGATCATTCAAGAATCCGGCCACTAAAGTTTTCCAGGCCTTGCGCATAGCGGTTAATGATGAGTTTGCCAATCTAGAGCAAGCGCTGCCTGAGGCGATTGACGCCTTAAAGCCGGGTGGCCGCTTGGCGGTTATAGCCTTTCATTCCGGCGAAGACAGGATTGTGAAGCATTTTTTTCGGAAAATGGAAAAACTGGCGCGGCCGGTGATTAAAATTATTACCAAGAAGCCGGTTTCGGCTACGGCCAGTGAAATCAAAAATAATCCGCGCAGTCGCAGCGCCAAATTGCGGGTGGCGGAAAAAATAATTAATTAGATAAAGCAGATTAATATGTGTAAAAATTGGACACAAGAAAAACGCAACCATCACTTTCCGGAATTGAATCGGAGAAAGAGAATAAGCGGGTTTTTTCTGACTTTATTTAATTGGCGGTTGGCGTCGATCACTTTAGTGGCAATTACGTTGGCAGTTGGTTTTTGGTACTTGGTTCAGACTAATATCTCCGCCACCAAGGGTTATAAAATAAAGGAATTGAATCAGCGGATCAGCGAATTGACCGAAGAGAATAAAAAATTAAATTTAAAATATATTGAAGCCAAGTCAATGGCTAATATGGTTGAACAGGTCAAAGGTCTGGATTTGGTCGTTACTGCTGAAGTGGATACGGTTTATGCTGTTGGTTCGGCGGTCGCTTTGAGGTAATTTTTTTTCTTATGGTTTGGCGTAAGTCATTTTCCCATACACGCAGCCGCGAAAAAATTGCTGGGCAGGGTAGAATTAAATTTCTATCCATTTTTTTTATATTTATTGCGGTTTTATTGGTGTTGCGTTTATTCAAGGTGCAGATATTGATGGGTGATTTTTATGCCGCTGCCGCCGTGGACCAACATGAGCTCCATCGGCGGTTTGTACCGGAGCGCGGTTCGATCTATGTGGCGGAAAATGTTAACGGTCAGGAAGTTTTGTTTCCTCTGGTCGCCAATCAGGATTTATATATGCTTTATGCCGTTCCCAAGGAGATTATTGATCCGGAAGCCACGGCTAATAAGTTGTTTGAGTTATTTGGCTTGCCCGAGGATATCAATATGGAGCAGGTTAAAAGCGAGTTGTTTGCCGATTTGGCGCCGACGCTTGACCCGGTTTTGGCCGAGGAAATCAAAGACAAACGATTGGCAGATTGGCGAGAAGCGCAAAAAACCCTGGAGATTGATAGGCTGAAAAATATTTTTTCCAAAGTTGACGACCCCTATGAACCGTTGCGTCATCGGATCAATGAGGAAACCAAAGAGATAATCGAATCGTGGGGGATTAAGGGTTTGCAATTTCAGCAGGAGGTTTGGCGGTTTTATTCGGAACAGGGTATGGGCGGACATATTTTTGGTTTTTGGGGATTTCAGGGTGATACGCGGCAAGGCAGTTATGGTTTGGAGGGTTATTTTGATGAAATTTTAACCGGGCAGTTTGGCGAAATTTTTTCCGAACGAGATGCTTGGGGCAATATTATCACCATTGGCAGTCATTCTTTGCGGGAAAAAGTTGACGGTTCGGATCTGATTTTGACCATTGATCGGGCGATTCAGTACAAAGTCTGCCAAGCGATTCATCAGGCAGTTGATTATTTCAAGGCTCAGAGTGGCGCAGTAATAGTTTTGGAACCCAAGACCGGAGCGGTCTTGGCGATGTGCGGCGCGCCGGATTTTAATCCAGCCGAATATAATCAGGTCAGCGACATTAAGGTGTATAACAATCCGGCGATTTTTAGCGCCTATGAGCCCGGTTCGATTTTTAAAGTGATTACTTTGGCGGCGGCCCTGGACAGCAACAGCGTTACTCCGAGTACGGTTTTTGAGGATACGGGCAGTGTTAAAATCGGCAGTGACATCATTAAAAATTATGACGATAAGATTTACGGCAGCCAGACGATGACTCAGGCCTTGGAAAAATCAATTAACACCGGAATGATTTTTGCTATGCGCAAAACCACTCCCAAAGTGTTTAAAAAATACGTGGAAGATTTTGATTTTGGTCGGCTGACCGGCATTACTTTGGACACGGAAGCGGCCGGTGATATTTCCAATTTGGATCGTCGCGGCGAAATCTATCCGGCGACGGCTTCTTTCGGTCAGGGCATTACTGTCACCCCGTTACAGGTAGTCAAAGCGGTAGCGGCCATTGCCAATGGGGGCAAATTAATGAAGCCGTATCTGGTCGAAAAAATCGCCAATAATCAGGGCGAGATGCAAATTATTCAGCCCGAAGAGATTCGGCAGGTGATTTCTTCTAAAACGGCGGCTGTTTTAGGCGCGATGATGGTCAGTGTCGTGGAAAATGGCCACGGTCAACCGGCCAAGGTGGCTGGTTATCGGGTGGCCGGCAAGACTGGGACTGCCCAAGTGTCCAAAGCAAACGGTCGCGGCTATTCTGAGGAGGTCAACACTTCTTTTGTCGGTTTTGCGCCGTTTAACAACCCTCGTTTTGCGATGATTGTGGTAATCAATCAACCGGGTTGGGGCAAGGAAGCCACCTTGACTGCCGCGCCAGTCTTTGGAGAGATTGCCAAATTTATTTTGCAGTATTATAATGTGCCTTATGACAATAAATAAGGCATCAGGTCGACAGTTTAAAATCGAAAGTCAAAAAAGATGAAGAATTTTTTAAAAAAATTAGTCCAGAAAGCTTTGGCCGTATTAGCTCGGGCGATTATCAAAAAGTACCAGCCCCAAATCATCGGGATTACCGGTAGTGTTGGCAAAACTTCCACCAAGCAGGCTATTTTTAAGGTCTTGGCTTTGAAGTTTAATGTTCGCCAAAATATTAAAAATTACAACAATGAAATCGGCTTGCCCCTGACTACTATCGGCGCTGGTTCGGGCGGTCGATCCGTCTGGGGCTGGCTCGGAGTTTTTATGAGGGGCTTGGTTTTGCTGGCTTGGCGGGACAAAAACTATCCCAAGATTTTAGTTTTGGAAATGGCAGTCGATCGAGTGGGGGATATGAAATATCTGACCGATTTAGCGCCCTGCCAAATCGGCGTAGTGACTAATATTAGCCCGGTTCACTTGGAATTTTTCAAAACCTTAGAGCGGATTGCCAAGGAAAAATCAGTCATGGTCTCTCATTTGGGCAAAAATGGCTGGGCGGTTTTAAACTGCGACAATCATTATGTTTGCGACATGGAGCAGGTAGTCAAGGGCCGGGTGATCAAATATGGTATCACCAGCCAGCAGGCTCAAGTTAGGGCGTCGGAAATTATTATTTCCAAGGATAGTGGTGAACGGGTAGCGGGTTTAAGTTTTAAGTTGTCTTATCAGGGCAGTACTGTGCCGGTGTTATTGCCTAATATTTTGGGCGAGCATTTAGTTTATGCCGCTTTAGCTGCCGCTGCCGTCGGCGTAATCAACGGCATGAATTTGGTGGAAATATCCGAGGCTTTACGACTGTTTGAGGCGCCCAAAGGAAGGATGCGTTTATTGGCTGGTATTAAAAATACTTTTATTATTGACGATAGCTATAATGCCGGGCCCGAGTCAATGGCGGCCGCTCTGTCCGTACTGGGCCAACTTAATGTTTTGGGTAAAAAAATTGCTGTTTTGGGCGATATGTTGGAGTTGGGCGAATATACAGTAGAAGCGCACCAAAATATCGGCGCGCTGGCGGCGGCAAATAAAATAGACAGCTTGATTACAGTGGGCGAACGGGCTAGACTTATTGGCGAGAAGGCGAAAGAGCTCGGCTTAAGGTCGGAAGACATTTTTAATTTTTCCGATGCTGAGACGGCCGGCTGTTTCATTCAGGACAGGATTGAGACCGGCGATTTTATTTTAGTCAAAGGTTCGCAGGGGATGCGAATGGAGAAAATCGTCAAGGAAATTATGGCTGAACCGCTTAAAGCCAAGGACTTGCTGGTTCGTCAGGATAAGCCGTGGAGTTAAATAGAGTTGGTTTGTTTTTTCGATATTTTGACAAAAAGTTGAAAATATGCTATAATTATAGATAGGGGTAAGAAAAATCATCAAAGGGAGAAAAAAATGAAGAAAAAGGGGATTGTTTATAGAATTTTTCAAAAATTGAGTCTGGGTGTTAGCCCCGGAAAACCCCTTCTTAGAAATAAGCCTCGGCGAGGAAATAAATCCCGCCACAAACTGACGCCAAGCAAAGGCGTTCGTCAGTTTTAGAACCATTGCCGCCGTGAGGAAAGATTCTCGCGGCGGTTTTTTAATTGACGGCCAAAGAAAAATAATTTATACTGACAATATGAATACTTTCACTCAAAATTTAGGCTTGTTGTTGGGACTATTGCTACTCGGATTTCGGGGTGGAAGTTTTATTTGTGCTTAGCGGTTAAAGATCAAGCGGTAATCACTAATCAGACTTCCACTACGGCAGTCTGGTTTTTTTGTTCTTTCGATCCAAACTTGATAAGGAGGGCGATTTAATGAAGATTGAATTGTTTGATGAGCAAGGGAACAAAATTGATTGGGACAAAGGTAGCGTTCAGCCGCTGGCCGAGTCGGTTGATCGGGACCTGCTTAGGACAGTTGCCACGATGGAGTTGCCGGATTTTGGCTGTATTTGGGCTGGCGTGATCAAGCCGGCGGAAAAAATTTTTTTGTTGCAGGCGGTCAATTGTGGCGCGCGGCCCTTGAGCGCGGCGTCGGTTTGTGTCTGGGAGATTCAGCTTAACGGCCAAACTGCCGCCGAGTTTCGGCAGGCAATTCAGGCCCGGCTGGTTAGATTTTTGGAGGATAATTTGGAGCGTCACCAGAAGCTGTCGCGGAAGTTTGCGACCGCGTTGGCGGAAATGAAGCCGGAGCGGAATACCTTGCTGTGGTTGTAATCAAGTCGGTAGTTTAGGCGGACAATTTATTTTGTCCGCCTGTTTCTTGCCAAAATTAGGTAATAATCGTAGAATTAAGATAATAATTATTATAATTTATGTTGAAAATAAATAACACTCTTACCAAAACAAAACAAGAATTCAAATCGCTCAAGCCGAGGGTGGTCTCTTTTTATCAATGCGGTCCGACGGTTTATTGGACGCAACATATTGGCAATTTGCGGGCGATGGTCCTGGCTGATTTGATAGTAAGGTCTTTAGAATATCTGGGATATAAAGTTCGGCTGGTCAGAAATTATACGGATGTTGGTCATTTGACCAGCGATCAAGACGAAGGTGAGGATAAGATGGCTCAGGCTGCCAAGCGGGAAAAATCAGATCCTAAGCAGATTGCTGAAAAATATATTAGGGCTTTTGAATCTGATGTTGATGATTTGAATTGCCTGGCTCCATGGAAAAAACCGTTGGCTACCAAGCATATCAAAGAGATGGCCAAAATAGTCCAGTTGTTGGTGGATAAGGGTTATGCTTATGCCACTGATTTGGCGATTTATTTTGACGTGTCAAAATTTGAAAATTACACTCAGCTGTCCGGACAAGACCTGTCTAAAAATATTTCCGAGGCCGGAAAGGGAGATGTGGCTGATAAAGACAAAAAGCATCCGGCTGATTTTGCTGTCTGGTTTTTCAAAGCGGGCGCCCATAAGAATGCTTTGCAGACTTGGCCGGTCAAATTCAAAAATATCAATCAGCCGACAAAACAGGGATTTCCCGGCTGGCATTTGGAATGCTCGGCTATGAGCCGAAAATATCTGGGAGATACGATGGATATCCATATGGGCGGAGTAGAGCACATTCCGGTGCATCATACCAATGAAATCGCCCAAAGCGAGGCCGCTACCGGAAAAAAGTTTGTAAATTATTGGTTGCATAATGAGCATTTGACGGTTGACGGCGCCAAAATGAGCAAATCCGAGGGTACCGCTTACAATCTGGAAGAAATAAAGGAAAAGGGATTTGATCCTCTGGCTTTGCGTTATTTTTTTATGCAGGCCCATTATCGCAGCAAGCAGAATTTCACTTGGGATGCCCTTCTGGGAGCCCAGACTGCTTTGAATAATCTGCGCAACGAAGTATTGAATTTTAGCCCTGCCAAAGGGGTTATAAACGTCGGTTTCAAAGATAAATTCATTGCCGCTATAGAAGATGACTTCAATTTGCCTCAAGCTTTAGCTGTAAGTTGGGAAATGCTTAAATCCGATTTGCCGGATAGCGACAAGAAAGCTACTATTTTGGATTTTGACAAGGTATTTGGTTTGGATTTGGCCAAACTGAAACCGGTTAAAATTCCGCTGGCAGTGGAAAAATTGGCTCGCGCCAGGCTCTCGGCTCGAGCGGAAAAAAACTGGGCCAAATCCGATGAGCTGAGAGGCGAAATAGAAAGGTTGGGATATGTGATTGAGGACGAGAAAAATGGGTACAAGTTGAAGAGGAAATAGAAAGCTATAATGGCATGTGCTGTGGACAGGTGAATAATTTCCCTTGCTAGTCTGTATTTTTTCTCAAGAGACTAGCTAGCTGTGTTTTTCACCTTCCAGTATGTTTACTCCGATCTGGATATTGACCCTGATCTGGATATTGACACAGATTGATGATAAACTGGCTCGACTTGAAAAATAAAATAAATTAAAAGAGCGGCTCGGATTAATTTCCAAGCCGCGAATGGTGTTGCCGACAAATTATTCGTCGGTTACTTCTCGCCGCGCTCCGCCTTTCCCTTCTGAATGTCGTGCTTGGCGTCTTCGCGACCCTTCCACCAACTGTCAGACATGGGAGCCATGATCGAGGCGCCGATACTCATACTGCCTCCATCTTTGACGGCGGACTCGTAACCTTCATTGTACTTCCTCTCCTCTTCCCTCTGCTTCTGCTCTTCTGATTTAGCCATGTTAAATTCTCCTATCTCTGAGGTTAAGTACTGGGTGACTACAGCACAATATTTAGCTATTTGTTATTATATCATATTTATATTTTTTTGTCAATAGATTTATAAAAAATACATAAATTGAAGAAGAAATTGTCCGAATAAGGACGGTAAAGGTGTGTTATTTGTCTTTTTTTGATTTTTTTCTCGTTTTAATCTTTAATTAGATTTTAGCAGGGCTATTGATTTCAATCCTTGATAATCGAAGATGTTTTTTATTACTGTATTAAAACTAAGTTCAGGTATTAGTCAACTGTCGTCATCTTGTTTTAAATAGTCATTTTTTCGATAACAGTCCAAAAAAAAACAAGCCGGAAGTCCGTGTCGTTCTAGAAACTCTCTTTTGTTATTGCTTCTCCCCATATTAAAATGATGTCAGTTTATATGGAGGATATTGCTAAAAATTAATGAAGTTTTATAATTAATACTTGAAATATTTTCTTATGAATTTTTGGCAAAAAATCAAAAAGCCGATTTTGGCGCTCGCCCCGATGGCGGGCGTTACTGATTCGGCTTTTCGTCAATTATGTAAGCATTATGGCGCTGATGTGGTCTATACGGAGATGGTCTCGGCCGATGGTTTGTATTATGATTCCAAGAAGACCTTGGAATTGTTGAAATTTTCTAAGGCCGAAAAGCCGATCGTCGTTCAATTGTTTGGCAAACGGCCGGCCACTTTTGTTAAGGCGGCGGCTATTTGTCAAGCCGCCGGTTTTGACGGTCTTGATATTAATTTCGGCTGTCCGGCCAAAAAGGTGGTCGCTCATGGCGGTGGTGTCACCCTGATGCGTGATTTGAATAATTGTCGTCAAATAGTTGAGGCGGTTTTGGCCGGTACATCTTTGCCGGTGTCAGTAAAAATTCGCGCCGGCATTGATGAGGTGACGGCGGTTGATTTTATTTCCCATATCAAAGATTTGCCCATTGCCGCCCTGATGGTTCATGGTCGTTATTTTAAAAATCCTTTTTCCGGACCAGTTGATCGGGATATGATAAAAAGAGCCAAACGAGAATTTGGCGGCATTGTTTTGGCTAATGGCGGGATTGCTTCGCCGGAAGCGGCCAAGGAGATGCTTGAGCAAACTGGTGTTGATGGCCTGGGCTTGGCGCGGGGGCTTTATGGTCAGCCCTGGCTGTTTAAGCAGATAAAGGATTATTTGAAAACCGGTCAATATAAAACAGTTGGGCCAATTGAGATTAAAAAAGTTATTTTGCGACATGCCAAGCTGGCCTTGGCCACCAAAAATAGCCACGGCTTGGTTGAATTAAGAAAGCATCTCTTGTGGTATGTGGCCGGCTGGTCCGAAGCCAAAAAATTGCGTTCGGAATTAGTGCGGGTGGAAACCTTGGCGGCAATTGAACAAATATTAAATCGTATCAGTTGAGCCGGTTGGGACAAAGTTTACTTAAGCGGGGCCGGTAGTTGAAGTCTATGTGGGACGATTGACTTTTTTTATTATTTTTGGTAGTATTAGTGGTTGCGGGAAGGATAGGGATAACTAGCAAGGAGAAAAACTATGTCCCTGAAACAACTCAGTTCCTTGACAAACGGTTTTGTCGGCGGAGCAGCCACTTCATTGCTAGTGGGTGTTTGTTGGCTGTTCTATCATTATTTAGCCTTTTCCCAAACCACCGGTCGCGAACCGACCCTTGGCGGAATGCTGCCGTTTATCGGCGTCATAGCCGTGTTGGCGGTGTTTATCGGTTTTTCCGGCTTTTGTTTTTGGCTGGAAAAGATTCAGCGCCGACAATTAAGGCGGACGTTCACGCAGATTATCAAATTGGAAGACTCGGAGATAATTTATTATTTGTGCCAGTTTGGCGACCAGCCGTTCTTTGTCTGGTCGGTCGCTGATTTTCAAATTACGCCCAAGCTTTTTAAGTTTTTGCCGGCCGATTTTCTTGGTCGGATACTGGCCGAATTTTTGCGCATCAAGTGGGAACGGATTAACGCCGGCTATGAGTATGTCCATTATGACTTATTTGAGCGCTTAGCTAATCAACTGGTTAATACCGGATCGGACGAGTATGTTCAGGAATTAATCGAGGGTGTCGGCCAGTCGAGAGTTTATTTGGCTGAACGGTTAAAAAAAGCCGTTGAGCTGTTAACTCGGCGGCGCGAAATTGAGCGTCTCCAAACAGAGATGCGGGAAATTGAAGATGAAATTGGTGAGTCTGAGGCATTGTGCCATCAATTAGAGGCGACAATTACCGCGCCGCCGCCGCCCTGGTATTTGGTACTGAAATGGCGCCGGCGGCGTTCGAGCGCGACCCCGCTTTAAATCGTTTCACGGCTGATTTTTCTTAAGGGAAAATCAGCCGTTTTTAATTGTTCGAAAAGTGATTATTTACAACCATTTTTTCTTTTTGAAAAACATAAACATGGCCAAAGTGGCGGCGAGCATAATACCGATAATAAACCAGAAGCCGTAGGGATGGTCGATAAAAGGCATACTGTTTAGGGTATTCATGCCAAAAACGGCGGCGAACAGAGTCAGGGGGAAGACAATTACCGAGAAGACGGTCAAGGTGCGCATAATGTCGTTTAGCTTGAAGGAGACTAAGGTTGAATTGGTGTTTTCTAAGGTTTCGATTAATTCCTTCTGGCTTTGTAGGATATCCCAAATGTTTTTGGTGTGTTCGACTAGGTCATTATAGAAGATTTTTATTTTTTCTATCGGCAGATAGCTAGTTTTTTCCTGGATGATTTTTTGGATGACATTTTTGTGCGCTTCCATAATCCGCCGGGTGTTAAGGATGTTTCTTTTGACCAGCATAATTTCCCCCACCATCCGCCTTTCCCGGCCGGAGAAAATATTTTGCTCGATGTTTTTTATATCAATACTGATGTGGTCGAGCAGGGGATAGCAATATTCTTGAAGTCGGATTAAGATTTCATAGAGGAAGGCGGCATTATTATCGGACAAATATTGGTCGCGATAAAATTTATCGCTGCTGCATAGATTATAAAGCTCGACCAGGGGCGGCAGATTGTTGTTGTGAACGGTAATAATCTGGTCTCGGCTGATAAAGAAATCTATTTCTGTCGCCTCAATTATTCGATTTTTGGGATTATAGAAAGGAAATTGCAGAATTAAAAAACAATAATTGTGGCGTTGAAAAAACTTGGGTCGTTGGGCGTAGTGGCTGGCAAAAGAATCTTTCAAATCTAGCTCATGGAATTTGTATTTCCTTTGCAGGTAGTCGATTTCTTTTTTTCTGGCATTGATGATGTTGATCCAGGTCAGCCCGCCCGGGCTGGACTTAAAGGTGGTAATATTTTTGGTCATGAGTTTTGGAGCCGATTAGCGGTGGGGATTTTACTTGGCGCGGCATTATGAATAATTAATTATATTATAGCACAGAATGATTGATTTGTGGTATAATGTAATTAAATAATTTTTTTTATGCCCAACCTTGGTCTCAATCAGAAAATAACGCCGGAATTTTCTCCTGATTTCAAAATTGAACAATCAGGGGAGACTTCACCTAAAGAAACAAGAGAATTGTCCGTCAACCCTAGTGAACGCTCGGCCGTTGATTATTGCCAACCAGTCGTGGTCGCCAGTGATACTGGTTCGGTTCTTTCGGCTGCCGATGATCATTATCGGCGAATTGAAACAATCTTGGAGGAAGATTTAGCGGATATTTATTTAAGTTTGCCGCCAGCCGACCAGCGCGCCTTTAAACTTAAGGGCGAAGTGACGGCGCGAAAAATCGCTGTTTTGGTGAGTCGACCGAAAATAAAGATCAAAAAAATTCTTAGTTTAATCAAGGATTGGTTAAAAGCAATTCCAGGCGTGAATAAATTTTTTTTGGAGCAGGCAGCGAAAATTAAAGCCGATAAAATTGTTTCCCAAATGGATAAAAATAGACTGATTTAATTTATGGATTATGGCCTGAATTATCAAGTGTCGCCGGAAGTTGGTTCTTTGGTTGTTCAACTGTATCCCTGGCTGGGGCTGGTGGTTGTTTTGTTGTTGGTTTTATTTTTTGTCTTGTTGGTTTTGTGGGTTTTAAAATTATTATTTGCTCGTTATCAGATAATTCCGCCGGCTTATCATAAAAAAGTGTTTCGGTTGGCTATTCCCCAACGCTCTTTGGACCAAGAAGACAAAGCCAAGGAGCCCAAAGAGATTTTGGCCGGGATTGATAATTTTTATTCCAGTTTGGGCGGCTTGCGGGCCGATCGCGGCTGGCGGCCGTGGTTGTTTGGTCGGCACGACCATTGGTCGTTTGAAATTGTGTTTGGTACGGATGGTTTGATTACTTTTTATATTGCCGTTCCTCAGTATCTGACCGATTATATTAAACAGCAGTTTTTGTCCCATTATCCTTATTGTCAAATTGATGAGGTGGATGATTATAATATTTTTCAGCCCCAAGGGTTTGTGGCAGTTGGCTATTTGAAGCTGATTAAGGATAAAATGTTTCCCATTCTGACTTACAAAAATATTGATGCTGATCCTTTGAATTCACTGCTCAGCACGCTGTCCAAATTGTCCAATGGCCAGATGGCCGCCATTCAATTGGTAATGCGCTCGGCTAAAGGGACTTGGCGCAAGCGGGGAGTCAAGGTGGCTTCAGAGATGCAGCAAGGTAAAAATTTAAAGCAGGCTTTAAACGCCGCCAGTAACGGTTCGGGTGGTCTCTTGGGGGTGATTGGCAAGCCGGCGGATTGGTTTTATGCCAATAAGGATCAGGCGGCTGATAAGGCCGGCCTGCCTCAGTATCGGCTGTCGCCAATGGAAGAGCAGATGATGCGTTCAATCGAAGAAAAAGCGTCCAAGGCCGGTCTGGATGTCAATATTCGGCTGGTGTCTTTTGCGGCCGATGAAAATCAGGCCAAAAATATTTTGCGCCAGATTGCCAATTCTTTTTCTCAATACTCCAATTATGAATATGCCAATGGCTTTAAGGCAGTCATCAAAGGCTCGGGGCCGAAATTTATTAATGATTTTATTTACCGCAATTTTGATGAGAAATCGGTCTTGGTTTTAAATACTGAAGAAATGGCTTCCCTTTGGCATTTGCCCTTACTTAATACAGATATCCCTCATTTGCGTTGGTTGCAGGCGCGGCGCTTGGCCCCGCCTCAGGAAATACCTCAGGAGGGTCTGATTTTGGGGGATAGTTTTTATCGTGGCAATAAGCAGTTAATCAGAATCAAAGATCGTGACCGTGAGCGTCATATGTATATTATTGGTATGACCGGCTCCGGTAAATCTTATCTGATGGCTAATTTGGCAATTCAAGATATTAAGCAAGGTAAGGGCGTCTGCATTGTCGATCCGCACGGCTCATTGATTGAAGATATTTTACCCTACATTCCCAAAGAGCGATTTGAAGACGTGATTATTTTTGATCCGTCCGATGTTGAGCGGCCGATCGGTCTGAATATGCTGGAAGCCAAGACCACTCAAGAAATGGATTTTGCCACCCAGGAAATGATAAATATTTTTTACAAATTATTGCCTGACCCGGCTATGGCCGGCCCGATGTTTGAGCATTATATGAGAAATGCCTTATTGGCGCTAATGGCTGATCAGGATAACCCCGGTACTTTGGTGGAATTGGGGCGGATTTTTACTGATGAGGGTTATCGGCAGCAGAAATTGGCGCATGTCAAGGATATTCTAGTCAAAGATTTTTGGGAGCGGGAATACACCGCCTCGCAAAAAGGTTCGACCGCCGCCGATATGTTGTCTTATGTGATTTCCAAGACCGGTCGGTTCGTGGAAAATGAAATGATGAGAAACATCATTGGCCAACGTCAGTCCGGCATTAATTTTCGTCAAGTAATGGATCAGGGCAAAATTTTACTAATGAATTTATCAAAGGGCAAAATCGGCGAAACCAACAGTAATCTGTTGGGATTGATTGCAGTGTCCAAACTACAGATGGCCGCCTTGTCCCGCGCTGACTTACCGGAAGCCAAGCGGAAAAGTTTTTATCTGTATATTGATGAGTTTCAAAATTTTATTACTGATAGTATTTCGGTTATCTTGGCTGAAGCTCGCAAATACAAATTAAATTTGATTATGGCGCATCAATATATCGCCCAATTGGTAGTCAATGGTGACAGTCGGGTCAAGGATGCGGTCTTTGGCAATGTCGGCACCTTAATTAGTTTTAGAATTGGTGTTGACGATGCCGAGGTGGTGGCCAAACAGCTGGGACCGCGGGTCAGCGAATACGATTTGATGAATATTGAAAAATTTAACGCTTATGTTAGACTGTTGATAGATAACACCGCTTCCGAGGCTTTCAATATGGCCAGTCGGCTCTTGTCGGACGATAAAAACATCGATAATGTGAGCCTTTTACGTGGTTTATCACGGTTAAAATATGGCCGTGATCGTCAATTGGTGGTCCAGGAAATAATCGATCAGGCCAAATTAGGGCAATTAGCAGCCAAGCCCAAAAGAGTACTTTGAACAATTAACAAACAAAGAGGCAAACGCCTCTTTTTTCATCCAGTTGGCAGCCAATAGCGGTTAGTGGCTAAGGAGTTAACGATGATAAATAAGAAGATTATTAGGCCGATGCCCGTTGTTCGATTGGGCTCCCAACCATGGGAATTCCTAATCATCAACCCAGGCTGGTATTCGGTGCAGGAAATCAACAACCCCATTAATGGTTTTGGGGCAAAGTGGCTCAAGACGACAATTGACGGTCGAGATTACGGAACAAGCGTGGTAACTTGGGAGGAGCATTCAGAGAACGGTAGGAGGTAGGAATGGCTAGGTCAGGGGAGAACCAAGAAATCGCCGCTTGGTCGCTATTGGTAATTGGCGGCTAAACTATGATAGTTTGGCCGCCTTTTGATTTTTTTTTGATAATCGATTATCATTAAAACAGAGAAAGGAGTCAGGATGATGGTTGTCAGAATTTGGTCAGCTCTGGAATTGATAGACACCTCAAATGACTGGTCTTCTCAACTGATTGAGCCCGGGAGGCATTTGGTGGAAAGGAGAAAAAGCCCCTTAGTGGCAGGTCAGACAGCCGGCTCTCTGACTGGTTACTGGCTTTTTTTGGCCGGAACTAATTTAGGCACTCGGGAATCGGTTTGGCGTCGTCATAGCCGACCAATTAAAAAAAGTCGCCGTTATAAGTAAAATTAAAGGCCGCCCTGACAATTGTCAGGTCGGCCCATCTTCTTTGCCAATATGTCAGTATTATATCGCAAATATCGGCCGCAGACTTTTGCTGAAGTCATCGGTCAAAACCATATCAAAGTTACTTTGCAACATGAGATTGAACGGTCGGAGATCGGTCAGGCTTATCTTTTTTGCGGTCCGCGCGGCTTGGGTAAGACCACGTTGGCTCGACTACTGGCCAAAGCGATTAATTGTGAAAGTCGGCCGGCTGATCAGAGCGAGCCCTGCAATCAATGTTCCTCCTGCCGGGCGATTATCGCCGGCAGTGCCATTGATATTATTGAGATTGACGCGGCTTCGCACACTGGCGTGGACAATGTTCGGGAAAATATCATTGAAAATTCCCGGTTTACACCCAATCAAAGCAAGTATAAGGTGTTTATCATTGATGAGGTTCATATGTTGTCCATTTCCGCTTTCAATGCCTTGCTCAAAACCTTGGAAGAGCCGCCGGCCCACGTGGTTTTCATTTTGTGCACCACCGAAATTCATAAAATTCCTCAGACGATTATTTCTCGTTGTCAGCGCTTTGATTTTCATAAGGTGACAGCGGAGGAATTAAAGAAAAAACTCAGACAAATAGTGGCCCAAGAAGGCAAGCGCGTGGCTGAAGAGGTGTTGACCAATATTGTCATTCACTCCGAGGGCTGTGTTCGGGACGCTGAAAGCCTGCTCGGAAAAATTTTGATTTTAGGTGATGATATCGGCATTGCTGAGGCGGAAATCGTTTTGCCTCGTTCTGATTTTGATTCAATTATTAAACTGCTCAATTTTTTGTTGGATAAGAATGCTACCGCCGGAATTGAATTGATCAATAATCTAGCCAATAACGGTATGGATTTGTTCGTTTTTGTTGACAATCTCTTGGAGTTTTTGCGTAAAGTGATGTTAATAAGAGTCAGTGGGGCTTTGGGAGATTTTGGTCTTGAGCTTGACGAAACAACCGCTCGGGAAGCGCAAAAATTATCCCAGCGCTTTGATGATACTGTTTTAATGGCAATGATTGATTTATTTAATCTCAAAAAACAGGAGATTAAAACATCTTTTATTCCTCAATTTCCCCTGGAATTGGCGATTGTTCAGCTTTGTCAGGAAACAGTTCAACAATCAGATAACGATGAGGGTGGTGGTGGCAGTGGTGGTGGCGATCAGTCAGTAAAAGAAAAAATTAAAGAGAAAATTTCTTATCTTAGTCCGCGTAAAGACAAAAAAGACCTACCCTTGGCCAATACGGAGCTGAAAAAAGAAAAGAAATGTCAGCCGGAGGTGGAAGTCAATTTCATCTCCGATGAAGATAAACTCAAACCTCATTCGGCGATCAGCTTCAAGAAGGTAAAACATTGTTGGCCGGAAATTGCCGATAAGCTGTTGGAGGAGAACTATACTTTGTCGGCTCTACTCAAAATCAGTCAGCCGTTAAAGTGTCGGGATAATATGTTGGAAATTGGAGTTCAGAGCGTTTTTTATAAAGATCGATTGGAAGAGATGAAAAATCGGCGCGTGGTAGAAAAGGTGATTTCCGAGGTAATCAAGGCGGAAGTGATTGTTTGTGGCGTAGTCAAAGATGATCTTAATCCGGTTGAGACGGCTAATCAGGCGCCGGTAATTATTGAATCGGGGTCAATAGTTAATAATGCGGGTCAGATTGAGATTGGTCCGTCAACCGGAACGCAACCGGAGAGCAATTTGGTCAATCTTAATAAACCTAAAGACGCGGCCCAGGAAGTGGCCAGTATGTTTTAGCTTGATTTTTTGATGTTTTTATGTTAAATTTAACGGGCTTTATTGGATAATGCGGGATAGTCTAGTGGTAGGACGCCTGGTTCTGGCCCAGGTAGCCTAGGTTCGAATCCTAGTCCCGCAGTTTGATAATTTAAATAGGCACCCAAAAGGTGTCTATTTAAATTATTTAATGAGAGTTAGGATTCGAACGGGCAGAAGTGAGGCAAGCTTTTCGGCGGAAGACGAAAAGAGAAGCCGAATGTCGCCGGATGCGAGCTGGCGTAGCATCCGGCGCTGCCCAGTACAACAAGTCTTTTTGCTTTTTGGCAAAAAGACGAGGCGGAAATCCTAGTCCCGCAGTTTGATAATTTAAATAGGCACCCAAAAGGTGTCTATTTAAATTATTTAATGAGAGTTAGGATTCTTAAATCCTATCACTCTTCCATAAATAATAAAAATAATCCGCCGCCAGCCGCCGAGGATACGGCGGTTCGACCTCGCAGAAATTGTAAAATCCCTCTTTTTGGGCTAAAATGAAGGCATATAATTAAGCTTTAAATAATATGCCAGAGAGCTTTAAAAATCCGGAATTCCTCAATAAATTCCCCGGCCTGGGCAAGGCCGAGGAAGTGATGAGCGCCAAAAAAAGAACCGAAAGAAGGACCGGCAAAAAAGTATCCGGTGATTTTGCGTCCCTGATTCAAAATTACCTAGATAGGTTCACAGAGCATAAAAATCTACTTGCCGAAATCAAGGATGACAGATCAAGGGAGCGCGCCATCGAGAGATTCAAATCCATTATTATGGATAAATTCATTACCAAATATGAAAGTATTCCCGACAACTACTGGCGAGAAAAAGACGAAAAAGGCGGCATGGGTTCTTTCTATCGCGAGCTTTACGAGCATGGGCTGTCTGCTGATTGGGAAGATATGGATGAAGAGGAAAAAGAAAAATACAAAAGAAATCACGCTGAGACACTGATCGAAGACCAAAGAGGCTCGCTTGAAGAATGGGTTGACTACTTTCTGGATGACGAGCTTTCAGGCGACATTCCCGACTATCTTAAATACTGGATTTTTCGCAGCATAGTTAATCTCCAGGAGTATGAAAAGCCCCAGAATTGGGCAAAAGAGGCTCGTGGAGAAAAAAAAGAAGCTACAGAATTGACAGCAGAAACAATCGAAGAAAAAACTTTCGGCAAATTTCCCCGCCGAACAAAAAATTCCCTTAAAAAATTTCCCGATCTCCATCCGGAAGCTTTGCGCTACGTAACTGATGCCCTGGTCGAAAAACATAAAGGGCAAGGCCATAAATTCGGCTATGATATTTCCGAAAAGGAAAGAGAAAGATTTAAAACATATCTGGAACAGGAAAGTTTTGCCAAGCTCTATGCCTGGGCCATGGAATCATTCAATCCGATTCCCCAAGAGCTTTTGCCTGTTACCGAAGGTAAGTGGGTAAAATATAAACAAGGATCGAATACAAGCGAAGTGGTTAAAACCCTCAAAGGCAAGGGTACCGGCCTGTGCATTGCCGGCAAAGGAGCAGCCAACGAATATTTAAAAACCGGCGATCTCTATATCTATTATTCCAATGATGAGAAAGGCAATCCGACTTTCCCCCGAATCGCCATTCATGCCAAAGGCGATCAAATTGCTGAAATGAGAGGCATTGCCCATAAACAGAATCTTGATCCCTATATGAGCGAAGTGGCAAGTGCCGAACTGGCTGAATTTGGCAATGGTGAGCAATACGAAGGCAAATCTCAAGACATGAAGAAGCTTACGGAAATAGAAAACAAAACCAGGCAAGGCTAGACGTTAAACAAAAGCGAGCTCGTTTTCCTTTATGAAATCGAAAGCCCTATCAGGTATTTCGGCATGAACAAAGACCTAAGAATTAATAAATTACAAGCTGGCCGAAATATTAGAAAAGATCTAGCCCTAGTTCTTGACTGTCAGGAATCACAAATCAGTTTAACCAATCACGAGGCCCTGTCTGGCAACATTGTTTATCATTATGGGAATCTTAATTTTTATGGGCGTGAATCAGTCGATGGGGTAATCTTCCCTACAACAGTTATTGGGAGCCTTTATCTTAATGGCCTTAAATCAGCCGATGGGGTAATATTCCCTACAACTGTTGGCGGGAGCCTTGAACTTGAGCGCCTTGAATCAGCCAACCGTGTAACCCTCCCCACAATCGTTTGGGGGGATCTTTGGCTTCAACACCTTAAATCAGCCGAGGGGGTAATATTCCCTACAACTATTGGGGGGTATCTTTGGCTTCAACGCCTCAAATCAGCCGATGGACTAGTTTTCCCACCAGAATTTGAAATCCAAGGTAAAATATGGTTAACAGACCTGCCGCGTGCCGAATGGAAGAAACTAAAAAGAAAGTACCCTCATTTAGCTGATAAATTTGCAAAATATTAATTTAATCGATTAAGATAAATAAAATTTTAAAAGCTTATCGCTTGATTATGCTTTTTTTGCTATAATTAAAGCAAACAAAAGTTATGTTTAGTAAAAATAAATTGTGGTTTCTTTTTTTCCTAGCGCTATTTTTGATTTTTGCCGCCTGGCTGATAAATTTGCGGCCGGACAATTGGGCGATTTTGGCGGCTAAAATCCCGCTTATTCCCTGGTCTCAGGATCAGGAGCGAAGCATCGCAGTCGCTCGGGTGATTGATGGCGACACAATTGAGCTGGCTACCGGCGAAATCGTTCGCTATATTGGCATTGACGCGTCGGAAATGAATTATTATTCCAGCCAGGCTAAAGAATGTTTTGCCCAAGAGGCAACAAACCGCAATCAGGAGTTGGTCGAAGGCAAGACAGTGAGACTGGAAAAAGGCGAAACCCTAAAGGATGATTACGGTCGATTATTGCGTTATGTTTATGTTGGTGATCAGCTGGTCAACCTGATGTTGATTGAGGAGGGCTTTGCTCGATTTGTCGATTATCCGGGTAATGACAGTCACAATAATGATTTTTCCCAAGCTCAGGAACGGGCAAAAACGGCTCAGCGGGGCTTGTGGTTGGCGTGCCAATAATTTTTAGTTGTCAAGAAAATCATATCGCTTTCAACAGCGATATTTTTTTTATGATATAATAAATTATATGGCTAGAATAAGAATAACCACCCACCCCCCTCAGCCGGTCGTTCAAATTATGACCAGTAGAGTGCCAGTCGTGTCGGCTCGCGCCACGATTGGCGAAATCGAAAAAATTTTGCTTAAAAAAACGCGGTTTTTCGATTCAATTAATTATGTCTATGTGGTTAATCAGGAAAAAATGTTGGTGGGAGTCATTTCCATTAAAGAGATTTTTCGCCGCCAAAAAGGAACGCTTGTCGCCCGGGTGATGATTAAGAATATTTTCAGCTTGCAGCCGGACGACAGTCAGGAAGAGGCGGCATTAATCGCTTTAAAAAGAAATCTCAAAGCGGTGCCGGTCGTCGATAAGAACGGTTATTTTTTGGGGGCGGTTTTGAATGACGATATTTTGCGGATTCTCTACCGCGAAGTCAGCGTTGATATGCTGAAATTGGCCGGCATTAATCGGCAGGCGGCCAATCTGGACATTGCTTTTAAGGGCTCAATTGGCAGCGCTTTGAAAAATCGGTTGCCCTGGCTGGTGATTGGCCTGCTGGGCGGACTCTTCGCTTCGTTTGTAGTGGATAAGTTTGAATTCGTTTTGGAAAGACATATTCTTTTGGCTTCGTTTATTCCAGTGGTGGTGTATATGAGCGGCGCCACTGTTACGCAAATGCAGGCGTTTGTTATTCGAGATTTTGCTTGGAATCGTAAAATTGATTGGCGGTCTTATTTCGTCAAGCAATTGGCAGTATTGTTATTAATTGCGGTGACGAGCGCCGGATTGATTTGGGCTGGCAGTTTTTTTGTTTATCGCGAGATGGTTTTAAGCACGGTTTTAGCGTTGGCGATTTTTGTCACCATTAGCTCGTCGATTTTTGCCGGTTTATTGATTCCTTATATTTTCAGTCGGTTGAAATATGATCCAGCCAATGCCAGCGGTCCAATCGCCACTATCGTCCAAGACGTTGCCAGTGTGTTTGTTTATTTGTTAATCGCCTCAATTATTTTATAAATTATTATTAAATTAATGTTGAATTTTAATTCCTATCAGCAAGCGGCGGCTCAAACTGCGGTTTATCCCAATTTGGGCAATAATTTTGTTTATCCCACCTTGGGCTTAGTGGGCGAAGCCGGCGAGGTGGCGGAAAAAATTAAAAAAGTGCTCCGGGATGATAATGGTCAATTGTCGGCGGAGAAAAAACAAGAATTAATGAAAGAATTGGGTGATGTATTGTGGTATGTAGCGCGGCTAGCGGCGGAGTTGGGTTTGGAATTGGAACAAGTGGCGCAGTATAATCTGGCTAAGTTGACTTCTCGCCAAGAAAGGGGTAAACTGGGCGGCAGCGGCGACAATCGTTAGGGCTCGTAGCTCAGTTGGCTAGAGCGCGGCATTCGCATTGCCGAGGCCAGGGGTTCGACTCCCCTCGAGTCCACAGGAGCTTTATTTTTTTGGTATGTTCACTGGTATGTTCATCGTCGGTGTAGGGACGATTAGCTCAGCTGGTTAGAGCGCACGGTTCACATCCGTGAGGTCACTGGTTCAAGTCCAGTATCGTCCACCCAACTAATAATTTTTTCAACCCCCCAGAGTGGATGGATCGGGGGTGAATTTGGGTATTTTGTTTAAAATATTAAATCCAAAATTTCAAATTTCAAGTTTTAAAATTTAATCTAAAATTTCATTTTTTTACCGAAGATGGATGTCGATTATTTGATATTTTATTATTTAAAATTAAATTGAAATTTGAAACTTATAATTTAAAATTGGTTGCTAAACTTTTGAAGATTTATTCATCATCCCTGTTTATTGGCAGGCAGCCGTGATTTGCAATTTATATTTTATTATGTATATAGATATGTATATACATAAAAACAATATAACAATATAGCAATTTTGCCATGTCTAAATTATTCCACTTACAATCAAAATTTGCTCCGGCCGGCGATCAGCCGCAGGCAATTGCCAAATTATCTGCCGGTTTGAGTCGGGGCGACCAGTACCAGACATTAGTCGGTGTGACTGGTTCGGGCAAGACTTTTACGATGGCCAATATTATCGAAAAGATTAATCGGCCGGTTTTGGTCGTGGCGCCCAACAAGGCTTTGGCTGCTCAGCTGTATCGTGAATACAAGAATTTTTTCCCCCAAAATAGCGTTAACTATTTCGTGTCTTATTATGATTATTATCAACCGGAAGCCTATCTGCCCTCCACTGACACCTATATAGAAAAAGAAGCAATGATCAATGATGAAATTGATCGGTTGCGACATCAGGCGACTAGCGCTTTGGCTAGTCGTCGCGATGTGATTATTGTCGCTTCGGTGTCCTGTATTTACAATTTGGGCTTGCCGGCCAGCTATACCGCTGCCCGGTTGCATCTGAAAATCGGTCAGACGATTGTCCGGCAAGATTTAATCAAGCAATTGGTCAGAATTCAGTTTGAACGGACGCCGGGCGAGTTGAAGCGGGGATCATTTCGGGTCCGGGGCGATGTGTTTGAAATTATGCCGGCGGCGGAAAATATCATTTATCGGCTAGAGCTGTCGGAGCAGCAAGTTTCCGGTTTGGCCATAGTTGATCAGTTGACCAGAAAAATAAAAGAGTCATTGACAGAAATAATTATTTTTCCTCCCAAACATTTTGTTTCTTCGATGCCGGAAATCAAGGAAGCAGTCAAAAGCATTAAGACGGAACTGAAGGATCGGCTGAAATATTTTCAGTCCAAGGGATTTTATTTGGAGGCGGAACGGCTGGAACGACGGACTAGATATGATATTGAGATGTTGTTGTCCTTGGGTTATTGCCATGGCATTGAAAATTATTCTCGCCACTTGGTAGGCAAATTGCCAGGTGAGGCGCCAGACAGTTTATTGGCTTATTTTCCGAAAGACCAGGCCGGCCGGTCGGATTTTTTGACTATTATTGACGAGTCGCATGTTGCCGTGCCCCAAATTCGGGGGATGTATGAGGGCGATCAGGCGCGCAAGAAAATTTTGGTCCAATATGGTTGGCGTCTGCCCTCGGCTATTGACAATCGACCCCTTAATTTTCAGGAGTTTCAGGATCGAATCGGCCAGGTGATTTTTACCACTGCGACGCCGGGCAAATGGGAAATGGCAATGTCTCGGCAAGTTGTTGAGCAGGTGATTCGGCCGACCGGGTTGATTGATCCGCCGGTAACAGTCCGGCCGGTGTTTGACCAAAAAAATAATTACAGCCAAATTGATGATTTAATCAAGGAATTAACAGTAATAGCGGAAAAAAAGGAAAGGGCGATTGTCAATACTTTGACCAAAAAAATGGCCGAGGATCTGGACAGCTATTTGCGCAAAAAAGGCTTCAAAGTCGATTACATTCACAGCGATATTAAAACTATTCAGCGTACCGAGATATTGATGAATTTTAGGAAGGGTCGGTTTGATATTTTAATCGGCGTTAATTTGCTTAGGGAGGGTCTGGATTTGCCGGAGGTGACTTTGGTGGTTATATTGGACGCGGACCGGGAAGGATTTTTGCGCAGTGAGACATCTCTGATGCAGACCATGGGTCGGGCGGCCAGGAATGTGACCGGTCAGGTGATTTTGTACGCTGATAATATCACCGGCTCAATGAAGCGGGCGCTCAAAGAAGTGGAGCGGCGGCGGATACGGCAGAGGGAATACAATAAAAAACACGGCATTACGCCGCAGACAATTAAAAAAGACATTGAAGATTTTTTGGACATTGAAAAAGAGCCAGGCGAAAAAACCAAAGCGACTTTTCGGTCTCCAAAAAATTCCAAATAAAAAAAGCGACAGCTGTTAGGCCGTCGCCGATCAAGAGGCGTCTTATGCTCCCAGGCCGCAGTCCTGGTCGCACTCTTGATAAGTATGACCAGTGGAACAGGCTTGGCCCGGCCGACACTGGCAGGGGGTCTCAAAGAACAATGTCAGTTGATTGGGGTTCTCGGCGATTACGGTCGTCTCAACCAAAGGCAATAACAGCTGTTCACCGGTTTCCATTGATGTTACCTTCCTTTTGTTGGGGGGAAACAATAAAACAACTAACTAAGATTAGCAGGGAAAGAGTGTGTTTGTCAAACTGGCGTTGGTCTGATCGGATTTAGTCGCTCAAGAACAAGACTTAAAAACAGCAATAGACAATAATTAGTCAGTTAAAATATTTTTAAAAACAAAAACTTTATGCCAGATAAAATAATTATTCGCGGAGCACGGGTCCATAATTTAAAAAATGTCAATCTGGAAATACCACACAACAAACTGGTGGTGTTTACTGGTTTGTCCGGCAGCGGTAAGTCTTCTTTGGCTTTTGATACTATTTTTGCCGAGGGCCAAAGGCGTTATATTGAGTCCTTGTCGCCGTATGCCCGGCAATTTTTGGGTCAAATGAAGCCGGCGGACGTGGATGAAATTGTCGGTTTGGCGCCGTCCATTGCTATTGACCAGAAAGCCCTGTCGCACAATCCGCGTTCGACAGTCGGCACTTTGACCGAGATATACGATTATCTGCGAGTGCTGTATGCCCGAGTGGGGGAGGTGTTTTGTCCTCAATGCGGCCGCAAAATTAAGAAGCTTGCCTTGGATGAGATGGTGGATATTGTCAACGATAAGATGAAAGAGTTGGCGATTAGAGCCGCGACTATTTTGGCCCCGGTAGTTATTGACCGCAAGGGTGAATATTATCAGTTGTTGTATGATTATTTGGCCTTGGGTTATGGCGAGGCCAGAATAGACGGCGAAGTCCATTCCCTGCACGAACAGATTAAGCTGGCTCGGTATAAAAAGCATAATATTGACATTGTGATCGATAAGGTGATGCCGGATGATCTGAGCCGGCTGGCGGAGGCAATTGAAGCGTCCTTGCAACACAGTAATGGCTTGGTGGTGGTAGTGCTTGGCGACGGTCAGGACCAGCAAGAAATGTTATTGTCGGCCAATTGGACTTGCCCTTATGATAATTTTGCTTTTCCCGAAGTTGAACCGCGGTTGTTTTCGTTTAACAGTCCGCATGGCGCTTGTCCTCAATGTTCTGGCTTGGGCCGATTGGAATCCTGGGAAAAAAAGAAAATAGCCGTTAAAGACGGGGAGGTGGGGGAGGTGGCCAATCGGTATGAGCGAGTGACTAAACCATGTTTGGCCTGCGCCGGCCAGCGGTTGCGGCCGGAAACATTGGCGATCAAGATACTGGATAAAAATATCGCCCAAATCAGCGCCTTAGCGATAGACAAATTGTATGATTTTTTTGAAGATTACCGTAAAAAAATCAGCAAGCGCAATCAGGAAATCGCCGGCGATATCATCCAAGAAGTGAGCGATCGGCTGTTTTTCCTGCTTCAGGTCGGCTTGAATTATTTGTCGCTGGACCGCGAAGCCGAGACATTATCGGGCGGCGAGGCCCAGCGCATCAGGCTGTCCTCGCAAATCGGCTCGCATCTGTCGCATACGCTTTATATTCTTGATGAGCCGACTATCGGTCTCCACGAGCGGGATAACGAAAAATTGATTGACACCTTAAAATCGCTTCGGGATCAAAATAACAGCGTGATTATTGTCGAGCATGATGAGCGAGTGATCAGGGAGTCAGATTATTTGGTGGACTTGGGACCGTTGGCCGGTCGGCAGGGTGGGGAAGTGGTGGCGCAAGGGGAAGTCAACAAATTGCTTAGTAAAAACAGCCCGGCAGATTCATTGACACTGGATTATTTGCGGGGCAAAAAGGAAATCAATTTTCCCCACCGACGAATGAAGGATAGCGAAATGATTAAGATTATCGGCGCCAGAGCTAATAATTTGAAAAATATTCAGGTGGAGATTCCGCTTCGGAAATTGGTTTGCGTCACCGGCGTGTCCGGCAGTGGCAAATCAACTTTATTGTATGATGTTCTTTATCGCAATTTGGTCAAAATCAAGAGCGGCCATCGACAGGAGCTGGAAAATGTCAGCAAGATTGTCGGTAGTGAGTATATTAATCGGGCGGTAGTAGTGGATCAGTCGCCGATTGGCCGCAGCCCGCGTTCCAACCCCGCCACTTATACCGGCATCTTTATGCCGATTCGCGAGTTTTTCGCCCAGTTGCCCCAATCGCGGGAGCGGGCTTACACGTTATCGCGTTTTTCTTTCAATCGCGCCGGCGGGCGGTGCGAGGCCTGCGCCGGCGCTGGCTTTAATCTAATTGAGATGCATTTTTTGCCGCCGGTTTATGTGGAATGCGAAGTGTGCCACGGCCGGCGCTTCAATCGAGAAACTTTGCAGGTCAAGTACAAAAATAAAAATATTGCCGAAGTGCTGGAATTGACCATTGATGAGGCGCTTAATTATTTTGACGGCCAATACCAAATTACCGACAAATTGAAAGTATTAGAGGAGGTCGGTTTGGGCTATTTGCAGTTGGGCCAAAGCGCCACCACGTTATCGGGCGGCGAAGCGCAAAGAATCAAGCTGGCTCGGGAACTAACACATACTCTGGGCAAAAAGACTCTCTATCTTTTGGATGAACCGACAGTCGGCTTGCATTATTATGATATCCAATTGTTGTTGGAAGTATTGAATAAATTGATTGAGCGGGGTAACAGCATTGCGATAATTGAGCATAATATGCATATTATTAAATCTGCTGATTGGCTTATTGATTTGGGCCCGGATGGCGGAGCGGGCGGCGGTCGAGTGATAGCCAAGGGCTTGCCCGAGGAAGTCGCTCGGGATGAGAAAAGCATTACCGGTCAGTACCTTAAAAAATATTTATAGTTTTTTTGCAAATAAAAAACCCCTTGCTTATCTCGCTTGGGCAAGGGGCTGGTTATCGGGTGAGGGAGTCGGTTTATAGGGACTGGTCAGGTCCCGTTTCAGCTGGACAGAGGCATCTCAAACGCCTCTCGGGTTTCGCCGGCACTTAGTGGCGGCTACTTTGCGAAGTTACGCTTTCGTCGGCACTTAAGTGGCGGCTACTTTGCGCAAACTCGCCAGCTGACTTCGAGTCCGTAACGCTTTATTTTTTTTGCCAATCGCGTCCGGTTGGCAAATAAAGCGTTTTCTCCCCTCCAGCGCGGCGACCCGTATGCCGGCAGGAGTTTTTTTCACCCTTAAATGGAGTCTTTAAACTGGGACATTCCTTTCCTCCCAGTTTCAGGCCTATCACTATGACAGGCCAACATACAATTATATCACGTCTAATTTATTTTGTCAAGGGTATTTTTCCATAAAATATATATTTTGTCTAAATTTAGATAAAATATTGATAATAATTATTATCAAAATAAGTATTTGGTCAATTCAGCGCGGTGGCATGTTTATGATTATTCCAGTCCGGGTTTGTATTTTATTACCATATGCGTCAAAGACAGAAAATGCTGTTTGGGCAGGGTGAAAAATGGGATAATGGGATTGAATAAATTAGGTTGTATTTGTTACAAATATTGGCAAGAACTCTCAAAACATTATTCTGATTGTGTTTTGGATGAATTCATTGTGATGCCAAATCATATTCATTTTATAATTGAAATTAATAATAATTCTGATAATGCGGGTAGAGACGGGGCATGCCCCGTCTCTACGGAACAAGGCAAAACCAGTTCATTATCCAATATTGTTGGATCATTTAAATCAGCTTGTACTAGGAAAATTCATCTTGCCGGCCATAAAAATTTTTCTTGGCAATCCAGGTTTTATGACCATGTTATAAGAACCAATGCTGAATCTTTGGACAAAATCAGGTATTATATAAAATATAATCCAAGGATGTGGGATAAAGACAAAAACAATCCGATTAATATCAAATAAATTAAAATATAGAGACGGGTATTCTCCGTCTATGGCAAATGTGCTAAGAATGATTGGTTTAAATCCTATGACAGATAAAATATTGAATAAAACGAAAAAATTTCCAGACGCGCCCGGTGTTTATTTTTGGTTGGGCAAAAATAACGAGGTGCTTTATATTGGCAGAGCCACCAGCTTGAAAAAACGGATAGCGCAGTATTTCCGGAAAGACATTGACCCGCGCATTGCCGAGATGGTCAATCAGGCGAAGAGTATTAAGTATCAGCCAACTGAAAATATTTTGGATTCGGTTGTTTTGGAGGCCAAACTGATTAAAAAATATTGGCCCAAATACAATGTTAAAGACAAAGATAATCGGTCGTTTGTTTATATTGTGCTGACGGCCGGTGCTTATCCCCGGCCGATGATAGTCCGGGAGCGGGAATTGAAAAAATTTCCCGCCAACAAAAATAGAATATTCGGCCCGTATCAAAGCGCTAGCTTGATCAATAATGCGCTTAAAGTGATCAGACGGATATTTCCTTACAGCACTTGCCGGCCCAATCAAGGACGGCCCTGTTTTGATCAGCAAATCGGCTTATGTCCGGGCAGCTGCATCGGCGCTATTAGCTGTGAGGATTATCAAAAAAATATTAAAAATATCAGTTTGCTTTTAGGCGGACAGAAGACGAGGCTGGTCAATAAACTAAAAAAAGAAAACCCGGACAAACTGGCGGCCCTGAAGCATATTCAAGATGTCACTTTGATAACCAGGGACGAAATAACTTCCACCCAAGCCATCAATAGAATAGAGGGCTATGATATTTCCCATTGGTCCGGGCGGGAGACTTACGGAGCGATGTCGGTATTTAGAGATGGTCGGCCGGACAAAAGCCAATACCGTCTTTTTAGTATTAGAGAGGCTTTGCCCGGCGATGATTTGGCGGCCTTGGCGGAAACATTGTTGAGGCGGTTTAGGCATCTGGAGTGGCCATTACCCGATCTGATTCTGATAGATGGCGGCAAGCCTCAAGTGGATTATGCTTTCAAGATTTTGCGAAAATCCAATATTGCCACCCCGATTATCGGTCTTTCCAAATTCGGCGGGGATAAGCTGGTGTTTCCGCCGCAAACCAAAAAGTCCATCAAGGACTTGGCTGCCAACAGTAAAAATATTTTGCTCCAGGTTAGGGATGAGGCGCACCGCTTTGGCAATCGCGCCAGCCGTCAGAAAAGAAGAAGACGATAATAACTCGCAAATGAATATCGCCTATAAAAATATTTTTAGCATTTACAAGCCCAAAGGGCCGAGCTCTTTTAATATTGTGGCAAGAGCGCGGAAAATTACCGGTGTCAAAAAAGTCGGTCATGCTGGCACCCTGGACCCCTTGGCCAGCGGTGTACTAGTCGTCGGCGTCGGTCGCGAGGCGACCAAGCGACTATCAGAAATTGTCGGACAAGAAAAAGAATACATAGCTAAGATTAGATTGGGCCTGACTAGCGCCACTGATGATGCCGAGGGGATAAAGAATATCTCGGAATTTCTAGTAGCGGAAAAAAGCATTTCTTTAAACCAAGTAAAATGGGCTTTAGGTTCTTTTGTTGGAATCATCAAGCAGGTTCCGCCCCAGTTTAGCGCTGTCAAAGTTGGCGGAAGGCGGGCGTATAAATCGGCGCGCACCGGCCAAAAGGTGGAGCTTTTGCCTCGTCCAGTGGAAATCAAAGATATCAAGGTGTTGCAATACAAATACCCCGACTTACGGATAAAGGTAATTTGCGGCAAGGGAGTATATATTCGATCCTTGGCGCGGGATCTTGGCAAGGCGCTTGGCTCGGGCGCTTATCTGGCAGGTTTGGAGCGGACCAGGGTGGGTGAGTTTACCCTGGCCCAATCTGTCACTTTGGAGCAGTTGGCTGAATTGTGGCAGAAGGAATAAAGAATTTATTAGGTCAGGCGGCGGCTTTCCGCTGGGGTGTTGTTACTAGGTGGTAACTGGAAATTTTACGGGCCGGCTTAATTTAAGGAAGGCAATCCCAGATTTTGTTTTACTAAGGAAAAAATGTTATAATATTAACTGTTGATAACTTTTCTTATGGCGCTAAAGGGCAGAAAAATTTTAGTGGCTGATGATGAACGGCCAATGGCCAAGGCTTTGGAGTTGAAATTTACCAAAGAAGGTTTTACCGTCAAGACGGTTAGTAATGGTCGGGAAGCTCTGGATATAATGAAAAAAGAAAAATTTGATTTGTTACTACTGGATTTGATGATGCCGCGGGTGGATGGTTTTGCGGTTTTGGCCGAATTAAAAGACCGTGGCGACCGGACGCCGGTAATTGTTTCCAGCAACTTAAGCCAGGAAGAGGATATTCGGCGAGTCAAAGAACTGGGCGCTAAGGATTATTTTGTCAAATCAGATACGCCGATTTCCAAAGTGGTTGATAATGTCAATAAGGTTTTAAGCGGTTAATCATTAATAAATCATAAATTTACAATCCCATGCTTGACCCAGCCAAGTTGAAAAAAATTCTCTTGGATGGCAGTTATGTATCGCCGGAGGATTTTGAGAAGGCGGAAAAATTTTCCAAATTAAAAAATTTGACGGTGATTGATTATTTGCTCAGCGAACAGTTAATCAGTAAGGATTTGTTCGGTCAGGCCATTGCCGAAGATGCCGGTTTACCGTATGCCGATTTGAATACTAATCGACCGGCCCGCGAGCAGGTGCTGAAAATTCCTGAAACCATTGCCAAAAAAAATCGGTTGGTGTTGTTTGCTGCCGATAAAAATGAGCTGACTATTACTACGGATGACTTGAATAAAAAGAAGGCCTTGGCGGCGGCCCAGGCGGTTTTTCCTAAAGCGAAAATCACCATCGCTTATTCTTTGACCGAAGATATTGATGACGCTTTTATTCATTATCAAAAATCTTTAGATACCAGGTTTGCTCGGATTATTAAAAGTCAAGGCCGAATTGCGCCGGAAATTTTGGAAGAAATTTTTGAAGACGCCATTTTATATCGCGCTTCCGATATCCACTTTGAACCCCAAGAAAAAGAATTAGTTATCCGTTTTCGGATTGACGGGGTGTTGCAGGAAGCCGGCCGGTTGAACAAAGATTATTACGAGAATATCACTAACCGGATAAAAGTTCAGGCCCATCTGCGGACTGATGAACATTTGGCCGCCCAGGACGGCGCTATTCGCTATCGGCGCAGCGATGGCCGCGCTACTGATTTTCGCGTCTCGGTTATTCCGACTCTGGACGGGGAAAAAATCGTGATGCGTATTTTATCCGAGTATGTCCGGGGCTTTTCTTTAACTGATATCGGCTTATCCAGTCGCGACCAGGAGCTGTTGTGGGAGGCGGCCAGTAAGCCCTTTGGCATGATTTTGGTTACCGGTCCAACTGGTTCGGGCAAAACCACCACTCTGTACGCCTTATTAAAGCCGCTCAACCGTTCGACGGTTAATATCACCACGATTGAAGATCCGGTTGAATATAAGATCACCGGCGTGAATCAAATTCAGGTTAATCAGCGGACAAATTTGACTTTTGCCAAGGGCTTAAGGTCAATTGTCCGGCAAGATCCGGATATTATTCTGGTCGGGGAAATTCGCGATGAAGAAACAGCGGAAATCGCGGTCAATGCTTCTTTGACCGGTCATTTATTGTTGTCTACTTTTCATGCCAATGATGCACCGACGGCCATTCCGCGGTTGTTGGATATGGAGATTGAGCCGTTTTTATTGGCATCGACCTTGGAGCTGGTAGTGGCGCAGCGGTTGGTCAGAAAAATCTGTGAAAAATGCCGGTATAGCTATCCCGCCAATAACAAGGAATTATTTAAGGAATTTCCCAAAGTGAAAGATTATTTTTCCGGTTCCAAAACCACTCTTTACCAGGGTAAGGGCTGTAGCGCTTGCAATAAGACTGGCTACAGCGGTCGGGTAGCGATTTTTGAGTTTGTGCCGATTACACCAGCAATGGAGGAGCTGATTTTAACCAATCCGTCCACCAAACAAATTTGGGATTTGGCTCGGCAAGAGGGCGCAGTTTCTTTGTTTGAGGATGGCTTGCAAAAGGTAAAAAACGGCTTAACCACCCTGGAAGAACTGTTTCGAGTGGCGACCCCGCCGGAATTTAGCGTTTCAAGCGTCCCACCCCAATCGTCCCTTAGAACAAGCCGGGCTAAAAAGAAAAAATAAAACGAGCCTTAAATTATTTTTTGCGTTTTTGATTTCGAGTATAAAACTTTGAGCCGGTAGTCGCTCAGAATATAAATTTTTAATTTTAGAATTTAAATAATGGTCCGACCAAAGTCAATTCCCCCGACAGTCAAATCTCAAGGAGGAAAAAAAAGGAAAAAAGGTAAAACTTCCTTTTTTTTGAGGTTATCAAAATTGAATGTCGGTGAAGAAAAGGATTACTTTATTGAAAATCTGGCGATGCTTTTGGCGGCGGGCATGGACATTTTGTTGGCGTTGGCAGCTATTAAGAAGGGGCTCCGCTCGCGCTATATGCGGGCAGCAATCGACCAAATGAGCGACGAAATTGATTCGGGCACCTCGATCTCAAATGCTTTAGCTGGAACCAACTTAATGCCCGCCCATGTCATTTCTTTGATTGATATTGGCGAAGCCTCGGGTCGGTTGGCAGAAAACTTGCAGGTGATTGTCGAGCAACAGCAAAAGGAACGCAGTTTTAATTCAAAAATTCGTTCCGCAATGATGTATCCGGTATTAGTGCTGGGTTTGACCGCAGTCATTGGCGTTGGCGTGGCCTGGTTTATTTTGCCGCGACTGTCTTCAGTGTTTAGTCAATTAAGCCTGGATTTGCCCGTCATTACCAGAATTCTAATTAGCGTCGGCGATTTTGTCAAAGCTTACGGTCAAATTGTTTTGCCGGTGGCAATTGGTTTGGCGGGGATAATTTTGTATTTGTTGTTTTTTTATCGGCGGACCAAATTTATTGGCCAGGCGATTTTGTTTAATCTGCCGGCGATTAAGAAATTGATTCAGCAGATTGAAGTGGCTCAACTGGGCTATATCTTGGGGACTTTGTTAGACGCCGGCTTGCCGATTATTGAGGCCCTGGTGTCACTTAACGAAGCGACCACCTTTTTTGCTTATCGAAAATTTTTCGCTTTTGCCAAAGA
The DNA here is from genome assembly GCA_029558735.1 of bacterium. Classification (GTDB taxonomy): domain Bacteria; phylum Patescibacteriota; class Patescibacteriia; order 2-01-FULL-39-33; family 2-01-FULL-39-33; genus JAKQDP01. The sequence continues at coordinate 68,494 of JAKQDP010000070.1, read as the reverse complement.
AAAAATTGAAGAGGGTAATTCTTTTCAGCGGACTTTTGAGCTTTATAAAAATAGTGATAAAATTATTCCCTTGCCGGTTCAGCAAATGATCGCTTCCGGCGAACAGTCTGGTCGCTTACCGGAGATTTTGTTGAAAATCGGGGAGATTTATGAGGAAAAGACCGAAACTACCACTAAGAATTTATCAGTCATTTTAGAGCCACTGTTGTTGGTGATTATTTGGTTGGGGGTGGTAGCGGTCGCCCTGGCGGTAATTTTGCCGATTTACAGTTTGATTGGGGGCTTAAATAAGCAGAATAATGTTTCCGCGCCGACGCCGCAATCAATTAGTGAGACGCCGGCGGCGACTGTTTTCAAATCGCCAATGGGCCCTGCTTTGGCCACTACGACTAACGCGGTCGCTAGCACTAGTCAAGGAGTCGTTCCTTTGGCGACTTCGTCAGTCGCCTTAACGCCCAGCGAAGATAATTTGCAAAGATTAAAAATTTTAAATACGGGCGTCGGTTATTTGAATGTTAGAAGCAGTCCGACCAGCGCCGGCAAGCTGGTCGGCCAAGTTGTTCCCGGTCAGGTGTTTGATTATTTATCGGAGCAAAATGGCTGGTATCAAATCAGTCTGGAATCAGGACAAACCGGTTGGGTGACCGGCGCTTATATTGAAATAATTTCTGATTAATTTATGGCCAAGTCGTTTTGGGGCTTTACTTTACTGGAGGTGTTGTTGTCAATCGCTTTAGTGGCGATTTTGACCGCCATTGGTTTTCCGGTCTATCGTTCCTTGCAGCAACGGAGTGATTTGGATGTTTCGGTTTCCACTATTATCCAAGCGGTGCGCCGCGCTCAAATTAAGGCTGTGGCCATGGTTGACGATAGCAGTTGGGGAGTGGCGATCAATCAGGAGCGAGCGGTGGTTTTTCGCGGCGAGGACTATACCAACCGCGAGCCAGGTGCGGATGAGATTTTTGAGTTAACCGGTCTTAGCCAATACAGCGGCTTGGCGGAGATTATTTTTGCCAAGGCCGAGTCAGCGCCGAATGCAAGTGGAGAGATTATTATTTCTAATGGTTATAACAGTCAAACAATCAGTATCAACGCCAAAGGAATGCTTAATTACTAGGGGCGGATTTTCTTTAGTGGAAGCGATTTTATCGGTGGCGCTGTTTATGGTTATTGCCACTTCTTTTATTGGCGCGATTTTTTACGGTCAAGAGGGGTTGGCATTATCCGGCATTAGATGGCAGGCACTTAATTTGGCGACCGAAGGGTTGGCGGTTGTTAGAAATATTCGCGATGATAATTTTGAGTTATTAGCCGATGGCAATTATGGTTTAATTATTAATAATGGCCAGTGGGAATTAGCAGCTGAAGCCGATAGCGAGGATAATTTTACCAGGACAGTCACTATTCAATCAATCAATCCCGAACTTAAAAAAGTTACCGTTCGGGTGGATTGGCGCTATGGCCCGACTAAAAATGGCCAGGTAGAGTTAAGCAGTTATTTGGGGGATTGGCGGCGGTCCGAAGGTGAATTAAAAATGGAGACCGGATTGGTGTCCGTTGATGAACAGTGGTACAAAGTTGATTTTTCTAATACTTATATTGAGCCGGTAGTGGTGGCCACAGTATATAATCTTAATAATAATCGGTCGGTTTCGGTTAGAATTAGGAATATTACTCCAACTGGCCTGGAAATAAGATTGCAGGATCCGGCGGAAAAAAATTTGTCGGCTGACGAGGTGGCTTATTGGGTCGTGGAGCAAGGAAGTTGGGAAATAGACGGTCTTAAGATAGAAGCCGGCAAACATAATACCGATACGGTCGGCGCGAGCGGCAATTGGCGGTTTGATACTAAGTCGTTTAACCAAAGTTTTGACAATCCGATTGTAGTGTTGCATCAGGTAATGAGCTTTAATGACGCCAGCTGGATTAGTAGTTATGTCAGCAATCTCAATAGTCAAACTGAGCCGCCGGATAGTCAAGGGATGAGAATTGCTTTAAATGGCGCGGAAGCTTATGCCAGCCATAATATGGAGACTATTGGGTGGATAGCGGTAAGCGCCAATACTACTAGCACCATCGGAATAATTGAGGGGGAAACTTATCAGACTGATAACACTGTCCGTGGTCGGGATGATGGTTGTTTCACCTTTGATTATCAGAATAATTACGCTGGCTTGCCAATCGTCTTAGCCAGCCAGCAAGAAATGGCTGATGATGACGGTTCCTGGGCAGTGGTTTGTAGCAATAGTCTGACTCAGGTCGGTTTGCGAGCCGAGGAAGATCAAGTAGTGGATAATGAACGCAGTCATTTGCCGGAAACTTTTGGTCTAGCTGCTTTCGCCGGCCCGATGATTTATCCGGCTTGCGAATGTTTGGCTTGGACCAATAATCAGTGTGGCAGCGATAGTTGTAGCGCCGAGCAAATACATCAAACCAGAATTTGTTCGCCGGTTGGCTGCGACTTTGAACAGCAATGCCTTGATGATAGTTGTGACGCCTGGGTTAACCAGGGTTGCGGCTTGGGCGATTGCGGGGCCGATTATATGGCTCAGGCGCGCGTTTGTTTGTTCGGCTGCTTGGAAACAACTCAGTGTGTTTTGGATAGTTGCGGCGCCTGGGGTAATTGGTATTGTTTGAATAAAACCACTTTGGCCAGAGAGCGGACTTGTTTATTTGGTTGTCTGCCTCAGCAAGAGACACAGTCCTGCCCGGGCCGCTGCGCCGGCAACCAGTGTCGTTAATTTTTTTGCTATGAAACAACGAGGCTTTACTTTAATTGAATTGCTGCTTTACATTGGCTTGGCCGGAGCAATACTTTTGGCAGTATCAATTTTTTTATCAATAATCTTGGCTAGTCAGGTGAAAAATCGGGCGATTAATGAAGTCGAACAGCAGGGGCGGCAAATTATTTTACTACTGGAGCAGGCAATTAGTGATGCCCAGGCAATTAATAGTCCGGCGACCGGCGTCAGCGCTCCGAGTTTGTCTATTACTAGTATTGAGCCGCTAGTTAATCCGGTTGTTTTTAATTTGAGTGGTGGTAAAATCAGAATTATCGAAGGCGCTAATTCGCCGGTTGAACTTAATTCTAATCAGGTAATTGCCAGCGCCTTATCATTTGTTAATTTGTCTCGTCCCGCGACCGCCGGCTTGGTTAGGTTTAGTTTTACTTTGCAGTATCTTAATGATAATAACCGTCAGGAATTAAATTATGCCAAAACTTTTTATGGTTCGCTTAATCTCAAAAAATAATTCTGCCGCCGGCATGGTCAGTCTGGTCAGTGTTTTATTAATTAGTGTTGTCGGTCTGGCCGTGGCCGTATCTTTACTCGTCTTTAGCGCCGGTCAATCCCAAAATGATTTGTTGGCTTATCAATTAGCCCAAGCCCGGGCGATTAATGATGCTTGTCTTGAGCAGGCCCTGGTCAATATCAAAAATAATCCGGCTTTTTCCGGCTCTTATAATTTGATTTTGGATAGCGGCGCCGGCGATTATCAGGTGGAGCAATTAGCCGGCGGCAAGATTACTATTAAGGCCTCTGCCTATGTCGGTTCAGCTGTCAGCCGTCAGCAAGTATTGATTGATCAATTGTCGTCCCAGATTAATATTGTTAGCTGGCAACCAGTGGCTGATTTCAATTAAAAAATATGGTATAATGTGAACAAGCCAACAAAATATGTAAAGTTGGGAAGGGGGAGATAAGAGCAGTCTCTAATAATATGACAATATGGCATTTAACAATTTTAGCCCAAAAGGTCGTTGATAAGATTTAATTTTAATAATAAATTAATAAACTAATCAAAATTATGAGCAAACAGCGAGGTTTTACATTGCTGGAAATCTTACTGGTAGTGGCGGCGATTGCCATCTTGGCCGGTATTGTTATTATTGCCATCAATCCGGGTAAGCAATTGGCTGATACCAGGAACGCCCAGCGGAGCATTGATGTCAATACTATTTTGAACGCGGTTTATCAGTATGCTATTGACAATAATGGCAATTTGCCCGGTAACATTACCACCACTTCGACGGAAATTTGCGCTACTAACACAACCGCCTGCAGCGGATTGATCGATTTGTCGCCTTTGACGTTAAATGGCACTTATTTGGTATCTATTCCGGTTGATCCCGGTAACGCTTGTGCCACTGGCGGCGCTTGTTATGAAATTTATCAGGATGCCACCACCGGTCGAGTCACGGTATCTGCTCCGGATGCCGAACAAGGACAGACCATTAGCGTTACTCGTTAATCACATATCAAAGACTTGTTCCGAGGTACTCGGAACAAGCTTTGGTGTGGGATAATCACGACTAAAAGTCGATGTTTAACAGAAAAAATAAAAAAATAGATCAGGAAATTTTTCCTCTGATTTTGGAAAATATTTCCGATTGTATTGTTGTCACCGATCAAGAGGGGATGATTCTTTATGCTAATCGGGCTTTAGAGAAAACTACCGGTTTTAAGGTTAAAGAGGTGCTGGGCAAAAAAGCCGGCAGTAATCAGCTCTGGGGCGGCTTAATGGATAAGAAATTTTATGAGCATTTATGGCAAACAGTCAAAGTCAGGAAGATAGCCTTTGCCGCCGAATTGGAGAATAAACGAAAAAACGGCGAAAAGTATGATGCCTTGCTAAGAATTTCGCCGGTCTTAGATACGACCAGACGGATAAAGTATTTTATTAGCGTGGAAAAAGATATTACTCAAGAAAAAGCGATTGATCGGTCCAAAACAGAGTTTGTGTCTTTGGCCTCCCATCAGCTTCGGACCCCCTTATCGGCAATTAATTGGTATGCGGAGATGATGCTAAACGGTGATATTGGCGGCGTCAATAAGGAGCTCAAGGAATACCTAAAAGAAATTTATGACGGTAATCAGCGGATGATTGAATTGGTCAATGATTTATTGAATGTCTCGCGAGTGGATTTGGGTACAATTGAAATCAATATTGAAAAGGTTGATGTGGTGGAATTGGCCGAAGACGTGTTGGGCGATTTGGCGCCGAAAATTAAATTGAAAAATGTTAAGTTAATCAAAGATTATGACGCTAGGCTTAAGCCGATTAAGTCAGACGCCAAATTTTTGCGGATTATTTTTCAAAATTTATTGTCCAATGCCGTTAAATATAATCGCGATCAGGGCAAGGTGTATTTGACGATTGCCCAAAAGGGGCTTAAATTATTTATTGAAATTCGAGATACTGGCATGGGTATTCCACAGCACCAGCAGCACAAAATTTTTACCCGGCTGTTTCGGGCAGACAACGCCAAAGAGAAAGTGACCGAAGGTTCGGGTCTGGGCTTATACTTAATTAAACTGGCAGTGGAAAAAGGGGGAGGCAAGATTTGGTTTGATTCTCAAGAGGGTAAGGGCACAGCCTTTTTTATTGAGTTACCGATTGATGGTTGGGCGAAAGCGGCAAAGAAGCAGGAAAAAAATAAGCATAATTAATTTTTTATTTCAGAATGAGGAAAAATAAAATCAAAAAATTGGATGTAATCTGTATTGGCGGCGCCACGCGTGATATTATGTTTTATTCCGGTGAGGGCGAGTTGGTAACAACCAGTAATTTGACTAAACAAAAATTATTGGCCTTTGAGTATGGCGCCAAAATTACGGCCGATGATTTATATTTTAATTTTGGTGGCGGGGCGGCTAATACTGCGGTGTCATTTACTATGGTAGGCTTAAAAGTCGGGATTGTTTGTCGATTGGGCAATGATGAAAACGGACGGGCGGTTTTAAAAAACCTTAAAGATAAATCAATAGAGACAGCCTTAATCAAAATTGATCAAACAAAAAAAACTGGCTTTTCCATGATTTTGACTATTAATAATCCCGCCAAAGAGCATATTTTGTTCACTTACCGTGGCAGCAATGATGATTTGTCATTTCGCGATATTAAGTTGGCAAATTATAGTACAGATTGGTTTTATGTGTCATCATTGCCGGCGCTCGGCTGGGAGAAAATAATAAAAAATTTAACGGCCTATAAGAAAAAAATAGCTTGGAATCCGGGTTCGCAGCAATTGGCGTCAATTGATCGGGTCAAGAAATTTTTGCCTAAGATTGAGGTTTTGTTTCTGAATCGCGATGAGGCTTTAGAATTCAAGAAATTGAAAAATATCAAGAGTTTGTTGAAATATCTTCATGGTTTGGGCCCTCGGGTGGTAGTAATTACTGATGGCGCGGCCGGCGCTTATACTTATGACGGGCAGAAGTATTATTTCCTGAAAGCGCGCTCCAGTAAGAATGTGGATACGGTTGGCGTGGGCGATGCTTTTAACTCCGCCTTTACAAGTGCTTTGATTTATGGTAAAAGTATTAAGGACGCCCTGCGCTGGGGGATAAATAATTCCGCCTCCGTTGTCGCTCAAATCGGCGCCCAGAATGGCTTGCTTTCCAAGAGGCAAATAACGCGCTAGCGTATAAATTTTGGAAGGTGATAGACCAGTGATGGCCTGTCATTTTTGTTTGCTTAAATAATGCTGAAGTTGGAGATTAAAAAGTGGCAACAGGAATTAACCAGTTTTTAATTTCTAAATTTTAATCATACAATCGTTATGTCTGAAAAAAAGTATGTTTATTCCTTCCAAGAAGGAAACAAGGAAATGAAGGAGATTTTGGGTGGCAAGGGCGCAAATTTGGCCGAAATGAGCGCTTTGGGAATTAATGTGCCGCCCGGTTTTACTATTACTACCGAGGTTTGCGACCTTTATCACCAGAATAATAAAGTTTATCCGTCGGAAGCGCTGGAACAGGTCGATGAGAAATTGGCGGAATTGGAGCGGAATATGGGTAAGAAATTTGGCGATCCGGTTGATCCTTTGTTGGTATCGGTCCGTTCGGGTGCGGCTTCGTCAATGCCGGGTATGATGGATACAATTCTAAATTTGGGCTTAAATGATCAGTCGGCGCTGGGCTTAGCTCAAAAAACCGGCAATCCGCGGTTTGCTTTTGATTCTTATCGGCGCTTGATTCAGATGTTTGGTAATGTTGTTTTAGGCATTGATTCTGCGGAATTTGAAGAAATACTGGAGAACGTCAAGGATACCAAGGGTGTTCAGTTTGACACTGATTTAACCGCTGACGATTTAAAGGAATTAATCAGGCGGTATAAAGAAAAAGTATTGGAAATTAAAGGCCTTGATTTTCCTCAGGACCCCAAGGAGCAATTAAAATTGGCGATTAATGCGGTGTTTGATTCCTGGAATAATTATCGAGCTATTCGTTATCGCGAGATTAACAATATTAGGGGATTGATTGGTACGGCGGTCAATATTCAGGCAATGGTGTTCGGCAATCTAGGCGAGGAGAGTGGCACTGGCGTTTGCTTTACTCGTAATCCTAGTACCGGTGAAAATGAATTTTATGGCGAGTACTTAATGAATGCCCAAGGCGAAGATGTGGTGGCTGGTATTCGGACACCCCAGCCGGTTAATGCCCTAAAAGAGCAAAATCCAGTAATTTATCAGGAGCTGGTCGATATTTGTAAAAAAGTAGAGGATCATTATCGGGATATGCAGGATATGGAATTTACCATTCAAAATGGTCGGTTGTTTATTTTGCAAACCAGAAATGGCAAGCGCACTGCCGCTGCCGCGGTTAGAATCGCGGTTGAGTTGGTTAATGAGGGTAAATTAACCAGAGAGGAAGCATTGCTAAAGATAGAAGCCGAACAATTGGATAAATTGCTTCATAAGCAGATTGATCCGGTGGCTAAGCAACAGGCGGAAGAAATTGCCCAGGGGCTGCCGGCTTCACCGGGCGCGGCGGTCGGTCAAGTGGTTTTTACCGCCCAGGAAGCGTATGATAAGGCCCAACAAGGCCTGGATGTGATTTTGGTGCGGCTGGAAACTTCGCCGGAAGATATTGACGGTATGCACAGCGCCAAAGGTATTTTAACTGCCCGAGGCGGGATGACCTCTCATGCGGCGGTTGTGGCCCGAGGCATGGGCACTTGCTGTGTTGCCGGTTGTGCTGATATTGACATTAATGAAAAAAATAAGCAACTTACAATTAAAAGCAAGGGTGTAGTCGTTAAAGAAGGTGATTTTATCACCCTGGATGGTAGCGATGGTCGGGTTTATTTGGGCAAGGTGACTACCCGTGATCCGGAAATGAGCGGTGATTTCGCCACGATTATGAATTGGACCGATGAGATTAGAACTTTGGGTGTTCGGACCAATGCCGATACCCCTCATGATGCCCAAGTGGCCAGAAAATTTGGCGCGGAAGGCATTGGCTTATGCCGGACGGAACATATGTTTTTTGAGGGTGATAGAATTAAAGCAGTCCGGGAAATGATTTTGGCAGTTGATATTGAAGGCCGGCAAAAAGCGTTGGCTAAATTATTGCCTTATCAAAAGGAAGATTTTATTGGTTTGTTCCATGCTATGGACGGTTTTGGCGTTACGATTCGTTTATTGGATCCGCCGCTGCATGAATTTTTGCCGACTGAGGAAAAAGATATTTATGATTTGGCGCGAGAAATGGAAGTGGATGCCGGCACCTTAAAAGCCAAAATTGCCGAATTACATGAGTTCAATCCGATGTTAGGTCATCGCGGCTGCCGGTTGGCAATTACTTATCCGGAAATTTATGATATGCAGGTGACAGCAATTATTGAGGCGGCGCTTGAAGTGTCACAAGATTGTCCCAAATGCGGTCGTAAAACCGAAGTTAAGCCGGAAATTATGATTCCTTTAATTGGTACGGCTAAAGAATTGGAGATAATCAAGAAGCGGGTTGTTGAAATTATTGAGCAAAAACTCCAAGCTGCGGATTCGAAAATTAATTATAAAATAGGCACAATGATTGAGGTGCCCCGAGCGGCGGTCACGGCTGATGAAATTGCTAAGCAGGCTGATTTCTTTTCTTTCGGCACTAATGATTTGACTCAGTTGGGCGCCGGCTTTAGTCGTGATGATGCTGGCAAATTTTTGAAGGAATATGTCAGTCAGGGGATTTATGATATTGATCCGTTCCAATCATTGGATCAGCGAGGAATCGGCGAACTGATCAGAATTGCCGTCCGTAAGGGCCGCAGCGTCAAACCGGATTTAAAAATTGGCATTTGCGGCGAGCATGGTGGCGATCCGGCTTCGGTCGAATTTTGCTACCGCGAGGGCTTCACTTATGTCTCTTGCTCCCCATTTCGAGTGCCGATTGCTAGATTGGCGGCGGCGCAGGCAGTCATAAAAGAGAAGACCACCAAGTAATAATCGGTTGATTAGCATACCTTATTTCAAAAACAGGCGCCTAAATGGCGCCTGTTTTAATGAAGAAATAATATTCAAATATGTTGAGCTGTTTTTTTATCTGGAAAATTATGATAAAATAAAAAAGGAAAATCATAAACCAGGGCCCTATGCCAATTAAAAATAAAACCAGTTTAGACTCCTTTTTTAATCCCCAGTCAGTGGCGATAATTGGCGCCTCGGCCAAGCCGGGCAAGGTGGGTAATGACATTGTGGTCAATTTGAAAAATAGTTTTGGCGGCAAAATTTATCCGATTAATCTGGATGATAAAGATATTGAAGGCTTACCGGCCTATCCCTCAATTTTGCAAGTGCCTAGGGCTGTTGATTTGGCAATTATTGTTATTCCGGCTCAGTTTGTTCCCAAGGCCGTGGAGCAGTGCGGTAAGAAAAAATGCGCTAATATTGTGATTATTTCGGCTGGTTTTCGGGAGTTGGGGCCGGTCGGAATGAAATTGGAGAAACAGGTTGAAAAAATTGCCCAGAAATATCAAATTAGAATTCTTGGCCCGAATTGTTTGGGTTATATTTCCAATTTATTGCCAATTAACGCTTCTTTTGCCAAAACCGCACCAGCGGTTGGCAAGATTGCTTTTTTGTCTCAATCCGGCGCTCTGGGGACGGCTGTTTTGGATTTGGCTCAAGCCCAGAAATTAGGCTTGGCTTATTTTGTCAGCCTAGGCAATAAGTTGGACATTGATGAGTCTGAGGTATTGGAATATTTAATGACGGATAAGAAAGTCAAAGTGGCAATGGCTTACTTGGAAGATGTCAGAAACGGCACTCGATTTATGGAGATAGCCAGCGCTTTGAGCCGTAAAAAACCGCTTGTGGTGTTAAAGGCTGGTAAAACCGAACATGGCCAGCAGGCCGTATCATCCCACACCGGTTCCTTGGCTGGTTCCGCTCAAACCTATAGAACGGTTTTTAATCAGGTCGGCGCGATCGAGGCCGAGGATCTGGAAGATTTTGTCAATTTAGCCAAGGGTTTTTCTTTGCAACCGTTACCCAGGGGCAATCGCGTCGCCATTATTACCAATGCTGGCGGGCCGGGCGTGCTACTAACTGATTTGTTGCCGGCTAATGGTCTAACCTTGGCGTCTTTATCGGTGACTAGCCAAAAAAAGCTTAAGGCTGGATTGCCTGAGGCGGCCAGCGTTAAAAATCCAATTGATGTTTTGGGCGATGCCACGGCCGATCGTTACCAGTTGGCTTTAGAGCAAGCGCTGAAGGATGACAAGATTGATGCCATTATTATTGCCTTGACGCCGCAGAAAATGACCGATATTGCCGCTATTACTAAGACAGTCGGCCAAATTAGTCGTCGGAGTCAAAAAACTGTTTTGGCTTGTTTTATGGGCGAGGCCAGCATTACTCCCCATTATGAACTTTTTAGCCGTTATTCACTGCCGGTTTATGCTTTTCCCAATCAAGCAGTTGCCACCTTGGGCCAGATGTGGCGTTATAACCAATGGAAAAAAAATAATCTGAAAACTAAACCAACAATTAAGCCGCTAACGAGCAGTAAGACGCCTAAAATATTAAACAAAAAAACATTGACCGAAATAGAAGTCAGACAGTTATTGAAGCCCTGGGGATTTAATTTTCATCGCGCTGTTTTTGCCCGCCATTTGGCTGAAGCTGAGGCGGCGGCTCAAAATATTGGTTGGCCCATAGCAGTCAAAGTCGTTTCGCCCAAGGCGCTGCATAAATCTGATGTTGGCGGGGTCAAATTGAACATTAAATCCGTTATTGAATTAGAGCGAGCTGTAAAACAAATGAAGAAAAATATTCCTGCCGTTTCCGGATTTTTAATTGGCGAGATGGTGACCGGCTTTGAGATTATCGTTGGAATGAAGCGAGATAGGCAATTTGGTCCGTTAGTAATGGTTGGCACTGGCGGCATTTACGCGGAAGTGTTCAATGATGTCTCTTTTCGAATAGCGCCCTTTGGTCCGGCGGTTGCCAGAGAGATGATTAAAGAATTAAAAGTCGCCAAGATTTTGGCCGGCGCTCGCGGCCAGAAACCCTTGGATATTGAGGCCTTGGCCGATATTTTGGTCAGGTTGGGTAAGGCCGCCTGCCAATTGCCACGGATTACTGAGGTGGATTTTAACCCGGTGATGGTCGGCGCCAAAGGCCAGGGCGCCAAGATTGTGGATGCCAGGATAATCAGCCAATGATATTTATTGAAAATTTTATCTTAAAAAATTAAAATTTTATTTTATGGTTTATGTTGTTTTTGGCATTATTTTTGTGGGAGTAGTAATAGCCTTGATTGCTCAATCTAAGTTGAGCTAGTTTTCAGACTTACTGTCACTGTAAATAATGTTCAAATTCAAAAACATTATCAATTCTCAGTCCCGGACTATTACCTCGGCAGCGATTATTATTGGCGCCTTGTCTTTGGTTAGCCGGCTACTGGGTGTTTTTCGGGATAGAATTTTAGCTTCGCATTTTGGCGCCGGCGACACTCTGGATATTTATTATGCCGCTTTTCGGTTGCCGGATTTGGTGTATAATTTGGTGGTTTTGGGAGCGATTTCTGCCGGATTAATTCCGGTTTTTACTAGCCTGTTGGAAGAAGCATCGCCATTGAATCGTAAAAAACAGGAAGCTTGGCGATTGATTAATAGTGTGCTTAACTTCATTATTATTGGCTTATTGCTGATTTGTGGTTTATTTTTTGTTTTTGCCGAACAAATTATTCCTTTAATTACGCCCGGTTTTTCTGCTGAGAAGCTGGCGCTCGTGGTGTCTTTGTCACGGATTATGTTTTTAAGCCCGGTGTTATTGGGTATTTCAGCGGTTTTGGGTTCAATTCTCCAATCATTCAAGCAATTTTTTGTTTATTCTTTGGCGCCGATATTTTATAATATCGGCATTATTGTCGGCGCAATTTATTTGGTTGATGAATGGGGGCTTTATGGTCTGGCTTGGGGCGTAGTGTTCGGCGCCCTGTTGCATTTGTTGATTCAGTTGCCGACGGTTTTTTCCTCGGGTTATCGTTATCGGCCGATATTAAATTGGCGCGATAAAAATGTTTTGCGGGTCGGTCGGATGACTATTCCGCGGACAATGACATTAGTATTAAATCAGTTGAATATTTTGCTAGTGACTATGATGGCTTCCACTTTGGCGGCCGGTTCGTTAGCGATTTTCAATTTGGCCAATAATTTGCAAAGTTTTCCCTTGGGGATTTTTGGTGTTTCTTTTGCTGTGGCCGCTTTGCCGACTTTATCGGTCTTGGCTGTCAAAAAGGACTTAGGGGATTTTGTGGTTGCCCTCTCTTCCACTTTTCGTCAGATTTTATTTTTAATTGTGCCGGTGTCAGTTTTGTTTTATGTGCTTAGGGCGCAGATTGTCCGCGTTATTTTGGGGGCGGGCGAGTTCGGTTGGCTGGATACTCGGCTAACTGCCGCCAGCCTGGCTATTTTTGCCCTAAGCTTATTTGCTCAAAGCGTTTTGCCCTTATTGATTCGCGCTTTTTATGCCTTACAGAACAGTAAGACTCCGTTTTATTTGGGCCTGGTCTCTTTGGCGGTTAATTTGATTGCCTTACTGTTTTTTTGTTGGGTGTTTAGTTTTGATAATGATTTTTCTTTTTTTACGGCCGCTATTTTGAAAATCTCTGATTTACGGCTAGTGGCGGATTTACGGATTTTGGCTCTGCCGGCGGCGATTTCGGTCTCGTCAATAGTTAATTTGATTTTGTTATTAATTTGGCTGCGATTTAAAATTGGCCGACTGGACGGCCGTAAAATTATTGATTCCTCCTTGCGGATTTTATTTTCCGCTTTGGGTGCCGGGTTAATCACTTATAGCCTGCTCCAGCTCCTTAATCTGATTGTGCCGACAGAAAAGTTTTTGGGCATTTTTGCCCAGGGGCTGCTGGCTGGTTTGGGCGGCTTGGCCGGTTATTGGCTATTGGGTTGGCTGTTGAATATGGAAGAGATGGCAATTTTTGTTTCGGCAATGAAAAAGAAGCTGCTCAAAAAAGTCAGTCCGGCCGTTGCCGAGGATGTGGCCAGAGAAGGCGAGGGAGTGTGATTTTGGTTTTCAAAATGTATTTATGATTGTAGAGACATTGCGGATAATGTCTCTATTTTTAATTTTAAATTCGTTTTCCATTCCCTTGATTTTATACCTAATTATTGGTACAATTTGTTAGTATTATCCATTATTTTTATGACCAATAACCAACAAATAAGGAATTTCTGCATTATCGCCCATATTGACCACGGCAAATCCACTTTGGCCGACCGGATGCTGGAGATTACCAGCACTATTGATAAACGAAAAATGCACCAACAGGTGCTGGATCAGATGGACATTGAACAGGAGCGCGGCATCACTATCAAGCTCCAGCCGGTCAGGATGAATTATCAGAATTATGAACTTAATTTGATAGACACTCCTGGCCATGTGGATTTTACTTATGAAGTCTCCCGTAGTCTGATGGCGGTGGAAGGGGCAATACTTTTGGTTGACGCCACCCAGGGGGTACAAGCCCAGACCTTAGGCAATTTATATCTGGCTTTGGAGCACAATTTGGAAATTATTCCGGTTATCAATAAGATTGATTTACCCAATTCCCAGGTCGAACGAGTGGAGCGGGAAATCTGTTCCCTGATCGGTTGCCAGCCGGCGGATATTTATAAAGTGTCTGCCAAAACTGGCCAGGGAGTGGCTGAAGTCTTGCAGGCGGTGATTAATAAGGTGCCGGTGCCCCGCGAGGGCCAAGCCAATTCTTTGCGGGCCCTTATTTTTGATTCGGTTTATGATGATTATAAGGGAGTAATCGCTTATGTCAGAGTTTTTGATGGTCGAGTCAAAACTAGAGATAAATTAAGTTTTCATTCTAATGGTACAAACGCGGAAGCCTTGGAGGTTGGGTATTTTAATCCGAAGCTTTATAAAACCGGCGAGTTAACTGCTGGTGAGATCGGTTATATTGTCACTGGTTTGAGGGAGGTGGCTCAATGTAAGGTCGGTGACACGATTATTTTGAGAAACAGTGATTCCAAGCCTTTGCCCGGATACAAAGAGGTTAAACCGATGGTGTTTGCCGGTTTTTTCTGTAAAGATGGCAGCGATTTTGGCCGTCTGCGGGAAGCGATTGAAAAATTGAAGCTCAATGACGCCGCTTTGAGTTATGAGCCGGAAAATTCGCCGGCCCTGGGCTTTGGCTTTCGTTGCGGGTTTTTGGGGTTGCTCCATTTGGAAATAATCCAGGAGCGGCTGCGGCGGGAATTTGATTTGGATTTGGTGGTGACCGTGCCCAGTGTCGCTTTTCGGGTAAAATTTAAGAGTGGCGTGGAGAAAATGATTTATAATCCGGCGGAATTACCCGAAGCCACTTATATTGAGGCAGTGGCAGAGCCGATAATGCGCGTGGATATTTTTACCCCCCAGCAGTATATTGGCCCAATCATGCAATTGGCCACTGAAAAACGGGGTGAATATCTCAACACGGAATATCTTGATCAGGAGGTGGCTATTTTACATTACCGCATTCCCTTGACTCAGTTGATTGTGGATTTTTATGACAAGCTCAAGTCGATTTCTTCTGGTTATGCCAGTCTGAATTATGATTTTGATGTTTATCAAGCGGCGGAAGTGATTAAAATGGACATCTTGGTGGCCGAGGAAAAAATAGATGCGCTTTCATTGATCACTTACAAGGATAGCGCTCATCAGGTAGGTAAGCGTATTGTCAATGTTTTAAAAAATGAATTGCCCCGTCAGCAATTTATGGTCAAAATTCAGGCGGCGGTTGGCGGTAAGATTATCGCCGCTGAAAGATTGTCCGCTTTGCGTAAAGATGTAACTGCTAAATTATATGGCGGCGATTGGAGTCGGCGCGCCAAATTATTGGAAAAACAGAAAAAGGGCAAAAAGAAAATGATGAATTTGGGCAAAGTGGATATTCCCGCGGAAACTTTTTTGGCGGTATTAAAAAAATAATCCCGAAGTTTCGGGATTAAAACAATTTTCAGATATTTGTCCATTAGTAGAATAGCGGCATAATTGAGAAAAAGACCATTGAAAATATCATCAGTAAAACAATAATCGTCCAGACTGTTTTAAGGGTATTTTTTTTATTGGATTTTTTCATATTAAAATAATAACGTAACTGTTTAAAATTGTCAAAATTAACTTATGGAAAAAAGATGGTTGGTTAAACCGGTTGCTGACCGTTCAATAATCGATCAATTTCCAGAGCTGAATAATATTATTGTTCAGCTGTTGTTTAATCGCGGTTTGACTAGCCAGGCCGCGATTGATGATTTTCTTAACCCTAGTTATGACGATCATAGCCATAGTCCGTTTTTATTCAGTGATATGGAGCAAGCAGTCGGGCGAATTTTTGCGGCCATCCGTCAAAAGGAAAAAATAATGATTTACGGTGATTATGATGCTGATGGGGTTTGCGCTTCGGCGATTTTATTCTCCACCTTAAAGGCTTTTGGCGCCGATGTTGATATTTATATTCCCTTCAGAGATACTGAGGGTTATGGTCTCAATCAAAAAGTGGTTAAGCGGATTATTAATCAAGGCTTTCAGTTGTTAATTACGGTTGATTGCGGAATCGCCAATAAAGAAGAAATTGAAATTTTAAATCAAGGTGGCGTGGCGGTGATTGTTACTGACCACCACCAAGAGCCGCCCACCTTGCCTCAGGCGCTGGCCATTATTAACCCAATGGTCAAAAATTCGGGTTATCCGTTTCCTTTTTTGTCCGGCGCCGGGGTGGCCTTTAAACTTTGTCAGGCGTTGGCTATCAGTCAGGAGCAGCTTGATTTTCCGGTTAAATTACCAGCCGGATTTGAAAAATGGCTTATGGATTTAGTGGCAATCGCTACTATTGGCGACATTATGCCGCTAATCGGAGAGAATCGGGTATTGGTAAAATATGGCTTAATTGTTTTAAATCAAACCCGGCGACCGGGTTTGCAAAAATTAATTGAAGCTACTAATGGTTCGGCAAAAATTGACAGTCAATATGTCGGTTGGCGAATTGTGCCCCGATTAAACGCCGCCGGCCGAATTAATCACGCTTCGGTTGCTTTTGATTTGTTGACCACTGATTCAGTGTCAGTAGCAGCCAAATTGGTTGATATTTTGGAGAAGAACAATAAAGATCGACAGAATTTGACCGATAAAATATTAAGGGAGGCGGATAAGCAGGTAATTGAGCAAGTGGAAAAAAATAAAATTCTTTGGACGGTTGGTGACGATTGGCCGACCGGTATTTTGGGACTGGTTGCTGGCCGTTTGTGCGATCGTCATCATCGGCCGGTTTTGGCAGTGTCCCGACAACAGGAGGCGACCAAGAAGGGGGGGAAGTACGTTGGCTCCGGCCGCAGTATTTCGGTTTTTGATATTACCGCCGCGTTAAAGAAAAATGACCACTTATTGGAACGTTATGGCGGTCACAGCCAGGCCTGCGGTTTTTCTGTTTCCGGCCAAGATAATTTTCTAAAATTTCAAGACAGTTTATCCCAATTGGCCAATCAGGCGATTACTAAGGAAGATTTAAAATCTATTGTTGACATTGATGCAGATATTAATCTTGAAGAAGTTAATTGGAATTTAGTCGGTGAGTTGGAAAAATTCGCTCCTTTTGGCGAAGGCAATTTGTCGCCATTATTTCTTATTCGGCAATTGAATATAGAACAACTTTATCCAGTCGGAAATGACGGCCAACATTTGAAGGTGATTGTCAGTCAAAATGGTTCGCCGGCTAAACACAAATTGATTGGTTTTTCGTTTGGCGATTGGTGTGCTAAACTGAAAGTAGGCGATAAAATTGATATTGTTTTTGAATTGGGGGTGAACGAATGGAATGGCAATCGGGAGTTGCAACTAAAATTGATGGATTTAAGGTTGAGTAGTTAGTCCATAAGGTTAAAAAGTTGGGAAATTCGTAAAACGCCGGGGCGGATCTGAAATTAAAAATAAAAATTTTATAACTTATGAAAGCGATTTTGCATACAGATGGGGGAGCTCGGGGCAATCCTGGACCGGCGGGCATTGGGGTGGTTTTGGAAATTGCTGGGCAAAAATGGGTTTATAAGCAATATATTGGCGAGGCGACCAACAATCAGGCGGAATACCAGGCATTAATCTTGGGGTTAGAAAAAGCCCGAGCAGCCGGGGTTGGCGAGGTGGATTGTTGTCTTGATTCGGAATTGGTAGTAAAACAATTAAATCGGGAGTATAAGGTCAAAAACGCCGGCATCGCGCCATTATTTGTCAAGGTTTGGAATTTGGCTCAGGCTTTTGACAAAATAAATTTTAAACATGTTTTTCGCGAGGATAATAAAGAAGCGGATCGTTTGGTCAATGAGGCGCTTGACGAACATAGTTGCTAAAAAGCATTAAAGCAAAAACCAACCCAAATAATTGGGTTGGTTTTTAATTGGTCCAAACAAGCCTATAAGCCGAATTCTGTACTCTGACAATAATCAGAGCGATGACTATCTATCTGGGCTGGTCATTACTGGCCAGCTCGAGCCCCCGACTAGATTTGGGGTTGCACTAGGTAGAGTTTACCACGGGCACTCTGTCGCCAGAGGCCGAGTGAAGTAGCTTTAAGTTGAGGAGATATCTCTAGCCCAATTTAAAACACCTTCACACTTTTCACATTTGTCCCGATTGCTCGGGATAGTATTGTCTCTGTGGAACTAGTCCTCAGACCGCCTTGCGACGACCTGGGTGGCCGTTAGCCACTACCACGACATTCCGAAAAAAAAACGGAAAGAGTGTTCGGACTTTCCTCCCGGTCAAAGCGTTTAAAGCTAAAACCGAGCAGTCATCCAGCTTGTTTGGACAAAATTATTTTATCAAATATTTTAATATTTGTCAATGATTGCGGGTAAGAGAAGACTTTATTCTTGATTTTCCTTCTTTATTATGTTAGAATTTTTGGTTAAAATTATAATATGAAAAGATCAGAAATTGCCATTTCTGCCAGTTTGGTGCCAATTGATTATTTGATGGTGGTGTTGGCCGGAATTATTTCTTTTTATGCTCGCTATTGGGAGCCGGTGCAGGAAATTAGGCCGGTGATTTTTGATTTGCGTTTTGACAGTTATTTACGGATTGTTTTAATGGTGGCTTTACTTTGGCTAGTTAGCTTTGCTTTTGCCGGTCTGTATTCAATGCGCGGTACCAGACGGGCGATTGATGAATTCTATAAAATAATTTTGGGTTGTTCAACGGCGGTGATGCTATTAATGTTTGGTTTCTTTTTCAGCCGTAGTTTATTTGATTCTCGATTTATTATTATTGCTGGTTGGTTGTTTAGTATCGTTTTAGTGGTCGCTGGCCGGCTAATTGTTCGTTTTGTCCAGCATTTTTTATATTATTACGGCTGGGGGGTCCACCGGTTGATCATTATTGGCCAGGGTCAATTAGCTCAGGAGGCGGCGGCTAATTTTCAGCAAGATAAGAAATCTGGCTATCGGGTGGTGGAGACTTTTCCTGATTTTCAAAAGAATACAGAGGCGCGTTTGACTCAATTGGTCGAACAGGATAAGTTTGATGAGATTTTAGTGGTTACGGCCCAATTGTCCAGTAAGGAAATTAATCGTTTGAATGATTTTTCTTATATCAATCATATCACCCTAAAATTTGTTGCTGATATTTTTGATTGGCCGATTACCAATTTTGAAATCAATACTATTGCCGGCTTGCCGATTGTTGAAGTTAAGAAGACGCGTTTGGATGGTTGGGGGCGGGTTTATAAGCGGTTGTTTGATATTATTGTTGCCCTGTTATTAATCATCTTACTCTCGCCAATTTTCATTTTAACGGCAGTGGCGATTAAACTTGATTCTGTCGGGCCGTTATTTTTTTCTTATCAGCGGATTGGCGCTTTGGGTCGGCCATTCAAGTATTTTAAGTTTCGTTCAATGGTTAAAGACGCCCATAAATATCGGTTTGATGAAAATTTTTTAAATCATCAGAAAAACCTTCGAGCCGGTACTCCGATGATGAAATTTGAAAAAGATCCCCGAGTGACTCGAGTGGGACGATTTATTCGCCGTTTTAGTATTGATGAATTGCCGGAATTATTTAACGTTTTAGTGGGTAAAATGAGTTTGGTTGGTCCACGGCCCCATGAAGTTGAGGAGGTGGCTAAATATCAGAATCACCATCGGAAAGTACTGACCATTCGGCCGGGCATTACCGGCATGGCTCAGGTTTCTGGCCGTTCTGATCTTGATTTTGAAGAAGAAATACGCTTGGATACTTGGTATATGGAAAATTGGAGTCCCAAATTGGATTTAATGATTTTGTTTAAAACTCCAGTGGCTATTTTAAGGCGACGCCAGGCGGAATAAGCGAAAACAAAGGAGGGTAAAAAATGTTATGGATTTGGCTGTTATTGGGATTTTATTTAGCTGTGGGCGGTAGCTTGTTTGTTTATTTGCTGACAATCGCTTATCATCAGAATCCGAGCGTTGTCAGAAGAAGAACAGTACTGGCCAGTTTAGCGCTGGTTTGTCTGTGTTGGCCGATTTTCTGGTTGGAAATAATCAGATAAGGCCATTTGATTAACGGCTCATGTTGCGATGAGTCGTTTTTGTTTGCCAAAGAATCGTAAATTAGCTAAACTGGACATATATGACCAGTTCTAATTTCACCCCGAGCGGTCGATTAAAGATTGCTTTAGTTCATGATCACTTAGCTCAAGATGGCGGAGCTGAGCAGGTCGTTAAGGTGCTTAAAGAATTCTTTCCCCAGGCGCCAATTTTTACTTTGATTTTTGACCGAAGACGAACCAATAATTTTTTCCACGATCAGGATGTTCGAACTTCTTTTTTACAGAATATTCCTTTGGGAGTTTCCAAATACCAGTGGTATTTGTCATTGATGCCCTTAGCAACGGAAAATTATAATCTGATGGATTATGATGTGGTTATTTCCAGCGCCTCTTCTTTCGCCAAAGGAGTGATTACCAGGCCGGACAGTGTTCATATTTGTTACTGCCATACGCCAACCAGATTTCTTTGGATGGATACCTATTTTTATATCAAAGAGTTGCGGGTTAATTCGGTGATTAAATTGATATTACCGCTTACTTTAAGAAAACTGCGACAATGGGACCGGTTGGCGGCTGATCGGGTGGATTACTTTGTGGCCAATTCTCAGACAGTCAAAAATCGAATTAAAAAATATTATAACCGCAACAGCGAGGTGATTTATCCGCCGGTGGCGGTGGAGGAGTTTTTTATTTCTAACCACCCTAAAAAATATTATTTGGCTGGTGGCCGGCTGGTGCCATATAAGCGAGTTGATTTGGCGGTCAGGGCATTTTCTCGGTTGGGCATTCCACTGAAAGTGTTTGGCATCGGTCCGGAGCTTAAAATCTTGAAGAGAATGGCTAAACCTAATGTTCAATTTTTGGGCAAGATTGACGATGCGACCAAAAAACAGTTATTCGCCAATTGTATCGCTTATTTGAATCCTCAAGAAGAAGATTTTGGTATTACCGCGATTGAAGCCATGGCTTCGGGGCGGCCAGTTATTGCTTATCGCGCCGGTGGCGCCACTGAAACAGTTAAGGAGGGCTTAAGCGGAGAATTTTTTGATGAACAGATTTGGGAGGAATTGGCTGACCGGATAATTCGTTTTGAGCCCCAACGCTATAATCCGATGCAAATCAAAGAATACGCCCAACAATTTAGTCTGGAGACATTCAAGCAGAAAATATTTAATTTATTAACTAAGATTGGAGATGAAAATAGGGGTCGACATCCGGTCATTGATGGATAATCGGTATTCGGGGGTGTCTTGGTATACCTATCATTTACTGGAAAATTTATTGGCGCTCGATCAAAAAAATCAGTATCTGCTTTTTTATAATTCTCGAAAAAAAACTACCGTGCCAGATTTTTCCCAAACCAATGCCTTTAATTGCGGCTTTAATTATCCAAATAAGCTATTTAATTTGGCGGTTAATTTTTTTGATTTTCCCAAATTTGACCAACTGATTGGCGGGGTGGATTTGTTTTTCTTGCCCAATCTGCATTTTGCTTCCTGGTCCCCAAATTGTCGGCGAGTGTTAGTTGTCCATGATTTATCTTTTTTAAAATTTTCCGATTTTTTT
This sequence comes from bacterium, assembly GCA_029558735.1. Taxonomy (GTDB): domain Bacteria; phylum Patescibacteriota; class Patescibacteriia; order 2-01-FULL-39-33; family 2-01-FULL-39-33; genus JAKQDP01. Next base: position 47,114 of record JAKQDP010000070.1, on the reverse strand, counting down.
TCCTGGAAAATGCGACTGTGGCAAAAATTAGTTTTAAGGAAGGGGGTTATTAAACAAGCTGATATTTTGATTGCTGACTCCGATAACACTAAGGAAGATTTGGTTGATTTATTAGGTATCCCCGTTGAAAAAATTAGAGTGGTTCAGTTGGGTGTTAGTAAACACTATCGTCAGTTGGATAAAGCTGATCCAATTCTGGCGGCGGTGAGGACGAAGTATAATTTACCGGAAAAATTTATTTTGTATCTTGGCAATTTGGAGCCCCGTAAAAATATTGAAACTATTATAGAATCTTTTAAAAATATTGAGGGGGATAACCACCTGGTAATCGCCGGCGGGTTGAGTTGGAAAGCGAAATTGGTCAGAACCCTAGCTAATCAAGATAAGCGAATCAAATTAATTGGCTATGTGGCCGAAGCCGATAAACCGGCTTTATATAATTTAGCGGAAATTTTTCTTTACCCGTCATATTATGAAGGGTTTGGTTTGCCGATTATGGAGGCGATGGCCTGCGGCTGTCCGGTGATCGCGGCCAATAATTCTTCTCAATTGGAGGTAGTTGATCGCGCGGGGTTATTGGTTGACCCCTATAATCAGGGAGAAATAGTGGCAGCTATTAATTGTTTACGGACTGATAGCCGTTTTCGGGCGCAGCTTATTAATCAGGGCTTGGAGCGCGCTCAACAGTTCAGTTGGCAGAAAACCGCTAGAAAGACTTTACAAATTTTTGAACAAGAATTATGAAAGTTGATCAGTCAACAACTCACTTAAAAATTGGTATTGACGCCAGGTTATATGGACCCGGCCATGCCGGCATTGGTCGCTATATCCAGAAATTAATTGAAGGTTTGGCGGCAATTGACGGAAAAAATGAGTATTTTATTTTTTTGGACCGAGCCGGTTTTGCTGTGTTTGAAGTACCCGGCGCTAATTTTAAAAAGGTTTTAGCCGATTATTCGGTTTATTCGGTGAAAGAGCAACTGCGATTGCCCTATCTTCTTGCTAAATATAAATTGGATTTGGTTCATTTTCCTCATTTTAATGTGCCTTGGTTTTATCGTCGGCCATTTGTAGTGACTATTCATGATTTGATTATTTCTCATTATCCTGATAGCCGGGCCACTACTTTACCATTGGTTCTTTATCGATTAAAACTTTTTTTCTATCGTTTAACTGTCAAATCAGCGGCTAAACGAGCGGCGACCATTATTACTGTTTCCCAATTTAGCAAAGATGATATTGTTAATTCACTTAAAATCCGACCGGAAAAAATCAATATTACTTATGAGGGCTATGATCCGCCGCTTGATCGTTCTAGTGATTGCCGGCAAGTATTGGAACGCTTCAATTTGAACCATAACTATCTGCTCTATGTTGGTTCGGCCTACCCTCATAAAAATTTGGATAATTTGCTCCATGCCTTTAGGTATTTGATTCAAGATCACGACCAATTACAGTTGGTTTTAGTCGGTAAAGAAACATTTTTTTATCAAAAATTAAAACAGCAAATTGACGACAGCGGCTTAACTGGTCGGGTGATATTAACTGGATTTGTTGATGATAATGATTTGGCCTGCTTGTATGCCGGCGCCGAAGCATATGTTTTTCCCAGTTTGATTGAGGGCTTTGGCTTGCCGCCGCTAGAGGCGCAAAGTTATGACTTGCCGGTGGTCAGTTCCAATGCCACCTGTTTGCCGGAAATTCTTGGACAGAGCGCTTTATTTTTTGATCCCAATGATCCCTACGAAATAACTCAAAAAATTAAAACCGTTTTACATGATCATTTATTAAGAGAGGATCTAATTAGACGCGGACGGGAGAATCTAAAAAGATATTCTTGGTCTGTTTTAGCTAGAAACACTTTGAATATTTATCGTCAAATTTTTAAAGGAAATTAGTTATTTCTTGATGGCGACCTGAGCTTAAAAAATTTATTTTATCCCCAATTGGTTGGTAGTTGTTTTTAATTATTGTTTTATGTTATAATAAAAAAAGTTTTATAACTTTAAACACGGTGGCAAAGGCAAGCAAGGACGTCAAAAGTCCAGTTAAAAAAACCAGAAAAAAAACATCCGTTTCGGTGAGGGCGAATAAAATCAAACCAACTAAAAACAATCAGAGTGTTGGTCGATTTTTAGCGTCAGCCGAGACGGATTTTTTAATTAATGATAAAAAAATTGCTATTGGCGGTAAAAATCGGCAGGTTTCCGTCATTGTGGCCAAAAATCCTCTTGATTCTTATCGCTCGCCATATTTGTTGGATTTATCCCAAGCCAAATTCATCGAGCGAGTTAGGCCGTCTCTCTCGGGAATAGAGGGTAATTATTATGACCAATTGCCGGCTGCGGATATTTTATCTAAGTTTTATATTTTTGAATTGGTGGCTTTCGAAAAAAGTGAATTTATTAATTTTTTGAAACTGATTTCAGCCAAGGTAACTTATTGGAAAAGAAAATTTTGGGGCCGAGTTGATTTGTCCCCGAATTTACCGCTGATTCGAGGCAAAAAAACCTCAAAAACACTCAGCCGCTGGCAAGAAGTATCAGTGATTAATTTGCTTATTTTTGTAGGTAATTTTTTCTATCAGATTATTTTGTTTTCCGGGGAATTGCTTTATGAGTGGGCCGGGAAAATCGGTTTTATCAATCATGATGAAGTGATTGATTTTGACTATCGGCCCAAGGCTGCTGTCAGCCAAGCGATTGTTGATTTTAGAATTGGTCAAATCGAACGAACATCGTTAGCCAAAGTCAAGCCAGTCCAGCCAGTGGTTGATTTTAATAATTCCGGCCCGGCTGGTTTATTTTGGAAACCGCTGGCTGTTTTTGTCGGTTTATGCCTGATAATCGCCCTACCAATTAAGAGTTTTGATTATTGGCAGGAAATTAAATTGGCTAAAGGAGCGGTTTTGGGTCAAGCCGAAGAGGCGTTGTCGAATTTGGATTTGGCCAGTGAGCAGTTAAAGTTTTTTAATTTTTCTTCAGCCAAGGAACACTTAGCGGCCGCTAACCAGAATTTTGTTTCTGCCCAGGAACAGTTGACCGATATTGAATCATTTTTAACGGTCATTGCCGAGACGCTCCCCCTGGGTAATACTTTCAAAAGTGGCAAAAATATGCTTGATTTGGGCGACCACTTGTCACTAGCGGGAGAAAATTTATTGGTTGGCTTGGAAACTATTAATGCCGATACTGATTCAAGCTTAACGGGGAAAATAAAATCATTTGGCCAATATAGTCAAGTAGCGTTGCGAGAATTGGAGTTGGCCGAAGACAAATTAACCAAAATTAAGATGAGCAATTTACCCTTGGATAAGCAGGCTCAATTTACTGTTTTGGCAGAAAAATTGCCGCTGTTTATTAACAGTCTCAGGCAGTTGAATTCAGCCATAGATTTTGCGGTTAATTTTTTGGGTGATAACCAATTGAGGCGTTATTTGTTTGTTTTTCAAAACGATAACGAATTAAGGGCGACGGGCGGTTTTATGGGCAGTTTTGCTTTGATTGATTTTAAATCCGGTAATATTGATAAGATTGATATCCCGGCTGGCGGAACTTATGATGTCCGGGCCGGAATGAAAGAATTGGTTCAGTCGCCTCAACCGCTACAATTGATCAATCCGCGTTGGGAGTTTCAAGATGCCAATTGGTGGCCGGATTGGCCTAGATCAGCGGAAAAAATCGCTTGGTTTTATAATAAAAGCGGCGGGCCAACCATTGATGGGGTGATTGCCGTCAATTCTGATTGGCTTAGTCAATTGTTGACGGTAATTGGCGATATTGATTTGCCTGAATATCAGAAAAAAATAACGGCAGCAAATTTTGAAATGGAGATTCAAAAAGAAGTGGAAATTGAGTATGATAGCGAACACCAGCCCAAAAAAATCCTTGGTGATCTGGCGCCTAAATTATTGACGGAGGTTTTTGACGCTGAGCCGGATGAATTTTTGAATTTATTGGCGGCAATCGAGCAGGGTTTGACCGCCAAGGATATCTTGATTTATTCTTTTGATGATGAATTGCAGAATTTTATCGCCAGTAATAATTGGCATGGAGGAATGAAAGATACTGACAAGGATTACTTTAGTTTGGTTTCTACTAATATTGGCGGCGGTAAAACAGATAATATTATTAAACAGCAAATTTATCATCAGGCTCAGATTATGGTCGACGGGTCAGTTATTGATTCAGTGATTGTTCGGCGCAGTCATTTGGGACCAATTGATGAAAATTTTACCAATTATCCCAGTCGTAGTTATTTGCGATTTTATGTGCCAGCCGGCAGTCAATTGATTAAAGCAATCGGCTTTAGCCAGCCCAAGGAAACTGATTTTAAAGAAGTTGATTATCCCTTGATGGTTGATGAGGGGCTGCTTAATGAAAATAGCGCTGAAATTGATCCTGATTCTCAAACTAGAATCTATCGTGAGGGCAACAAGACCGTCTTTGGTAATTGGCAGATTTTAGCGCCGGGACAATCCGGGGATTTATTATTAGTGTATAAATTGCCCTTCAAGCTCAATTTAGCGGCCGAAACAGCTAAACAGACCGCCAATAAAGGCTGGGGACGTTTTCTTGCCGCTTTCATGCCTCAACGGCAATATGACTCTTACAGTTTAGTAGTTCAAAAACAGCCGGGTGGCGATGGGGAATTTAGTACCAGCATAACTTATCCAGAGACGGTCACCAAACAAGTGGTTTATCCGACGGTTCCCGCCGAAAGTAATAAAATTTATTTTTATGACCAACTAGATCAAGATAAATTTTATTTTATTGGCTTAGCTTCTTCTCAATAATAAATAAATTTAAATAACAATGGTTGACAATAAAGATAGTAGCGACAAACAGCAAATAGTGTCGGTTGTTGATTCTCACAAACCCACCTCGACTTCAGCGACGCCCAAACAGCAGAGCGGTGTTGATGTGGATAGGGGATTGGCCGGCGTTTATGTCGATGGTAATGGACAAATACCCGATATGACCAAATTGGAAAAAACTCAGCGGTCCAAATGGAAAACGGCATTGTATTTGTTGATAGCAGTTTTAGCGATTTTGTTGACAGCGGCAGTGGCCGGTTTCTTGTTTTTTACTAATTGGGGGGACGATAGCTTCACCAATGAACGAATTTCTCTGAAAATTGATCCGCCGATTACCATCGTGTCCGGTCAGGAAGCAGTCTATACTGTTATGATCACCAATAAGGAAAAAGTTAATTTATACAATTTGGAGCTGAAATTGGAATATCCTGATAATTTTCAGTATCTCGAAGCGATGCCGGAAGCGGAAAACGAAGATAATAATGTTTGGACCTTTAATGTTTTGCGAGTAGGTGAGACGCAAAAAATTGAAATTGTCGGCAAGGTTATTGCGCCGGTTGATTCGGTCCAAACCTTTAAGGGTCATTTGGCCTTCAAGCCGGCTAATTTGAACGCCGAGTTTAAGCAGAGCGCAATTGTTGATATTAAGGTTTCTTCCTCGGTAATTAGTTTGAATATCAATGGACCCGATAAAGCCCTGGCCAATAATGAAGTGGAATATATTGTTAGTTATAAAAACTTAAGTCAGGAAACATTCACTGATTTGCAGGTGGTGGCCGATTACCCGGAAGGATTTATTTATGCCAGCGCCGAACCAGAACCGATGGAGGGCTTCAGCAACACTTGGTCGATTGACAGTATTGAATCGGATCAGGGCGGAGAAATAAAGATTAAAGGCAATTATTCGGCTGTTACCGAGCCTGGTACTAAGGATTTTAAGGTCAGGATTCAAATCAAAAAAGATGCTGATTATTATCCGCAGTCAGAGCAAGTTCTAAACACCGAAGTAGTTAAGGATCAGTTAACGATGCAGTTGATTATCAATGGTTCAGCTCAAGACCAGCCGGTGGCTTTTGGTGATTTATTGACTTACTCTTTAAGTTATAAAAATACTGGCGAAAGCAATTTGGAAAATATAAAAATTAAAGCCAATTTTGATTCGCAGATTCTTGATTTAAACAGCATTCAAGATGAAGCCGGCGGAGCGGTGGAGGGCAATTCAATTGTTTGGGATGGCAAAAATATTCCTTTGTTATTACGATTAGGACCGGGCGAAGAAGGTCAAATAAATTGGCAGATTAAAATTAAAGATGCGGCAGCGGTGGTTAATCAAGATATCGCCAAATTTAGCGTCAGCAGTTATGCTGAGGCGGCAATCGAACAGGTTGGCGGCAGTCAGGCGGTTATTAGGACTAAAACCATTACTAATTTGGTCAGTTCTGATTTAGGGGTCAATGCGGGGGCAAGATATTATAGCGAGGATAATATTCCTTTGGGTTTGGGTCCCATTGAACCCAAAGTTGGCGAGGTTTCCACTTATAATATTAAACTGGAGTTGATTAATAATTTAAATGATGTCAAAGATGTTCGATTAGTGGCGTCTTTGCCAGCCAATGTAGAGTGGGCTGATAAAGAAACCCATAACACCGGCGATTTGGTTTATGATAGTAAAGCGCGCCAGCTTACCTGGTACATTTCTCGATTGGTTAAATCGGCTCAAAATACCGAGGCGACTTTTAATGTCAGCATCGAGCCGCAGTCCAGTGATTTGGGTCGAGTTTTGATTTTGGTTTCTAATCTGTCATTGTCCGCTAAAGATTCACAGACTGGGGCGGAAATTAATAAAGGACTCAAGGCGATTACTACCGCTTTTACTGATCCGATTTTAGGTTCAGTTAGCGGGATTGTAGAGTAGACCAGTAGTTAGAAATAGACTCATGTTTAAACTTTTAAAAAATTCTTTAAAAAGTCGGGCGCGCCTGGCTGTTTTAACTACTATTCACGGGCGGATTAAGACGCCGTTTTTTATGCCGATTGCCACTAAGGGGGCGGTTAAAAATTTATTTCCCGATGAATTGGAAAGTTTGGGTGCTTCCATTATCCTATCCAATACTTACCATCTTTATCTGCAACCCGGGCTGACGGTTTTAAAAAAACACGGCGGGTTGCATCGTTTAATGGGTTGGTCGGGGCCGATTTTAACTGACAGTGGCGGATTTCAAGTTTTTTCTTTGTCCAATATTCGGAAGATTGTTCCTCAAGGAGTGGAGTTTCGGTCGCACATAGACGGCAGTAAGCATCTTTTAACACCTAAGAAGATTTTGGAAATTCAGAGCGTAATCGGCAGTGATATTGTCATGATTCTGGATATTTGTCCGAGCGCTAAGGATAACAAAAAAAAGGTGGCGGAGGCAGTGACAATTACTACCAATTGGGCTAGACAGGCCAAGCGAGCCAATAATAAGCTAAAAAGGGGACAATTAATGTTTGGTATTGTTCAGGGCGGCGTTTATCGCGACTTGCGTTTAAAGAGTTTGGCAGAACTAATAGAGATTGGTTTTGATGGTTATGCGATTGGCGGTTTGGCAGTGGGGGAGAGCAGTCAAGAAATGTATCAAGTATTGGATTATCTGACGCCGGAAATGCCCGCCAATAAGCCTCGCTACTTGATGGGCGTGGGTACGCCGGAAAACATCATTGAGGCGGTTAAACGAGGGGTGGATATGTTTGATTGCGTTATTCCTACCAGAGAAGCGCGGCATGGCCGGTTGTATATTAGAAAAAATAAAGGATTAGAGGATGGTTTTTATCAGACGGTTAATATTACTAATGCTAAATTCAAAAACGACACCAAGCCGATAAACGACAGTAATTTGAAAGATTATTCTCGGGCCTATTTGCACCATCTTTTTAAAACTAAGGAGCCTCTGGCTTTGCGTCTGGCTACCCTTAATAATTTACATTTTTATTTAACTTTAATGTCTGATATCCGTCAGGCGATAAAAAATAAAAAATTATGAAAACATTGGAAGAATTGGAATTGGAAATAGAGAAAATAAAATTTCGTAATAAAAAAGTGGAAGCTGACAAGGCCTGGAAAACCAGCTTTTTTAGGCGGGCCTTGATATTTCTATTGACTTATTTTGTGGTGGTGCTGTTTTTTACAGTGGCTCAATTGCCCAAGCCATTTGTCAATTCGATTGTGCCATCATTCGGTTTTTTATTGTCCACCCTGACTATACCGATTTTCAAAAGAATCTGGCTCAAATATTATTATCTGAAAAATATTAATAATAAAAAAGAAAAAAATAATGAAGATAAATAAAGCCAAAATAAATTTTATCGTCGATAGTTTTGGTTTAGTTGCATTTTAATAGTAGCCATCACCGGCTTTTGGCGTTGGTGGTTCTTGCCCAGTGGCGGTGCCGGCCGCGGCGTGGCTTACGAGGTGGTGGAATTGAGGCAATCGGTTGTTTTATGGCACGATTACAGCGGTTTGGTTTTGACTGTTATCGTTGTTATCCATTTATTATTGCATTGGAATTGGATTGTTTGTATGGTTAAATCGTTTTTCAATAATAGAAATGTGTAAGGTTGACATTGGCCGGTGGATTTGCTATTTTTTGTTTTGTTAGTCAGTCAAAAATCAAGGAGGTATTTTTATGTTTGTTGGTTCGGTTTCTAAAATTGGCCTCGGGCAGCCTTTTTATGCTTATTGGCAGCCGATGACTCAAGCGCTTGTTTTGGCTCACCAAAACGAAGCTTTGGGCCTGAAGATTAGCGCTCCGGGTGTGGTTATGGAAATCTCGGCTGAAGCTTGCCGTTTGTCTCGTTTAAAGAAACAGGCCGAACAGGACTCGGTGGTTGCGCCAATAGCGGCGGCGGCGGATATTGCCAAAAAATTTTAAGCCCATTGCTGCGGCAGGGGCTTTTATATTTTGTGATATAATTGAATTATGAATATTTTTTTCAATTTGATCTATGGCGGGACGTTTGTCGGGTCGTTGACTCTAGCTTTGATATTGGTGCCAATAGTCAAAAAACTGGCTTGGCATTTGGGAATTATTGATAGAGCCGGTACTAAGGAGAGAAAGATTCACTCGACTGACAAACCGTTACTCGGCGGATTGGCCGTATTTATTTCCTTTTTTGTGATCATTGGCTTTATTTATTGGAACGGCTGGGGAAATTTTTCTCGGATTTCCAGTGATTATTTATTAGCCATTTTTAGCGGTTCAATTTTAATTATGATTGGCGGGATTTTGGACGATAAATTCAATCTAAAGCCCTGGCAACAAATTATTTGGCCGCTGTTAGCTACTTTAGTTGTGCTTTCAGCAGGAATTAAGATTGGTTATGTTACTAATCCCTTAGGCGGTCCCAGTAATAGCATTATTTATTTGATACCAACAGTTGGCTGGCTGATTTCTTTTGCTTGGCTGATGGGAATGATGTACACCACTAAGTTTTTGGATGGACTTGACGGCTTAGCGGCCGGTATCGGTATTATCGCCGCCTTGATAATTTTTATTTTAAGTCTAAATTGGGATGTGCCTTTGTCTGGCACCGGCATTATGGCGTTGGCTTTGGCTGGCGCTTTGGTCGGTTTTTTATTTTTTAATTGGCAACCGGCTAAGATATTTTTGGGCGAAGGAGGCAGTATTTTTATTGGTTTTATGCTGGGGGTGCTGTCAATTATTTCTGGTTCAAAAATTGCTACCACCTTATTAGTAGTCGGTTTGCCGGCCATGGATGTCGGTTGGGTATTTATTCAACGGTTAGTTCGGGGTGAATCTCCCTTTAGCCATGCTGACCGCAAGCACTTGCATTATCGATTGGTAGATTTGGGTTTTTCCAGCAAAGGCGCCGTGTTATTTTTATATTTATTATCGCTGACTTTCGGGGCGACCGCTATTTTGGCTGAAAGTTTCGGTAAATTAATCGCCTTGGCGGTTTTGTCTGGTTTAATGGCTGTTTTAGCCTTACTTATTTATTTAAAATCTAAGCAGAAAGATTAGCTTAACCGAAGAGCTGGGGGGGGCCTCAGAGGATAAATATTTAGTTAGTAGATTAAACAATAAAAAATAATAAATTTTAATTAAAAAAAATGAAAAAAAACAAATCCGAAGAGAACAAACAACAAAACCAGTATGAGACACTGGAAGACAATCCGCAGTTTCAAGAACATATGGAGGTTTTAAGAAAGGGTTATCCTGATTTGCCTTACGAAGAACAATGTCATGGTGCGGATTTTCGAGAAAATGCCGATAAGATAGCGGAATTAATCGCTAAAGAAACCCTGAAAACAATTAATAGCAAAGAAAGAACCACTATATTAATGCCTTGGCGAGCGGGTTTGATTTTTGGAATGCCCTATAAAAATAACGGGGTTGCGGATTTTGCCCACATTAGCGCCAAAAGAAATGAGGAAACATTAGAAACCATGGTCGATTACGAAAAATACCCCTCTCTAAATGAAGAAACCAGTTTAATAATCACAGATCCAATGTTAGCCACCGGTAATACAATAGTTGATTCAATTGACAGGATGATAGAAAGAGGCGTTAAACCAGAAAATATAACCATCAATGGTATAATTGCGGCACCAGAGGGGATAAATAAAATAAAAGAAGCGCATCCCGAAGTAAAAATAATAGTTGGAATTGTGGATGAAAAATTGGATGAAAGGGGATATATTGTGCCAGGCTTGGGAGATTTTGGCGATAAGTATTTTGACGGTTTAGGTGAAGAATATGTTGAGGAGCTAGAAGAAAATGGTCTGATTGACAAAGAAGCGGCAAATAAATTATTGGCTAGAATAAACAGGCAAAAAATATAAATTATAATAAATGAGTAGGATAATTACGCCGGTTCAAAATAATCCGAATTAACGGTCACTTGACTTATTGGCTTTAATTAGTTAAACTAAACAAGTCTATTAATAATAAAATTTCAACTAATATGAAAGTTGCGGTAATCAAAACCGGTGGCAAGCAATATTTAGTTAAGGAAAAGGATAAAATCAAAGTCGAGAAATTGGCTCTTGAGCCTGGGAAGAAAGTTTCTTTTGACACTTTATTGGTGGCTGACGGCGATAAGGTGGAAATTGGTTCACCGGTGGTTAAAAAAGCCGTTGAAGGAATAGTAAAACGACAAGTCAGGGGACGGAAGGTTGCCGGCGTTAAATATAAGCCGAAAACTCGTCAAGCCAAATCTTTTGGCCATCGTCAGTATTATAGTGAGGTCGAAGTAACAGCTATTTAAATTTTTTATTTGTTGTGTTAATTATCAAAATTAGCTATAATTTATCACAGATAATTCCTAGGTATGAGATACCCTCAAAAAAAACCAAACTCCCTTGTCTCCTCCGTGCTCATTTTATCAATGACTCTGGTTGTTTTTCAGCCGGCCTGGGCCGCCACCTTCTCCTCTTTGCCCGCCGCGCCAACAGAGGAACAATCAGCCCAAGGCACTGGAGACATAAATGAAGAAACCACCGAGTATTTAATAAACAGTTTGGCTGACCGAGAATATCAAGCCACTTGGCAGGACAAAGATTATCAAGGTGATGATTTTGCCACTGGCAAGTGGCATTTTGCCAATCGGGCCAATAATTTACGGGCCTATTTTGATGAATCTGGTTTTGAAATGATGCCCAGAGTTATTCCCCCGAATGAACCAGCACCTTGGAATTTTAAATATTCACCCCTAACCCTGCAACGGGAAAACGACAACCAGTCCCAAGCTTTAAACCAAGTCACCAACCTCTTGGCTGAAGATAACAAAATCATTGCCACCAGAGGTGAAGGAGTGGAGGAATGGTATCTCAATACTCCCGCCGGTCTTGAACATGGTTTTAACCTACAGAACCGCCCGGCCGGCGATGGGCCAGTGATTCTCAAGGGCAATATAACCACTGACTTAGAAGCCACCCTGGTTGATAACAATAAAATTACTTTCCAACAAAATGGCAAATTAATCCTCAGTTATGAAAAATTAAAAGTCATTGATAACGAAGGGACGGAGTTGCCGGTTAGACTGGAATTAGAAAAAGAAGGTGACAGCAATACTTACCAACTTAATTTTTTCTTTGACGACACCAACGCTGTTTATCCCATAATTATTGACCCGCTCCTTGATTCAAGCTGGCAGGCCGAGTCAAACCAGGCTTCGGCCCAGTTTGGCCGAGTTGTCGACTCAGCTGGAGATGTTAATGGTGATAATTATGATGATATTATTGTGGGCGCTTATAAATATGATAATGGTCAGACAGACGAAGGCGCGGTGTTTGTCTGGTATGGTTCAGCGACTGGTTTGGGTGACAATGGCACCACGACTAACGCTGATTGGCAAGCTGAGTCCAATCAGGCCTCGGCCCAGTTTGGCCATTCCGTCGCCTCAGCTGGTGATGTTAATGGTGATAATTATGATGATATTATCGTTGGCGCTTCGAGTTACGACAAAGGTCAGACAAACGAAGGCGCGGTGTTTGTCTGGTATGGCTCGGAGACTGGTTTGGGCGAGTCTGGCACTCCGGCTAACGCTGATTGGCAAGCTGAGTCCAATCAGGCTGAAGCTTATCTTGGCAATCCCGTCGCCTCGGCTGGCGATGTTAATAATGATAATTATGATGATATCATTGTGGGCGCTTCTAATTACGATAATGTCGAGTCAAACGAGGGTGGGGTGTTTGTCTGGTATGGCTCAGCGACTGGTTTGGGCGAGTCTGGTACTCCGGCTAACGCTGATTGGCAAGCTGAGTCCAATCAGGCCACAGCTTATTTTGGCAATTCCGTCGCCTCAGCTGGCGATGTTAATGGTGATAATTATGATGATATTATTGTGGGAGCTTCGATTTACGGTAATGTCGAGTCAAACGAGGGTGTGGTGTTTGTCTGGTATGGCTCAGCGACTGGTTTGGGCGAGTCTGGCACTCCGGCTAACGCTGATTGGCAAGCTGAGTCCAATCAGGCCACAGCTTATTTGGGCTATTCCGTCGCCTCAGCTGGCGATGTTAATAATGATGGCTATGATGAAGTTATTGTTGGCGCTTATTATTACGATAATGGTCAGTCAAAAGAAGGCGCGGTGTTTGTCTTTTCCGAGCCTCCCACACCATCAGCTTTTTCACCAGCCTCTGGGACAACCATTAATAATACCACGCCAACCATCACTTTTTCTTTAAACAAAAATGGTGATTGTAAATGTTCTTTAACTGACCAAGCTTACGGTGAGATGGAAACAGATTGTTCGGGTGACGGCACAAAAAATATTAGTTGTCCGGTGCCTGATTTGGGCCTGGATGGCGCCAAAACAGTCTATATTTCCTGTAAAGACACTATGAACAGCGCTGATAACAGTGAGACCAACGAACACTTAAGCTATACCTTGGACACAACTCCACCTTCAGTTTCGCTTTATTCGCCAGCCAATGATACAACAGATGTCTCCCTTACAACTGACCTAGAACTAACTTTTGACGAGGCGGTTAATGTTGATGCCGGCAATATTGTTATTTATAAATCAAGCGATGATTCGGTGATTGAAACCATTGATGTCACCTCGGATCAGGTCAGTGGTTCAGGCACCGCGGTTATCACCATCAATCCAACCACTGATTTTAGTTACGAAACAAAATATTATATCCAAATTGACCCAGGCGCCTTGGTTGACGCTATCAATAATAGTTATTCGGGAATAACCGAGGCGACGACTTGGACTTTCACGACTGAAGATGTGCCAATTTGTCCGGTGGTCGCTCACGCTTTGACTTATGACGCCTACCCAACCTGCAACCCGACCAGCTGTAAACCCGGTTATGTTTTGTCGGCCGGCGTCTGTGTCTCTATTGGCGGCGGCGGGTACATTCCTTTGCCCTCCCTTGGCCACGGTGCTTTGACTGAGTATATCTCAATGCACCAGACAAAGTATATTGCCCAAATTAAGACCCAGGGCACTAATATTTTAGGTTATATTGGCTCGACGGCGGTTTTTGATATTTTACTAAGCAAAACATCAAAGCTAGAAGAACATAGTTTGACAGTTTTAGACCTTGATATGTCTAATGGCGAAATAAAGCTTTTAATCAAACCCAACCCGATCGAAATTAAGCTCGGCCGAGGGGAGATGATAAATGTCGACCTGGATAATGATCGGCTCAATGATTTTTCTTTGGTTTACAACAATTTATTGGTCAATAGAGTTGATTTGACAATTATCCAACTTGATTCTCCAGCCAGCCAGCTAGGCGCTTATCCGGAAAATTCCTTGCTTAAAGAAAGGGGGCAATCGGCGGTTTATTTGATTCAAGAAAACAGAAAGCGACTATTTTTTAATGCCGAGGCTTTTCTTATCAATGGTTATAACTGGAAAGACATCCAAGTGGTTGACGACCTATCAAAGATATTAACTGGTAAAGTTATTTATGCTAAAAACAGCAATCAAACCGATTATCAGTTTTCTCAGGATTTAAAGATAGGCATGACCAGTGAAGAAGTTAGGGAATTACAGCGATATCTCAATACCCATGGTTTTGTGGTTACGGAAAATGGTCTCGGCTCTCCCAACAATGAAACTAATTTTTTTGGCCAATTAACCAAAGCGGCTCTGATTAAATTTCAACAAGCAAACAAGATAAATCCCGCTATTGGATATTTCGGGCCAATAACAAGAGCGGCAATAAATTAAGATGTGACAGTTGTGTCGCCGCTGTCCTCATCGCTCAGTTCCTGCCAAAGACGGACAAGCGCGATTTTAAGTAATGGACGTGAGAGAAATACAATGAAGATTAACAAAATAGCACACGATTGTGTGCTATTTTTTTCCCCTGAAAAATCGTCAACTAAACCACGGTGGGAGAGGATGTCATTATTTTTTATTGTTTATTTTTATTATTTTTTATGGTAGAATAAACATAAATTATATGGGGAAAACTAGTAAAAAAATTAAAAAAATCTTAGCTCAGAAACGACTCAAGGAAAAAGAAAAAATAATGGAAATGATCTATGATACTGATCGGGACGGCTTGAGTGATTATCAGGAAAAACTTTATGGGACCAACCCAACTGAAGCTGACACTGACCATGACGGTTTGAGTGATTATGAGGAGATTAAGATTTATCAGACTGATCCACTTAATTCGGATACAAATAATAATGGCCTGAGCGACGGTGAGGAAGTGAAAGCCGGTAAAAATCCCCGCGGCACCGGCCAGCTTAAGGACTTGTTTATTGCTTATTCCGGTAACGGCTATCAACCGGGTTTTCTCCAGCCCAAAAGATTGGTTTGGTATGGAGCAGTTGCGTTGTTGATTAAGGCGGTGGCAATTATTAGCATCGCTGTTTTGCCGATTAGCGCCTGGGTGACGCCGGATGTTGCCACTAAACAGGCTCGAAATATCATTAATTTGACTAATCAAATTAGAAACAATCTCGATTTGCCCCCCCTAACGGAAAATAAATTATTGTCGGAAGCGGCAATGGCTAAAGCTCAGGATATGCTTAGTCAACAATATTTTTCCCACTTGGGCCCGGATAAAAATGGTTTGAAAGATTGGCTTAAAAAAAGCGGTTATCAATATTTAACCGCCGGGGAAAACTTAGCCATGGGTTTTGCTGATGCCGCTGAGGTGGTTAATGCCTGGACGCAAAGCAAGACTCATTATGCCAATATGATTGACCCAAATTTTAAAGAGATTGGGGTGGGAATTGTTTCCGGTGCTTATCGGGGCTATGACACTACTTTAGTGGCGCAATTTTTTGGATTATCCTCGCTGGAGGCGATAACTGAAAAAGAGCTTATTAATACTAAAACAACTGAGTCGTCAATTAACGCTTCGACCAGTGAATTAGTGGCGATTGACAAGCCGGCGGCGCAAGTTTTTGGAGAAAAAATAACTCGAGTGACTGCTTTGGACAAGCCGCGGTTAATTTATCCGGCCGACGATTTAATTACCAAAGAAAATAAAATAAAGTTTAAGATTTTTGCTCCCGGCGCTGAGACTTTAAAAATTACCGTCGGACAATGGCAATCAGCTCCTTTGACTGTAGTGGATGATTACTGCGAGGAAGAGATAGCGTTGGTCGAAGGAGTCAGTTCGATAATGATTGAAGCGTCGGCCGGTAGCCAACAGGCCAGCTCCACGACTTACACCGTAACAGTTGATCAGACCGCGCCAACTTTGGATTATCAACAGAGTCAGTTATTGGTCAATAAGCCAATTGGCCAAGAGCAGCAGATTGTTCAAGCGAAAGTTTTTTTGAGCGCTGACACCGCAGAGGCGGCGGTTGCTTTTGGTAATTATACCATCAAGCTTAATCCGGCTGAGCAAATTGAGGGTTTGTGGACCGGCAGTATGATTATTTTCCAGGAGCAGCAGGAAGAATTATTTAATCCAGTAGTATTGGCGACCGTGACCGCCGAAGATTTAGCCGGCAATTTTCTAGTGGCTGATTTGCCTTGGGACAATATAGTGCCGGTCAAGTCTTCATTATTGGATCAGTATTTTTTTGCCAAACACAATAGTTCGTCTTATGTAAGATGGATTTTAACTTTTAGCCGCACTTATTATCATCTGATCCTTGGTTTATTGGTGACTACCTTGACGGTTAATATTGTGATTCAAATTAAGAAACAAAATTTAAAATTAATATTTTCCAGCTTGGCCCTAATTAGTTTACTGGTCTTGCTATTGTTAATTTAATTTATTATTTTATGACTTTAGTTAAATTTTTTTCCAAAATTATTTTAGTATCGTCTTTTTTTTGTCTGTTATTAGCTGGTGTTGGCCAAGCGAATGATAACCTTGATTTTTTGGCTTTGGAATGGCAATCATCGGTTGATCAGGTTAATTGGTCGACAATGGTTGGCGAGCGGGCTTCCGGTTTTGCCTTTGAGGCTGATTTAAATGAGACCGCCACTTATTTTAAGTTGGTTGCCGCTACCACTACTGTGCCGATTGCTGGCGGCGACTATGGATTTTATTTAACTACCCACCCGGCCGGGTGGCGAGAATATTGGGAGGCGTTAGGAGTTAGCGCTTCTTCAACTGCCGGCAGTGAAGAGGAGTCTCAGTGGCTGAAAATCAGCGGTCAACAGCCCTTTTTTACTCTTACCGCCGATAGCGCCGGTAAGTTGGCGGTTACCGGCGATTATCCGGCCCTGCCTTCTCTGGCTCCGAGTGGGGATTATGTTTTTAGCGGTTATTTGACTGCTGGCGACGGTCAGCAGTCCGAGTCTATTAATATTGTTTTTCAGCTAAATAAAACCGAGCCCAGCTTTAGTGGTTTTGCTATTGCTTACAGCACTGATTTGCTAAATTGGCAACAATTACCGCGCGACCCAATGACAGGCGGTTTTGCCCTAGAATTTGATCCGAATCAAAGCTGGTATTATTTTAACGTGTTGGGCGCCACCACCACGATTGATTTGGCCGCCAGCGATTATCCCTTTTATTATCATTCTTATCCGGAAGGATTTTGGGAATATTGGGATGGTCTGGGCGTAAATGCTTCAGCCACTCCTGCTAGCGGGGAAGAGTGGATTTGGAAGATGAATAATAGCCTGGAGCCGTCGTTTTATTTAAGAGTGGCGCCCGATCAAACAATGTCTTTTGTTAACGGTTATGATTTGGATTTTTTGGAAATTGACGGTCTTTTTCCCTCAATGCATTCTACTGTTCCCCTTGGTCCCCATGCTTTTGTTGTTAAGGTGGCAAGTCAATACGGAGTGGAGTCGCCCTGGTTGGCTTTTGTTTTAAATTTAAAGAAAACTGCCCCGGCAATTGATTGTCTGACACTCAAAGCATCAACGGATAAAGATAGTTGGCAGGATTTGGCCGGAAATTTAACGGGCGGTTTTGCCTGGATGCTTAATCCGATTGAGCAAAAATATTATTTTGATATTAATCTGGCCAGCACCACTCGATCGCTTAAAGACGGCCTGTTTCCTTTTTATTTGACTGACGCTCCCGATGCTTTTGGGGCTTATTGGGACGCTTTGGGGGTTAATGCCAGTTCTGATGTTGGTAGTTATGAACAATATCGTTATCGAATAATTAGCGGCCAGCGTCCTTTTTTCTATCTCCAGAGTCAGGCGGGCGTTTTATCCTTGATTGACGGCTTTCAATATGATTATTACTTTTTATCCAAGCCGCTAGAAATAGCCAGCGATTATCCGGCCGGGGATTATGTTTTTTCCGGATCGATTATTAGCGAAACCAATATTACTTCCGAACCAATAGCGATCAATGTGTCATTGTTGGTTGACCAAACCTCTTTGGCGGCGGAAAATTTTTCGGCCCTTTCCGTAACAACAAACTCCATTGTCTTATCCTGGACCAACAATGAAACCAACGCTGATTTTTATGAGTTGAAATACAGTACTGCGCCGATTGACTCTGATAATTTTGCCTCGGCCACGGCCTTAACTAATTTGCCAGTGCCGATTTTGGGAAGCCAACAATACCAAATAAATAATTTAAACGCCGGTACCACCTATTATTTCGCGCTTAGAACCACTGACGACTTAACCAATCAATCAGCCTTAACTACTGTTTCCGTTGCTACCCAGAGTAATCCGGTTTCCGGTGGCGGAGGTGGTGGCGGATTGTTTATTGGTTATCCGCCAATTAACCCCCAGGTTATTATTAACAATGGAATAATTCAAACGACCTCAACTGAAATAATGCTTGACTTATCCGCCGATAATATGTTGAGTGCTTATGGTCCGCTAGAAATGGCAATTAGTAATAATGAAAGCTTTAGCAGTGTTCCTTGGCAGCCTTACCAAGGCAGTATAAATTGGTCTTTAAGTAGTCAATTGGGCACGAAAACCATTTATGTGAAGTTTAAAAACAATTATGGCATTAGCGCTACGGTCTCTGATTCGATTGAGTTGGTTACTGTTGAGCAATCTCCCGCTTTTCAATTGCCTCAGATTGGCGGCGTGACTCCGCAGGTCTTGGGCATCAAAATTTATAATTTTACTAGAGATTTGACCATTGGTAATCAAGGAGCCGATGTGACAGCTTTACAAACTATTTTAATGGAAGCGGCTGTTGGTCCGGCCGCGGCTAAATTGGCTCAAGTTGGCGCTACTGGTTATTTTGGCGATTTAACAAAACGCGCTTTGGTCGAATTCCAACTGGCCAATGATTTGAAGCCCGCCAGTGGTTTGTTTGGCCAGTTAACCAGAGATTTTTTAACCAAACAGATGGGCAAAACTTATTATAATTTGTCCGATTTAAAAACCGGTGATCTTGTCAAAATTGAAGCTGATTCTGCTATCTATTTGATTGATTCACTGGGTCGGCGACGCCTGTTTCCCAATGAGGCAACGTATTGGACTTGGTACAGTGGTTCTTGGGCCGAACAAGATCTTAAATTACTCAGTCAAGATGATTTTGACAAATTAGGCCAGGGCGCCCATATGACAGTCAAACCCGGCCTAAAATTGGTCAAATTTGAAAATAGCCCCCGAATTTATGAGGTGATAGTTGATAATAAATTATCTCTCTTGTCCCGTGAACAGGCAAAAGCGAGGTGGAGTGAAAACTGGGAAAATCAAGTGGTAATTGTTCAGAATGCTTTTGAGGTTGATTATATCAAGTAGCGTCAGAAATTAAATATCATAAACCCCCTTTAGCCAATCGGACCAAAGGGGGGATTATTGTCCCAATTAGGATTAACGATTAGAGTTGTTGTCGACCCCGAAAAGCGTTTTCCAAAGTGACTTCGTCGGCATATTCCAGGTCAGCGCCGGTTGGCAAGCCACGGGCGAGTCGGCTGATTTTTATCTGAGGGAATTGTTTGAGCAGTTTACAGAGGTATAGAGTAGTAGTTTCGCCCGGAATGTCGGGGTTTAGCGCTAAAATTATTTCCTTAATCGGCTGGTTTTTTAATCGGTTGATTAGTTCGGCGATTTTGATTTTATTTATTTCCGTGTCTTCCAGTGGATTAATGTTACCGCCTAAAATATGGTATAAACCGGAAAAGGTTTTACTTTTTTCAATAATGGCCAAATCTTGAGGCTTGGCTACTATGCAAAGACTGTGCTTATCTCGGCGTTTATCGGCACAAATTTGACAGGGATTGGTATCGGAAAAATTAAAGCAGGTTTGGCAAATTTTTATCTGGTCTTTAATGTGTTCAATGGCTTCGCCGAATTGATAAAGCTGGGACTGCGGTTGATTTAATAAATAAAAAACCAGCCGTTCAGCGGTTTTAGGGCCAATACTCGGGAGTTTGGCAAACTGATCAATTAAATTTTGGATTATTTTTGGGTACATAGTTAAATCCATTTAGACATCAAAATTCCATTAACAAAACGATTGTTGACTCGGTAAGCTTTTTTTCGAATCCCTTCCGGCTTAAAACCCAACCGCTCATAAAAAGCCAGCCCCGGCCGATTATTTGACCAGACCTCTAATTCAATTCTTTTAATGCCTTGACGCTTGGCCCAACTAAATAGTCGGTTCATTAATTTTTGACCCACCCCTTGACGGCGGAACTCCGGCCGAAGGAATATTTCTATTTTTCCGCCGTGGCGGTTTTTTCTGTATTCTCCGCCGATAAATAACAAGCTGCCAATAATTTGTTTGTCTTGCCAAGCGACTAAATAGAGATTATTTTTTGGGCGACTATCATTAATTATTTGTTGTTCGGCAGCCAGGGAGGGGGTGTATTCATCGGGATCAGCCAAAAAATTATTAAACTCCAACAAGCTTGTTTGTCGGAGGTTTAATAGTTGAGGACTGTCTTTTATTGTTGCTGATTTAATGATTAAAGCCATATTAATTACATTCCCGGCAGGCCCAATCCACTCAATTGAGACATTTTTTGGGCCATAACTTGTTGAACTTTTTTAATGCCATCATTAGCTGCTTCTTTCAGGCCCTGAGCAAGTTTTTCTTTGTCGGCTAAAAGCTGGTCGTCAATTTCCACTTGTTTTACCTCTTGATTGCCATCCATAATAATCTTAACCAAGCCATTTGCTCCCCGGCCTTCAATAGTTTCTGCCGCTAGAGCGGTTTTAATTTGGTCAGCTTGCTTACGTAATTCTTGGAGTTGTTTTAATTGTCCAAACATAAAAGATAGTTAAAAGGCTGATTTGACCTCGCGGTCTTGGATTTCAGCCGGTATTGGTTGGTTAGTTAAATTTTTAAAACTGACTTTATCTTCATCAAAATATAATTTAATTACCCCGGTCGGACCATTGCGATGTTTGGCCACATGGATTTCGGCGGTATAGCGGTCTTCTTCTGATAAGGAATTAATGTCATAACCGCGGTCAGCTGCTTTGCGATAAATAAACATTACGACATCAGCATCTTGTTCAATAGAGCCGGATTCTCTTAGGTGCGATAATTTGGGTATGGCCGGATGGCTCGCTTCCACTGCTCGAGACAATTGAGATAAAGCCAGAACCGGCACATTTAATTCGCGGGCAATACCCTTGAGGGCGCGGGAAATTTCGGCAATTTCCTGGACACGATTGTCGCTACTCCGGCTGCCGGTACCTTCCATTAATTGCAAATAATCCAGAACGATCAAATCAAGACTATGCTCCATTTGCAAGCGACGGGCTTTGGTGCGAAGTTCCATTACATTAGTATTGGCAAAATCGTCAATATAAATATTGCTTTCCGCCAACTCACTCATTGCTTGACCAATCCGGGGGAAATCATCGCTGTTTTCCGATAACCGGCCAGTCCGCATTTTCCACAATCCGACGCCAGCCGATGCGCAAATCAGGCGGTCCACCAGCTGTTCTTTGGACATTTCTAGGGAAAAAATACCAACGGATTTTTTGTATTTGACAGCAATATTTCTGGCCATATCCAGAGCCAGAGAGGTTTTACCCACTGAAGGCCGAGCAGCCAAAATAATCAAATCGGATTTTTGCAAGCCAGCCAACAAGCTATCCAGGTCGTTAAAGCCGGTGGGTAGCCCCCGGAGCTGTCCTTTTTCCCGATGCAGTTGGTCGATCCGGTCAAAAGCGTCGGTTAAGATTTCTTTAATGGGGGTGAATTTTTCTTTAAGATATTTTTGCGATACAGAAAAAACAGATTGTTCGGCTTTGTCCAAAACCTCATTGACCTCTTTTTCTTCATGATAGCCCAACTCCAAAATATTGTTGGCGGCCGTAATCAGTCGTCTTAGGGTAGCTTTTTTTTGAATAATCTGGGCGTAAGACACGATGTGGGCGGCGGAAGGCGTTTGATTGGTTAAAGTAACCAGATAACTGCGTCCGCCGATTTGTTCCAATAAGCCCTTTTCATTTAAGCGGCTGGCTAAACTCAACAAATCAATCGCTTCTTTTTTTTCGAATAATTCCAGAATTGTTTCATAGATCAAACCGTGACGGTCTTCATAAAAATCTTCCCCGGTAATAATGTCGGCTATTTTGACTATTGAATCTTTATCAATTAACAAAGCGCCCAACAAAGATTGTTCAGCTTCTAGATTTTGGGGTGGGATTTTCCCGGAAAAAGTTTGGTTGGTTTCGGTCATATGATCATGGTCATTGCTAGTATATTTTAACTAATTGCGTTTATTTTGGCAAATCAGACTTGTAAACAGATTATTCAGGTTTGGTCCTTGCCAAAATCATTTTTATTTGTTATAATTTGAATTGGAATAATAAAAAAGCCTCAAATCAACAACTTGGTTGTTTGAGGCAGATGTTTAAAATTTACGGTTATCTTTTTCTTTCCATTATCCGAACATCCATCTGTTCGATTTTACCCCCCTCGGGAACTTAATCCGCAATGCATTTCTTCTTCATAAAGTACTTGTAGAATGGCCTCATCTTTTTCATTTTCCGGAATTAGGGTGATTACGCCCCACCGTTCTTCTATTCTATAGACGGTAACTCTCGCTTTCATTTTTTTCCTCCATTTATTTCTTGATTGTTGATTGTATTAAAATACAGCAAGTTTGTCAATATGCGCCCAAGCTCAGTTGGGTTGAGTCCGCCCCAGGCGGACGAAACGGGTTAGAAGCGAAGCCAGCCGAGCCTCAAGTGAGGCGCAGCTGAGAGTCGTAAAATTAGCTTTAGCTAATTTTACGCTAACCCCGGAAGAGCAGCTTCGGCCGCCGGCCGAATAAAGCTATCTTTACAAAATAAACTTTGAAAATCTTGAATTATTATGCGCCCATAGCTCAGTTGGTAGAGCAGCAGCCTTTTAAGCTGATGGTCGTAGGTTCGAATCCTACTGGGCGTACATACTAAAAAATCGGACTAGTCCGATTTTTTTATTTTCGACTTTATTGATTGATTTGTGTTATAATATAGTAAAACAAATCAAAAATTCCCATGCAAGAAAAAAATTGGCACAGTTTGTCAGTGGCTGATTGTTTTAAGCGTTTAAAAAGCTCTGCAAAAGGGCTTGATTCTGAAAAAGCAAAAAACTTACAGAAAAAATTTGGTAAAAATCAACTGCCGACCGAAAAATCCTTATCTTCTTTGGCGATTTTGCTAAGTCAAATAAAATCGCCTCTGGTTTATGTTTTAATTGCGGCCGGTTTGATTTCTGTTTTTTTAAACCACGCAACAGATGCGCTAGTGATTTTTTTGGTGGTGATAGTCAACACTTTTTTTGGTTTCTGGCAAGAAAACAAAGCCAGTAAAGCCGTCACCTATTTGAAAAAAATTGTCAAGCAAGAGGCCAAGGTGATGCGTAATGGCCGGGAGATAAAAATTGACGCTTCTGAACTGGTGCCCGGTGATGTGATTTTCTTACGAGCTGGCAATAAAGTGCCGGCTGACGCCCGATTAATTGATACTGAAGACCTCCAAGCAATGGAAGCAACTCTGACAGGAGAATCAACTCCCTCTAGAAAAAATATCAAAAGGTTACAGCCCGGAACATCATTGGCTGATCGAGAAAATATGGTGTATATGGGCACCTTAATTGTTAGGGGAATCGGTCGGGCGGTTGTTTGCGCCACCGGCGTCAAGACCGAGATCGGCAAAATAACTAAAATGATTCGGGAGGCCAAGGAGGAAAAAACTCCCTTACAGATTCAATTGTATAAATTTAGCCAGTGGTTAACAGCTTTTATTGTTTTATTGTGTCTTATTTTGTTCGGTCTGGGTCTTTCTTTTGGCAAAGATCCGCTGGAAATGTTTTTAATCGTCGTTGCTTTGGCGGTGGCAGCTATTCCCGAGGGACTGCTGGTGGCAGTGACAATTATTCTGACTATCGGCATGCAACGGTTATTGAAGAAAAAGGCGTTGATTAGAAAATTAATTGCCGCCGAAACTCTAGGTAGTATTTCTATTATTTGCACCGATAAAACCGGCACCTTGACCGAAGGGAAGATGCAGGTGGCAAAAATAATTACGGTCGATAAAGAATATTCTGTCTCCGTCGGAATCGAAATGACCCAAATGGAAAAAGTTCAAAGTTTGATTTCCAAAGTTTCTGTTTTATGTAGCAGTGCTGCCATTGAAAATCCCAACGAGGATTTGAAAAATTTGAGAATTATCGGCGATCCGACCGAAAAAGCATTACTCCTAGCGGCTATTCAGTCTGGTTTTGATAAAGATCAATTGGACGCCGAATACATTAAACAGTATGAGCTTCCGTTTGATTCAGAAAAAAAGTATATGGCCACCCTGCATTACCATAAGACCGATCGACACAGCCATGTATTTGTCAAGGGTGCGCCGGAAAAAGTGTTGGCTTTTTCTTCCCGGGTGTTAATGGGTGATGAAAAAAAGAAATTAACCGACGCCCAGCTCAAACATATTAACAAAAAATATGAAGCGCTAACCAAAGGGGGATTACGAGTATTGGCCTTGGCTTACAAAACCGCAAATCAGTTCGGTAAACTAGAGAATGAGCTTAATGACTTGGTATTTTTGGGTTTTATTGCCCTTAAGGACCCTTTGCGGTCCGAGGCCAAAGAGGCTATTAGTTTGTGTCGACAGGCGGGAATTAGGCCGATTATTATTACTGGTGACCACCCCTTAACCGCTAAAGCGGTAGCTCAGGAATTGGGCTTTAAAATCAATAGCAATGTAGTTGAGGGGCGGGAGTTGGATGATTGGAGCGATGAACAATTGAGAAAAAAAATTAAATACATTGATATATATGCCCGGGTCGAACCACGGCACAAAATGCGGGTGGTCGACGCCTGGCAATCCAAAAATGAAGTGGTGGCAATGACCGGTGATGGCATCAACGATGCGCCGGCCTTAAAATCAGCGGACACGGGCATTGCCCTGGGCGATGGATCCGATGTCACCAAAGAAACTGCCGATATAATTCTTTTGGATAATAATTTTAAAGTGATTGTGACAGCCGTGGAGCAGGGCCGGATTATTTTTGATAATATTAGAAAGGTGATTTTATATCTTTTGACGGACAGTTTTTCCGAAATTATTTTAATTTCTGGAGCAATTTTAATGAATTTACCCTTGCCAATACTGGCCAGTCAAATTTTATGGATTAATTTAGTGGCCGATGGTTTGCCCAACATCGCAATGACATTAGAACCAGGCGAAAAGGAAGTGATGGGGGATAAACCCCGCCCCAAAGGCGAGTCGATTATTAATAGGGAAATGAAGATCCTAATATTCGTAATCGGCATAATAGTTGATATTATATTACTGGCTTGGTTCATCTTACTTTTAGCAAAATTTGATGACCTTAATTATATCCGAACCATAATCTTTGCCGCCCTTGGTTTTGATTCTTTGCTTTATGTTTTTAGCGTCAGAACATTGAGACATTCGATTTTTAACCATAATCCGCTTACCAATAAGTACTTACTGGCGTCGGTGGGGCTGGGTTTTCTGTTATTGCTTTCCGCTATCTATCTACCCTTTGCCGACGACGTATTTAAGACGGTGCGACTGGGAATTGACGAATGGTGTTTGATTATTGGCTTGGCCATAGTGAAGGTTATCTTGATTGAGATTGTCAAACATTACTTTATCGTTAAAAACAAAAATACTAGACTGATTCAATTAAAAAATGCTTAATAAACTTTTAACCAAAAAAATCAGCCTACGGGCAGATGAACGAATAGAAAATATTATCCGGCGGTCCGGCCGCTATTTTTTTCTTCAGGCAGTAATTGCTGCGGCACTATTATTGCTGGCCTTTTTTTTGATTTATCCGCTGTTTAATTGGGGTTGGCCGGGGGTAATCGGTTTTTGTCTATTGGTAATAACGGGATTGGGATTGGCCCTTCGGATTTATTGGAGTTATTATTTTACCGCCTTCATAATGACCGACCGGAGGATTATTGACTTGGACCAGCACGGTTTTTTAAATTTTTTTATTACTTCGGTTTTATACAGCAAAATTCAAGACGTCAGTTTTAAAAAAAAGTTTCTCTCACCGGGCGAATTGACGATTAGCCTGATCGGTGAGAGAAAAACGATTATTCAGTTGGTCGGTATCAACCAACCGCAAAAATTAGCTGCGGAAATACTAGCTCAACAAGATAATTATCGCCGGAGAAAAACTTATCAGACAAACCAACGGGCGGTTATTTTATTAGAAAAAATAAAAAATAAATTAGGTGAAGAGCGATTTAATTCGCTTGTTGCTGATTAATTAATATTTGTGTTATAATAACCAATGTCGATAATAAAGAGGAAAAAATTAAATAACCGGCGAATATTTTTTTTAGCTTCATTGGCTCTTTGCGTGATGTTTTCTCTCGGCTTGGCCAAAGAAATAATCAATCGACACCAAATAGATCAACAGATTGAAAATTTGGAGCGCGAGGCTGATCGCCTTACGGAGGAGAATCGTGAAATTGGTGCTTTGTTGGATTCTTGGTCAAGTAGCAATCAGCTGGAAAAAGAAGCGCGGATTAAGCTGGGCTTACAAAAACCGGGGGAAAAAGTAGTAATCGTGGTTAGAGAAGAGCAGGCTTCTTCAAGCCGGCAGGCGGTTGAAGCGGATTATCGAAAAAAAGGCAATAGTATTGTGGCAGTGACCAAGACCAATTTCAATCCTCTGAATTGGTGGAAATATTTTTTTAATTAAATAACAATCTAATTAAATAATTTTAAAAATATGGCCTCCGCTAAATTAACCACCGAACGCAAAGAAGAATTAAAAAAATATATTTTAGAAGAAATAGAGAAAAATGATTCGACTGCCGGTTCAAAATCCAGAAAAAAAACTAGATCGGCTCCAATTTCTAAAAAACCACCGACTGAGAAAAAACCAGCATTGTCCCGGGTTAATTCTCGAACTTTAAAAACCACTTCAGTTGACCAATCGAAATCAAAGGTAAAATCAGCGCCAAGAATTAAAACAATTAACCAGACTCAGACAGAGGTGCTGGCTGATCAGGCGCCGAATAAACAACCCCAGCAAGGTTGGGCCGGTTTGTTTGTCAGATTATTGGTTTTTATTCTATTGACCTTGCTATTATTGTTGGTTATAGATATTTTTGGCTTATATCGTCTTGGCTGGACCGATGATTTTAGTTATCGAGTGGCGCAATTTTTGCGTCTACCGGCCGGCCAAGCCGGCGACATAACCATTTCCGCCGCCGATTATATTGATGATGTTCAAATTATCAAATCGGCTCTAGTCACCAACCGCGAAGGATTTAACGCGGAAATTTTGCAGGATGTCAGCGAGATTGAGGATAAGATTTTCAACCGGCTGGCGATGATCGCCTTGATTGAAAAAGAATTGGAAAAAAATAACCGTTCTATCACCGTCGAACAGCTCGACCAAGAAATGGCTAAAATCATTGATCAAGTTGGCGGTTTGGAGGCGGCGGAAAATACTACCCAAGAATTATATCAAATGTCCTTAAATGATTTTAGGCGCAAGGTGCTTAGGCCGTTAATGGCAAAAGATGTGCTTCAGGAAATTATTGTTGCTAATGAAGATTTGGCTATTAATCAACAAGCCAAAGAAAGAGCTCAGGTCGCCCTTAATTTAGCGCTGGATAAAACCGTTGATTTTGCCGTTTTAGCCGAGCAATACACCGAAGATGAAGCCGGCATCAATACTGGCGGCGATTTAGGCTGGATTTCCAATGGCGAATTGTCAGCGGAAATGGAATCAGCGGTGTTGGGGTTGGATAAGGGCGAAGTTTATCCCGAGTTAATTAAAAATCATTTCGGCTATCATATTGTTAAAGCGACGGACCGAGCGATTGATCCTGATACCGGTCAGACCAGCGTTAAAGTCAGCCATATTCTAATCAAAGTGGATGTCAATGAATATATTAAACAATTGATGGACAACCTGAAGATAAAAAACTATTTAAAGAGTAATTAATGAGCCCATGATCGGAGTTGAACCGATAACCTACGGTTTACGATACCGTTGCTCTGCCAATTGAGCTACATGGGCGAATAAAGCGGGTAACGGGAATCGAACCCGTGACTCAACCTTGGGAAGGTCGCGTTTTACCACTAAACCATACCCGCCAATCAGCAATAATTATTATAAATGAAAAAAAGATTTTTTTCCAGACTAATTATTCCTTTACTGGTATTGAGCTCGCTGTCTTTTGTTACCGCTCTACCGGTCAAAGCCGAGAAATTCTTTTATCTCAAGGGAGTGGCTTTTCCCCTGAAGGAAAATTATACCTTAAAATCGCCGGATGAAGTGGTCAAATTAGACATTGGCGCCCAATCCACCAAGCAACCCCTGACTCTGAAGATGATGAATATTGTCAGTCAAGACCGGATTAATTGGTTTTTCACTTATCCGGAGGGACTGGAGCCGGCCAGTGACTTGTATTTTGTCAAATTTAATCCGGCTGGCGGCGATAATTTTACCAGTTGGCCGACCATCACTATCAAGTATCAGGCTGACGATAAATATAAAGAAGTGTATTACTATAGTTGGTTGGATTTGTCTTTCAAAAAAATAGACTCTTTGCGGGATCCACTCAATCAGACGCTTGTCTTTACCTTGCCGGATAAAAAATCAATTATGTTTGCCCTGTTCAATGAACCGGGATTGACTGGTCGGGCCTCTTGGTATGTTCATCCCCGATATCCCAACGAACTGATGGCCGCCAGTCGCGATTTTGCCATTGATTCAAAGGTGCGAGTGGTTAATTTGCAGAATGATAAAGAGGTGATAGTCACAATCAAGGATTATGGACCAAAAAGATGCGCCGATTGGACTGATTTGGAGCAAAAATTAATGGGCCCCTGCCAAGAAAGAGTTTTGGATTTGTCCAAAAACGCCTTTTTAAAACTGGCTACTTCCACCAATCAGGGAATAATTTCTCAAATTAAGATTACCCCAGTGGATAATTTAGTTACTGAATTGAATAATTAAGCCGCCCATACCCAATTTATTTTATGATTCATTTAATCAATGTCACAAAAAAATTTAATCGGCAAACAGTTGCTGTCAATAATGCCACTATTCATATTGAACCGGGGGAGTTTGTTTCTATTGTCGGCCAATCCGGTTGCGGCAAAACCACGATTATCCGTTTGCTGATTTCTGAAATTAAGCCGGATCACGGACAAATTATCATTGGCGGTTGGGACATCACTAAAATCAAGAGTTATCAAATTCCCTTGTTACGGCGGCAAATCGGGGTGGTATTTCAAGATTTTAAATTATTACCCAAAAAAACTGTTTTTGAAAATGTTGCTTTTGCTTTGCAGGTGTCCGGCACCACGCGAGGACGGATTAATAAAATTGTTCCTCAGGTATTGAAAATAGTTGATTTGGAGGATAAATTGGACCGTTATCCGCAGGAATTATCCGGCGGCGAGCGCCAACGAGTCGCCATTGCCCGGGCTCTTGTCCATCGACCCAAGGTTCTCTTGGCGGACGAACCGACCGGCAATCTTGATGCCATTAATTCTAAGGAAATTATTAATCTGCTTTTAAAAATCAATGACTTCGGAACAACTGTCCTGTTGGTTTCTCATGATAAAAGCATTGTTAACGCGCTCAAGAAGCGGGTAATTACCATGGAAGACGGCGCCATTGTTCAAGACCAAAAAATAGGTAAATATGTAATTTAATTTTTATGTTTTTACTTTCTTTATCACGGAGTATTTTATTCGCTATTCAGTCATTTTGGCGCAATATTTGGCTGTCCTTGGCCACCATTTTTATTATTACTCTAACCTTTATTTCCATTAATTTTTTGGTGATAATCAGTGCCGTTTCCGATTCTGCAATTGAGGCGGTTAAGGAAAAAATTGATATTTCCATTTATTTTCAACAAGAAGTCAACGAAACCAAGGTGGCGGAGATAAAATCGCATTTGGAAACCCTGCCGCAGATAAAATCAATTACTTATTCCTCGTCGGAAGATAATTTGGCCAATTTCAAAACCAAACACCAGGACGAACTCTTGATTCAAGAGGCCTTGAAAGAGTTGGAAAAAAATCCTTTGGGGGCCACCCTAATTGTCAAAGCCAAACAACTTGACGATTATCCGGAAATATTGGAGGCGATTGATAATCCGGCCTACTCCGATTTAATCGAAGAAAGAAGCTATGATGATCATCAGGTCGTCATTGACCGGATTAACGCCATTACTGAAAATGTTAGAAAAGGCGGCTTGATTATCAGCGGTCTGTTTGTAATTATTGCCGCCCTAATAGTCTTTAACACTGTTCGCATTGCTATTTTTACCCACCGCCATGAAGTGGGAATTATGAAATTAGTTGGCGCCACCAATTGGTTTGTTCGCTCGCCGTTTATTATTGAAAACATTTTTTCCGGAGTAATTGCCTGTGTTCTGGCAATCGGAGTGGTCTATTTTATTTTATCTTTAATCCAGCCGCACTTATCTAGTTATTTTGGCGGCGCCGAATTCAATATTATCGGCTATTTTAATAGCAATGCCCTAGTTATTTTTGGCAGCCAATTAATCGGCATTATTGTTTTGAATATTATTAGCAGCAGTTTGGCCATTGGAAAGTATTTAAGGGTTTAAATCTTGATTTTTATTATAATATTTGTTATGATTTCTTTGCCCTCTTACTTTATTGGAGGGTTTTAAAAATAATTATTATGGCTAAGAAAAAAAGAGACCCGCGAGCTAAGGTGCCCAAATTAAAATGGCGCGAGATAACTTTAGTGAAAAGAAGCGCTCGCCAAAGCGGCAAATACAAAAGAAGTAAAAAAGCCAACTAAATAATGGCCGGATTTATTGTTTTAATGGCACCGGCCAGTATTCGGGGATCGTCTAATGGTAGGACTCCAGGTTTTGGTCCTGGCTATCGGGGTTCGAATCCCTGTCCCCGAGCAAGTAAAAGAAGTGGACAAAATCCACTTCTTTTATTTGCTTTGGAATAATAGGGATTCGAACGGGTGGCAAGTTGAGCGAGAAGCGAAGCCGGAAGGCAAGCGCCAAAGCGAAACTTTTAGCTAATCCGAGCTGGCGCAGGATTAGCGGCCACCTAGGACAGAGTAAACCGCCCCGTTTTCTGCGGGCGGTTTACGCCGTAAATCCCTGTCCCCGAGAAAATACAAAGAGAGGCCGTTTTGACGGTCTTTCTTTGTATTTTTCTTGGATAAAGAAAGGATACGAACCGGCAGAAGCGAGATATGAGAAAAATTGGAAAATTTTGCGAATAAATCGAGCGTAGCTGAATGCGACTAAAGGAGTATTCAGCTCTACCGAGGACAAAGAGGCGAGCCGCTATTTGGCGGCGAGGCGATGCGTAAATTCCTGTCCCCGAGAAAATAAGAGAAGTGGATTTTATCCACTTCTCTTATTTACTTTGTAATATTTGGAATAATAGGGATTCAAACCAGTGGGGAGAGAATGGGGACCGAGCGGGAACGCGAAGGACGAAGTGAACGAAAAATAATGCAAACAGGTGTGGGCATTATTTTGCTACTGCGAACAGAATAAAACGCTCTGAAAAACTAAATATAAATATATAATGTTTTTATGATGTTTATACTTGACAAAATTAGGATGGAGAAATAAAGTATTTATTAGGTATTGTAATGCGATAGTCACTAAAGTGTTCATTGAAAATTTAAGGAGATTTTAGCAATGATTAGAGAATGTTTAATAAATCCAAGAGTTGGGTGGAGATATATCGATTCCGAAATAGTAGCATTTAATTGCGAAAATCAACAGATTGTAATTTGGAACGAAACAGCTTCTCTCTTATGGGAAAAGATAGCTGCAGGAATGGATTTTAATGACTTAATTGAATTTTTGACTAATAAATACTCCCTTAGCAATAAAAGGGCAAAAAGAGATATCATCACTTTTCTTCAGGAGGCTAATTCTTGTGGTTTTATTGATTATAATAATAAAGAGTTAAAAATAGAGAATCAAAATGATAAAGATGGAGAAAATATTTTATTGACGATTGAAATGAAAGCTATTGAAAATCTTATTCCTTTCGCCGTGACATTTGAAACAACCTATGTTTGTAATGAAAAATGCATACATTGTTATATTGATCACAATCAACTATCTCTTTCACTCAGTGAAATCAGGCATATTCTTAATGAAATCGCCGCTGCAGGCTGCTTATTTGTTTCTTTTACAGGCGGGGAATTTTTTACCCGCAATGATGCAATGGAAATTGTGGAATATGCCAGCAAATTACATTTTGTGATCGATATTCTTAGTAATGGAACTCTTATTACAAAGAGTATAGCAGATAAGCTTGCATTGCATCCCGTTAGACGCGTTCAGATAAGTCTTTACGGAGCAACGCCCGAAACACACGATTTAATTACTAATTTGACTGGCTCATTTAAAAACACATTGAATGGCATAAATTTTTTAACTAAGGCGGGGATAAAAGTGGAAATCGCTTTTCCACTTATGGGAATAAATTTTCACGAACGCCATTTAGTAAAGAATCTCGCCAGATCATTGGGTTGTTTGCTGTCGCCAAGTCATGTTATCACCGCCCGTAATAATGGAAAGCGGGACACTTTTCAGCTTCGGCTAAACGATGAACAACTTAAGTTATTTTTAGAAGATAAAGAGTTATCTGCTCTATATGCGGGACGCAAGCCCTTTCAGGATCATCAATTTTACTTTAAATTTTCTGATTTGGCTGACGCCGCTCCTTGTTATAGTGGGTTTAATAGTTGCGCTATTACACCTTCGGGTAAGGTTTTGCCTTGTAACCAGCTTCTTTATGAAATTGGGGATTTAAAGAAAAATAGCTTTTCAAAAATTTGGCACAATTCCCCACAAATTCAGTATCTACGTGATTTAACAATTAGTAAACTCACAAAGTGTTCAAAGTGCCAATTGCTCACTTCTTGCGCTCGTTGTCCGGGATTGGCTCTATTAGAGGGTGGTGATCTTTTAGAATTATCACCGGAAAACTGCCGTATATCAGCCATAAACCATTCATTAAAAGGAGGTGAAAATTATGGCTAAAGGGAGTTACGCTCCACCGCGTGCCAACATGAAGGGTGATACAAAATCACTCGTTGTCGCAGCCATTCATAAGGGATGTCCCTCGTCCTCGGCAAGAATAAAAAAGGGCTAATGTCCCAGTTGATCTCCACCCCGTATAAGCCCAACGGCTTTTACGGGGATTTTTATGATGTTAATTCAATTTTGTCTCTAAATTTAATATCTTTTTTAGAAGCGAACACTATTGGCTGGAGTGTTTGAACAAAATTATTAGTCAAAGGTAGTCCGAGCTTGTTCCAATAATTTATTTGAAAACCTTTTGGAATGGTCGGTTTTAATGGAATATTAAAACCATTTATAAAAACTATTCTGTAATCACTTCTCTGGGCAAAATATTTTTTGGGATTTTTTTCAAGGGATGCATACTGTGTATCAAAATCCAACCAACTAGTTGGTCTTAAATAAACACTTGCCCAAGCATGTTCAACTATTATTTTTTGTTTCGGGAAAATAACAAAACCAGTATTATTCCTAGCGGGGATTTTTAAAATCCTGCACATTGTCACAAATAAACTTGAATATTCTGCGCAGTCACCCTTAAGTCGTTTTAAATTTAAGTGCTTTATGCCTCTTTGCTTGATTGGATAACAATATTTAAAATTTTTTATAATAAATTCAAAAATAAATTTAATACTATTTAAAGGGAGTTCATTTTTATTGATTAATTTTTTGGTTAAGTTTTTTATAGCCGAAGTTTGCTCTAAAAATTTTTCGCTTTTAGTGTATTGCTGAAATAACTTTATTTTAGCTTGAGGCGAAAAAATTTTTTTTCTGGTTAGGTTAATTTTAGTTTTCCATAAAGTTGCTTTAATATCCATTTGGATAACAATATTTTTTTGATTTTTAAACTCAAAATACAAAATTTTATTTCCTTGGCTATCTTTGTAATGATTTCGTGGTTTAGGTAAAATTGAAAAAGATTCTATTTTTTGCGTGGTAGAATTTGATGGTTGAGCCAGCCAAACTCTTACAATATTTTGTTCGGGAGTATCAAAAATAGCTTGGTATCGGATATTAAATTTCCGGGGAGAAAATATCATACTTCATTTTTATATTTTTATTTATCCCTATGTATTGGCTGTATTTACTATAGTAGATAATGACAATTTTGTAAATCTTTAACATCGGGCGAGAATCCTAATAAATAGTGGAGTAAAAGAAGCCCCTCATTTTAACGCAGACACAATGTCATTTGTTTCCACCCGCTTTACATTCCTCACCGGATATGAAAAAATACAAATTATACTGCCCAGACAAATAAATTTCATTTTAAAACTACTTATGAAAATTTTAGTTACCGGCGGCGCCGGTTTCGTCGGCTCCCATCTCTGCCAAAAATTATTGGCGCAGGAGAATGAAGTGATTTGCCTAGATAATTTTCAAACTTCCAGCAAAGAAAATATCCAAAAGCTACTTACCAACCCGAAGTTTACTTTTGTTCTTCATGATGTTACTGTTCCTCTAGAAATTAAAGTTGACCAAATTTACAATTTAGCTTGTCCGGCCTCGCCGATTCACTACCAATTGGAGCCGGTCAAAACCGTCAAAACCTCGGTTTTGGGAGCTATCAACATGTTGGAATTAGCCAAAAACAATCAGGCGCAAATTTTGCAGGCTTCCACATCAGAAGTTTACGGCGACCCCCATATCCACCCCCAAACCGAGACTTATTGGGGCAATGTCAACTGCCTTGGCTTACGGGCCTGTTACGACGAGGGCAAGCGTTGCGCCGAGACTTTATTTTTTGATTATCATCGCCAGTTTAAAGTTGCTATCCGAGTTATCAGGATTTTCAATACCTATGGCCCCCAAATGGCGGAAAACGACGGTCGAGTAGTATCTAATTTTATCATTCAAGCTCTTAAAAACGAACCGCTGACCATTTTTGGTCAGGGTAATCAAACCAGATCGTTCCAATACATTGATGACCTAATTGCCGGAATGACCAAAATGATGAATAACGACCAAGATTTTATCGGCCCGGTCAATCTTGGCAATCCGACCGAATTTACCATTAAAGAATTGGCGGAATTAGTTCTTAAATTAATTCCCCAAAGCGCCAGTCAGATTGTCTACCAGCCCCTACCTGAAGACGACCCCCGGCAACGGCGGCCAGACATTGCTTTGGCCCAAAAAAAATTAAATTGGGCGCCGCAAATCAAGCTGGAAGACGGGCTTAAGGCGACCATTGAATATTTTAAGAATAAATTAAAAAACATTAATCCCTAAAGCCGTTTGACTTATTCTTGGTTGTTAATTAATATTAAGTCAGTTAATTAGACAACTCAGACAACCGCAAAGGAGAGACATCATGAATTGTCACGCCGATCAATGCGGGAAAAACATTGCCGACTGCAACGGTCAAATTGACTACTCACAGAAAAAATTCATCCTTACTCCCTGCCGAGGATTATTGGCAATTCATCCCTGCGCTCGCTGTGGCTTATTCCACTGGGCCGTCAATGGGATGCCCGTTTACAATCAGCTGGGGGATTATTACTTGTTTTGGCAAGACGGCCAAACTGTGGACGAAAACGGCAATCCCGTTTCTCTCGATTTTCTTTAGCTCAAACACTGAAAGCTTAGCCGAGAATAGTTTCTCGGCTTTTTTAATTGGCGCTGGCCAAGGTGCTACCGCTAAGCAAATTCTGGATAATGGAATTCCTTTGAGTCAAAGAATAGCAGTGCAGGGCAATAATTATTTGTTCATTTTTCTTGATGGCGGCGTTGCGCTGGGCTTCTACCAGATAGCCGGTTTTAGCGGCAATCGGGCCCAGCGCCAACAGACTGGTGTTGCGATTATTGACTATTACTTTTCGGCCAGTGCCGTCGGCCTGCCGGACATAAAAGCTGTAATTATTTGCCATCGTGGCATCATTGATTCTTGGGTCGGCAAAAGCGGTAGCGGCGATTTTGGCAAATTCTGTAGCGGTGGAAACATTATCGGCTGACAAGCCGCTCATTTCCACAAATCTAGTTTTTATCAGGCCCAGAGCCCTGGCTTGGTCATTCATTTTTTGGACAAATTCTTCCCGACTTAGGCCGCTATTATCAACCAGAATAACCGAGGCCTGGTTGGATGAAGCTGAGAGCATTGCCAACCATAAGTCGCTGATTTTAATCTGATCGCCGACTTTTAAATCTATTTCACTGGTCGTACCGCAAGTTTGCAGGGTGCAAGGGTAATTAATTTGATTGGGAGTGATGGTAATTTTTTTATCCCAGTCGGGATTGGTATCTAAAAACACCAGAGCAGTCATCAGCTTAGTTAAGGACGCTAACGGCAAAACCACTTCGCCGTTACTGACTGACAAAAGATTGGCGCCGTCGTATTGGGCATAAGCAACGCCCCGAAAGGCTG
Source organism: bacterium (assembly GCA_029558735.1). Taxonomy (GTDB): domain Bacteria; phylum Patescibacteriota; class Patescibacteriia; order 2-01-FULL-39-33; family 2-01-FULL-39-33; genus JAKQDP01. Next base: position 10,558 of record JAKQDP010000070.1, on the reverse strand, counting down.
AGTCATAAGTTAATTTGTTTGCCACTGGTGATAATGTTTTCAATGGTAATTGTTTTAAGGTGGCGGTGTTAACTAAAGCGCCGATCACCCGGCCAATTTTATAAAATTGTTCAAAGTGCTTAATCTGATACATAATTCCATCCGCTTTATTGAGAAAAAAAACCTGGCCAGAATCGGCAGGAGAAATAATTATTTGACCGGCGTATTTTTTTAATAATGAAGCGGGGGTAGTTTGCTTTCTGCTAAGGGCTAATTGGGAAAATTCTCCTGCCTCAGGAGTGAGCCCCAGCTGACTGATAAGTAACGATAAATCTTCATCACTAGCCAAAAGCCAGCGTTCTTGACTGGTGGGGTGGATATACCACAATTTATGCCCGCTATCGCCCTGAATGGCCAGACGACCTAATAATTTATTAGCCGAATAAGTTTTGGCAGCCGCGTTTAAGGGCGCTAGAGGTAGAACAAAAAAAACCAATAATACCGCCAGAATAATAATTTTTTTCATTTGATTTTTTAATATTTTCTTCATTTTAACATATTATTGACAGCCGGGCAAAATTTACTCTTTACAAAAATTATTTACTTTTATTGCTAAAACCGAGATAATAAATAAAGAATCAGTTTAGATATTTTCTTTTTTAAAATTAAATTACCCAATTTATGGAGCAAAAAGCAAAAACTATCACCATTATAATCATTGGCTTAATAATAATTGCGCTGGGAATATTTGTTTTTACCAAAATTAATTATACTGAGCCGACTCAAAATAGCCCATTGAACAATAACGGAGAGGGGATTGTCGGCGCCGACGCGGACGAACATGGCTGTATTGCTTCGGCCGGCTATCTTTGGTGCGCCGCCAAGCAAAAATGCCTTCGGCCGTTTGAAGAATTCTGCCCGGAGGCGGCCAGAATCATCGTTGAAGAAATAGAAAGCGCCAGCGGCGTAAAACTGATCGGCCCGACCGAAACTAGCTTTAATTGGCTGGTCGAAGAGGCGACCGCCCAGGCTGACACAAAAATAACCGGCGTGGAATATTCGGCCACGGGTATTAATTGGGCTAATTACCAAAAAATAGAAAAATATCTTAATGACAATATTGGTCCGGACCCTAACAATATCGTCGATGGCCTAACCACCGGCTTGCGCGGCTATTACACCAGTTATATGGCTTGTCAACTTAATTTTTTCCGGCCAGAGTCTCCCCATAACCAACCCGCCAACGACGAACTGACAATTTATTTTCGCTGTGGATTTTTCAACCCCAACAATACTTTTATCCTATTGGCCGAACAAAAAATCAAAGAAGAACTGGCCATAAAATACAACCAAGCCATTAACGAGATAAAAGTCAATATTCTCCGCTATGATGAAAATCATCTTGTTGGCGCAATTGATTTGGCGCCGAAGGCTGAGGGCGGCCAGGGTATGTTCTTGGCAATCAAAGACAATTCCGACTGGAAATTGGTTTATGACGGCAATGGCAGCGTTGATTGTGATAAAATCAAAAATGACTGGGGTTTTTCCAGCGATCTACTCAAGCCGGAATTCTGTGACTAATGGCGTCTAGTTTAATAAAGCTAAATCATAAAAAATCCAGACAAAATGAAACTAAAAATTTTATTAATTATAATAATTATTTTCTGTATTGCCGTAGTTGGCATTTATTTATCCGGGGCTGTTTTAAAAGAATGATTTTTCCAACCGGTGACAACCACTTCGCCGCCCAAAAACGCCAGCCAACCGGAACAAAGTGCGGAAAATCTTGCTGTTGTTGTCAATAATTTGGAAATCCCCTGGGAGGTGGCTTTTTTACCCGCCGGCCAAATGCTCCTTATTGAACGGCCGGGCAATTTATATCTAAGAGAATCGGGCAATAAAGGTGAATGAGGACTATTGGGGATAGCTATTCATCCTAATTTTGACAATAATAAATTTATTTATTTATATTTGACCACCCGTCAAAACGACCAAATCGTCAATCGAGTCGATCGTTATAAATTTGACGGTCAAATTTTATCCGTTAGAACAGAAATAATCGGCAAGCTTCCCGGCGCCAATTATCATAACGGCGGCCGAATCGCTTTTGGTCCGGATGGCATGCTCTATATCACTACTGGTGACGCCGAGAATAACAGTTTAGCTCAAGACATTAACTCTTTGGCTGGCAAAATTTTGAGAATTAAAGATAACGGTTCCATACCAGAAGATAATCCTTTCACTAATGCGGTTTACAGTTATGGCCATCGCAACCCGCAAGGTTTGGCCTGGGACGATCAAAACCGGCTCTGGACAACCTAACACGGCCGTTCCGGAACACAATCTGGATTTGATGAAATAAATCTAATCGAACCGGGCGCTAATTATGGCTGGCCGCTTATCCAGAGAGACGAAGAACAAGAGGGGATACGACAACCAATTGCTCATTCCGGACCAAATGAGACTTGGGCGCCGGCTGGCATGATTTTTTACCAGGGCCGATTTTTTTCACCGGCTTAAGGGGCCAAGCTCTTTATGAGGCGGTCTTAGATGAAAAGAAAATTACGGTTATTCGCCGGCATTTTAATGGCCAATGGGGGCCGCCTAAGAGCGATCGCTCTGGGTCCAGACGGCTTTTTTTATGTCTCTACCAGCAATCGCGACGGTCGGGGCAATATTAATTTGAGTGATGATAAAATTATAAAAATCAATCCGACTATTTTTGAAATAAATACCTAAACCAATAATGTCAATTGGCTTAATTGTCTTATTGGTAGTGGTGGTGGCCGCAGTGATTATTATTATGGAATCAGAGAAGACAAAAATAAACCATAATTTCTCGCCATTTTTCTATTATCAATTTGCTTAAGCTGGATTTATCGGCAAAATCCAGCTATAATAGCTAATAATGGATAATGGAAAATTAGCCAAAAATACCACCCTATTCAGTATTGCCTTGGCCACCCAAAAGGCCTTGTCTTTTATTTATTTTATCTTTTTTGCCAGGATTATTGGGGTGGAAAATACCGGCAAATTATCTTTTGCCCTGAGCTTCACCACCATTTTTGCTATGTTAATGGATTTTGGATTAAGCCAAGTGTTAATCAGGGAAAGCGCTCGAGACAAAAAAGCAGCGGAAAAATATCTGGCCAATACTCTCGGCTGGAAATTGCTTCTTTCATTGGTTATCTACGGAGCCATTATCTTAATAATCAACTGGCTGAATTATCCGCCGCTTACCAAACAATTAGTGTATATTGCTGCCATAGTCATGTTGATTGATTCTTTCGCTTTGAGTTTTTTCTCTATTTTGAGGGGTTATCAAAATCTTAAATTCGAAAGTCTGGGGGTAATCCTTAATCAGGGAGCGGTGATGATTTGCGGCTTTATTGTTTTATGGCTCAACTGGGGAATGTTGGCGCTAATCAGCGTCTATTTAATTGGTAGCGGTCTTAATTTGTTAATTTCTTATTCCGCCCTGAAATTTAAATATCGCCTACTCTTTAGAATTAATTTTAATTTTCAATTTTTCAAAACCATGCTGGTCCTGGCCTTGCCATTTGGCATTGCCGCTTTTTTTATTCGGATTTATTCAACTATCGACACAATTCTCTTGTCCAAATTGGCCGATGACCGAGCAGTCGGCTTATACAGCGTCGCTTATAAAATCACTTTTGCCCTGCAATTTATTGGGGTGGCTTTTTCGGCCAGCATTTATCCGGCCTTTTGCCATTATTACGCCAACGCTAAAGAACTATTAAGCAAAACCTTTGTCAAATCACTCCACTATTTGTTGCTTTTGTCTCTGCCGATTTCGATCGGCGCTATTCTAATGGCCGATAAATTAATCGGTCCGATTTTCGGAGCCGAATACGCCCCGGCCGGACCAGCGCTTCAATTAATGATGGCCGCCCTAGTGTTTATCTTTTTGTCTTTTCCTGTTGGGGCCTTGCTCAACGCCTGCAATAAACAAACCAGAAATACCATCAATCTGGCTATCGTGGCTATTTTTAGCGTCATTGCCAATTTAATTCTAATTCCTCTCTGGAGCTATGTCGGTTCGGCGCTAGCCACTTTACTGAGCTATGGCTTGCTCTTCTTCTTGGGAATATCAGTCGCCTGTCAGATTATCGACTACAATAAAAAATATCTATGGCTGGTTTTATTGAAAGTGTCAACAAGCGGCCTAGTGATGGCATTGGTCGTCGGACTATTAAAACAACGGCTGCATTTTATTTTTGTCATACCGATTGGCGCCCTTGTTTATTTGATAATGATAGTTTTAACTCAAGCGATTACCAAGGCCGACATTAGCCAGCTGAAAATATTATTAAAAAAATAAATGCTCAGTGTTATTATTCCCACTTATAATCGAGCCCGCTATCTCCCCCTGGCTTTAGCCAGTTTGGCCCGACAGACTATTACCAAAGATAGTTTTGAGGTCCTGGTGATTGATGACGGCAGTAGTGACAACACCGCTGAAACAGTCAAAAATTATTCGGAGTTGGAAGTAAAATACTTTCGCCAAAACCACTTGGGAGTCTCAGCCGCCAGAAATCTTGGCATCGAAAAAGCCGCCGGCGATATTTTAGTATTTTTTGATGATGATGCTGTTGCCGATAAAAATTGGTTGGAAGAAATAGAAAAAATAATGCGACAAGAGGATATTATTACCGGCCGAGTAAAGCCCTTAAGAGAAAACCTTTGGAAATATTTCGCCCCTCATTATTATCAAGGAGAGATTCCGCTGGAATCAATCGTGTTATTGGAGGGGAATTGTGCTTTAAAAAGGACGGTGTTTGAAAAAATTGGCGGTTTTGATTCAAATTTGGATTACGGCCACGAAGGTGAAGAATTTATTTTTCGAGCTAAGAAAAATTATCGGATAATGTACTATCCACAAATGATTATTTATCATAATTATGCCTTTGGTTTTATTAATTATTTAAAAAAACAGTTTAAATTCGGAGAAAAAGCGGCTTATTTAAAAACTATCGGCCACCGCCAAAAAAATATCAGCTCAACCAACCAATTATTGGAAAAATCATCTTTAGCGACCAAAATAATTGTCAAACCACTGGCCAAAATTGGCTCACTGGCCCATTGGGCTGGCTGGATTGTTGGCGCTTTGAAATATAAAAAATATGATTAGTGTAATTATACCGGTGTATAACGCCGCCCAAACAATTGAAAACTGTTTAGCTAGCCTCTTAGGGCAAACGATGACCGAGTTGGAGATAATCGCTGTTAATGACGGCTCAACTGACAATTCCGGAGCGATTCTGGAAAAATATCAGGACAAAATAAGAATTTTAAACCAAGAAAATTATGGCGCTCCGACGGCCAGAAATCGCGGCTTTGAAGCAAGTCGGGGAGAATACATAATCTTCTGCGACGCCGACATAATAATGAAACCGAATATGCTGGCGTTAATGGAACAAAAATTGACAGAAAATCCGGCGGCCGCTTATGTTTACAGTTCATTTAAATTCGGTTTTAAGACTTTTAAACTGTGGCCGTTTGACCCGGCTAAATTGAAAAAAATGCCCTACATTCATACCAGTTCGCTAATCAGGCGAGAATTCTTTCCCGGCTTTGACGAAAACTTAAAAAAATTTCAAGACTGGGACTTGTGGCTGACGATTTTGGAAAGGGGAGGCCAGGGAATATGGCTCGAGCAATCCTTATTTTCAATTAAATCCGGCGGCACCATGAGCTCTTGGCTGCCTAAAATATTTTATCAACTTCCTTGGCTAAAGAAAGTCAAAGCTTATCGTCAAGCGGAACGAATAATTAAAATCAAGCATAATTTATTATGATACGCCTGCAAAAATTTTTGGCCGAGGCCGGCATTGCTTCTCGACGAAAATGCGAACAATTAATCACCGCTGGCAAAATCAAAGTAAATGGTCAAATTATATCCGAACTGGGATATAAAATAGATGAGCATCAAGATCGAGTAGAATATCGAGGTAAGCCGGTAAAACCGACTAGCGAAAAAATTTATTTGGCGATCAATAAGCCCCTGGGCTATGTCTGCAGCGCTTCCGCTAGCCAAGGGAAATCTGTTTTAGAGTTGGTAGATATTCAAGAAAGGATTTATCCGGTCGGCCGACTGGATAAAGATTCAACCGGATTATTAATATTAACCAACGACGGGGACTTCGCGAACAAAATAATGCACCCTAAATTTGCCTCGGAAAAAGAATATTTAGTGCAACTAAACAAAATTTTTAATCGACAAGACGCAAAAAAGTTAGCGGCTGGCATGGTTTTGGACGGCAAAAAACTTCAACCCATTAAAACAATAAAAATAACTGGACGGACAGTTAAGCTGATTTTGCGAGAAGGAGTAAATAGACAAATTCGTCGATTATTGGGTCAACTAGGCTATCAGGTATTAGCGCTCCAGAGAATCAGAGTCGGCCGGCTTAAACTCGGAAACTTAAAAATAGGGGAATGGAAAAATATCAAACCAACTGATCTATGAAAACAAAAATAACCATTATTATTGTTTCGTGGAATGTTCGCGAATTGTTAACCGAATGCTTAAAATCAATTTTTAATCAACCGCTTGTCGCCAGTGGGGCAGTGGAGGTGTTTGTTGTTGATAACGCTTCGGGTGACGGGTCGACAGAAATGGTCAAAAACAACTTTTCCGAAGTAAACCTGATTGCCAACCAAGAAAACTTAGGCTTTGCCAAAGCCAACAACCAAGCATTAAAGCGAGCAAAAGGAGAATATATCCTAATTCTAAATCCCGATACAAAGCTGCCTTCTAATTCTCTGGCCCAAGCTTTAGAATTTATGACCAACCGCCAAACGATCGGTATTATGGGCTGCCAACTACTAAATTCCGACGGCAGCGTCCAACCGTCAATCAGAAGATTGCCGACCTGGTGGCCAATCTTTTTGCTGCTGATTAAAGCGCCAAAAATATTCAAAAATATCAAGGCCGTTAATCATTACTTAGCAACTGATTTTGACTACTCCACCGAGCAAGAAGTAGAACAGGTGATGGGAGCGTTTATGCTGATTAAAAAAGAGGTTTTTGACAAAGTGGGCCTGTTTGATGAAAAATTTTTTATTTGGTTTGAGGAGGTGGATTTGTGCCGACGGGTTCGTCAGGCCGGCTATAAAATCTGGTATACACCGAATTTAAAAATCATCCATTATGGTGGCGCCAGTTTTACCCAACAAAAACTGATAAAAAAGCAGTGGCTGTTTTTTAAGAGTGCTTGGTATTATTTTCGAAAGAAAGGCGTTTCGTCGTAGCGACAAAGAATCTGTCATATCTATTTCGGACAAATTAACCATAATATGTTTTTATTTATCATCTTCTTAATTCTCAGTTTTATTTTTGGCTGGCTGTATTTGTTTGGTCAACCCCGCTTTTCCCTGGATAAATTATTGTTTAGCCTATGGTCGGCGGCAATCGGCATCGCCCAACTAAGACTCAGCCCTTATGAGGCGCCTTGGACAATTAAATTCTGGCTCCTAATAATTTTATTTTTCACGGTTTTTTATCTGGCTTATAAATACAGCCTAAAGCTATGGCAACGGCTCATCACTGCCAACCAACCCCGACCAGCAAAACCAACGATCTTTATTGGTATTATGCTGCTGTTAGCCACCCTTAGTTTAGCGGCCAATGCCTACATCTTTGCCAGATTCGGCACCCTGCCGATTTTATCCAGCTTGCCGGACAAAATGCGCTTCATTATCAATCGCCAAGTCTTCGGCTTATGGGAATATGCCGCCCTATTGCCCCGAATCTCTATTCCACTAGCTTTTATTTTTTTGTTAACCAGCAAAACTAACCGGCTAACCAAAATACTAACTGTCAGTTTTATTGTTATTGGCCTGATTATTTTGAGCCTCTATGCCTCGCGGGCCACGATTATTTTCGCCCTGCTATTATGCTTTTTCTCTTATTTGATTATTAACCGGCCAAAATTAAATTATAAAAAAATCGTGGCAGTAACGGCAATAATGCTGTCGCTAATGATTATAATCTCCATCGCTATTCCGGCTTTGCGCCAGTATATCACTTATCGTGATTATTACACGGATATTGATTATGACCCGTTTACTTATCTGGCCGACTTATCGGATTTAAGAATACCGGCCAAACTGAATTTCATCACGCCGCTCTATATTATTCCGGCCTTCAATCTCCAGGCCATGATGCGGACTGCTGATTTTTATCACGGGAATAATTTTTATTGGGGCCAATATCGCTTGTCGGTTTTTCCAATTTTCCATCAAATCAACATACCCTGGAAAGAGATTTTCTTGCCCTGGTGGGTAACCGCCACCTTTTTATTTAATTATTGGGCCGACTGGGGCTGGCTGGGCATAATCATCGCGGCGATTTTTTGGGGCGCTGGTCTGGCGCTAATATATATTGGGGCGACAAAAAAAACCGGACTACTGCCGGTCTTAATGTTTGCTTATATCAGTTTTGTGACGATAATGAGCATTTATACCAACTATCTGTTACGAGAAGAATTTTATTTGGACTTGATATTAATTTTAATCATCGGCTTAATACTCGACCGCTGTTCTAATTAATAACTGTCGGCCGACTTATGAAAATATTTTTCCGCCAATCCCATTATTGTCCGATATAAAATATTCGGCCGGTTTTTTATTTTTACCTTCCAGTTGAATAAACATCGGCAGTAAAGCCTGATTATCGCCGGCGCCAATCGCCAACTGGCCTTGCCATTGAAAAATCTCGCCGGGCTTCTTGTCTGATATTCCAATATCAACCGGCGGAAAAATCTTCACTCGCCGGCCATCCAACAACGACCAAGCAATCGGCCAGGGATAATAAGCCCGAATTTGTCGGCTAATACTTAAAGCGCTCTTAGACCAATCAATTCTAGCGTCTTCCTTTTTGATCTCTTTACAAAAAGTCGCTTGCTGATGATCTTGAGGTTGCGGCGTCAGTTGGCCAACCAAATATTTTTTTATAGTTTTCACTAGAAGCTTTTTGCCCACCGTCGCCATAAGCTGATGGAGTGATTCATTGGTCTCATTGCCTGATAAAATCAGTTCTTCTTGGGCCAGGATCGGACCATGGTCCATTTTTTCGTCCATTAACATAATGGTCACGCCGGAATGGTTTTCGCCGGCCAAAATCGCTGCCTGTACCGGTGAAGCACCTCGGTATTTAGGCAGTAGAGAAGGGTGGACATTAATATTGCCTCTGGCAAAAATAGCTAAAATTTCTGGGGGAATAATTAGACCATAAGCCACTACCACCAATACATCGGCGCTCAGAGCTTTTAGCTCATTAATTATTTGGTGGTTGGCTGTTAGTTTTTCCGGCTGAAATATTGTAAAGCCACGACTAGAGGCCCAGACCTTAACCGGCGGGGGAGCGAGTAACTGTTTTCGGCCGGCCGGTTTGTCCGGTTGGGTGATAATAGCAACAATTTCAAAATCCGCGTCGTTAGCTAATTCCGCCAAAAACGGCACCGCAAATTCCGGTGTGCCGGCAAAAATTATTTTGGTTGGCAGATTAGCCATTGGTCAAAGTCGATTTTAATTGCTTAGCCTTATCAATAAATAAAACCCCATCCAAATGGTCCAATTCATGCTGAATGATTCTGGCCAACATTTTTGAGGCGGCTAGAATTTGGTTTTCACCTTTTTCATTGATAAAATTAACTTTAATCGCTCGCGGTCGATTGACTTTACCGGCCACACCCGGCACAGACAGACAGCCCTCTTCACCCCAATCTTTAAAAAATGATTTTCTTATAATTCGGGGATTAATCATAATATAAGTTTCACCCTCAAACTGAATCGTCACCAGTTTGATATTTTGACCGATTTGCGGGGCGGCCAAACCCACTCCGTCAGCTTTTAACATTGTTTCCAGCATAGCAGGGATAAGTTGTTGAATTTCCGGCGAATTTAAGTCAGCCACTGGTTGTGACTTTTTTCTTAAAATTAGATTAGGGTTGGTGATAATTCTTAACATAAACTAAATTATAACATCATTATGATGAAATGTCAATAAAAAATAATGAATTAATAATTTGGTTACGCTGCTGGACAAGATTATTAAAAGAATTTGTTAACCGCTAAAAAAAATGATAAGATAATTGATAACAAACTTAGGCTTATTGTAATATTTTTATCCAAAATACACAAATGAAAACCAACCAAGGGCTACAAAAAATTGAAGATATCTTAATTGCCAAAATCAATAAGCGGCCACCAGCTTACGAATGGCAAGATTTGGCCTTACGGGTAATCGGCGAACTTAATATTCCAAGTTTTAAACGGGCAGCGGTTTTTAAAGTCTGCAAGGATAATCCCAAGCAAACAATCCTCAAAACCCTCAATGACACTAAAGAATTGTGTGAATCGGGGCCCAGATGGAAATATTTCTTTAAGGTTTTATCCAAAGATAAGCTTTCCCTGTTTTAAGCACATACATTTGGCGGATATTAATTGTTAATTAAAGCCAACATTTCATTGGGCGTCTTTCCGCCTAAAGAGCAATGCTCCAAGTTATTGTAATAATTATTCCAAATTCTTAACTTCTTCTTTAAGTCAGCAA
>JAKQDP010000026.1 GCA_029558735.1 bacterium | reverse complement strand
ACTAAAATGAGAAAAATTAAAATGTTTGGACTTGTTATATTAACGATTGCAATTTCAGTTATTGCAATTTCTGCAAAGTCGACAAGAGATGAGAAAAATAAAAAAATAAGTAGCAGTTATAAAAACATTAGTCAATACAATCTTAAAGACTTTACAAACATGGATTTGGGAATAATAGGATATTTCCCGACAAAAAAACATTGGAAACAAATTGATAAAAATATTGAAACGGTTCCTGTCAATTCGCTGAGATATATTGATTCATTGGACATTGCACAAATTCAGGACACTTTATTTGTTAAAGTATATTCACAGAATTATGCATATCAAAGTTCTAATGTTTATTCGATTGCAAAAAACAAAAATAAATCCACGGATACGTTAATGATTTATCATATCAATTTTGACTTAAAAATTAAAGATATAATATCCGAAGCAAGTACATTCCGGTCTAAAGATTTTGTCCCAGATTTTACAATAAAACAAAACATTGACAACATAGATAAAAGAATAATAATAAATAAAAACTACCACTAACATTTTGTTTATTGCATTGCGGGTGACGTGGTGCTTGTCGCTTCGGATTTCCGTAATTATCTCGTCCGTAATCGGACAGATAATCACTCGCAATCCGCAACGACAACAAACAATTTTCCGTTATAACCAAGCGCAGAAACTAATCAAACATACACGTATTTTCCTGCTGTACGTTCTTTGAAAAGGGGCCAATACATGGCCAATAATTGCGAAGGGGTCACACCCGCTTTTCAGGGCTAGCCTCTTGAGAATAATAATTCGCCCGTCGGGGCAAGTCTGGTTTGTCACTGCCTTTGAAACCGATGGCGGCCTTCCGGTAACCCGAGAACTGTTCACATGGGAAAGAATAGGAAAGGGGCTTGGTTTTCAATCCAGGGGCGGTAGCAGAGAGCGACATTTGGTTCCCTGAATTAAGGGCTTCGTGATCCAGGTTTGCTGAGGAGCCAGCTTCCGGGCGGTTACCGGCTACTATCGGCCGGAGTGTTTAGGTCAAAGGCATCGCCAAACCATGTTGAAACAGGAACGGCCGTTCATCGCGCGAGAAAGATATAAGCGCCAGGTTATAACAAGGGCTAAGATTAAGCGGGGTATAATCATGAACGATAAAATCAACTACCTTTGAGAGAAACGTATCCGGGCGAATAAATCGGGTACCCGTCCCCGCCAAAACTTAGCCC
>JAKQDP010000068.1 GCA_029558735.1 bacterium | reverse complement strand
CAATAAGGTCGGTGAAGAGTGTGAATCTAGCCTTTATCCCTGGAGTGAGAAATCAGGTGTTTGTTCAGCCAGATGTTTATTGACTGGTAATTTATGTGGCACTCAATTTGCTGAATGCGATACTCCAAATGAGAATTATTGTACCAGTGAGTGTCATAATGCGGGTAATGAAAATAAAGTCTCGTGCGGTAATGGCGTTATTGAGGCTGGCGAAGCTTGTGATGACGGCAATATGGTTTCAGGTGACGGTTGTAGCCTTAACTGCTTAAGGGAAGGTTCTAATCAGCGCTGGGGATCATTGTGCGGTAATGGTGTTATTGAGGCTGGCGAAGCTTGTGATGACGGCAATATGGTTTCAGGTGACGGTTGTAGTAGTAACTGTTTATGGGAGGGCTCTAATGAGGAATTATGCGGTAATGGTGATATTAATGTCGGCGAAGAATGCGACTATGGGTCAAATGAGAAAAATATTGTAAACGGTTGCGATCTAACAACTTGTTTGTTTGTTGGCAGCCAGCCAGGTGTGCCAATGTGCGGTAATGGCGTTATTGAGATGGGCGAAGATTGCGATGATAGCAATACTAACTCAGGTGACGGTTGTGATAATAAGTGTAACAATGAAGGCTCGGGGGGTTGTTCTGATGGTCGGTCTACTGGTTGTTGTGGCAACGAGTTTGTGGAATCAACTGCACCAGACAGTTTTTCTTGGGAATTTAGCGTTGACCAAAGTGAATCAATTTGTTATCCGGGGGCGAAAATTGATATTAATCCGTGCCCTAATGCGATTTGGCGGGTAACCTTCCCCCAAGGTATTGGCAATGCGAAAGTTGTTATTCAGCAAGGGTCGGCTGAAAATTCTGATCCGGAGAATTGTGTGGCCGCCAGCGAGTCTTTAAGTTTTTGGCAGCAGGGGCTTAAGAAAATAAAAAATACCATTAAAAGAGCTTTCGGCTTGACCGTGTCAGCCGCCAATTACTGGTGCACCATCTCGGAGGAGAATTATAATTTTAGCGACTTTAATAACTTGGCTATTGAGTCTGGTCGAACTGAAAAATTTGAAATTATCGGTTATCGGGATAATTATCAATCGGCAGTAGTTAATTATTTGAAGGATAATAGTTGGACGCTCGGTGGGGAATATCGAATTGTGGTTGATTATGATAATTATGGTTTATCGCGGCAGGTGATTGAAAAATCATTGACTGTTTTTAATACTGCTAGTGGTAAATTAAATGAAAACAATAATTGCGCTTTGACCGGCCAAATTGTTAACATTTGGCCAATAGGCGAGGCGAAAGACCAAGATAATTTTTTCTGTGACGCTGATAATTGCGGCCAGAACGATTATGACCCGTATTTGAAAGACCAAGACAGCAGTCAAGACGGCAATAACCATCTTTACCGGGCTTGGGCGATTAACAATGTAATTGAACCGGGCAGGAATTATTTAGTCAAACCGAAAAGCGGTTTTGAATGGTTGCTTAGTGATATCATTCCGACTAATAAGCTAAATATAAAAAATACCGAATATGATGATACTAACTATAACGGTGACCAGTGGCTAACCTTGACCAAATCAGATTTGGATATTTATGAGGCCAGTGGTTTGGCTAATTTGCTAGTTAAGGCGATTGAGAGCCTGACCAATTTTGACGATAAAAATATTAATATTAATGTATTTTTGTGCGATAATCCTTGGCCGTATCCGCAATTTTTTCCATTTATGGATAGTGAAACCAACTGCCCTTTAGGCAGCCCGTGCTTAAATACTAATTTTAAAACTTATTATTGTCGCGACAGCGGTAATAAAGAGCCTTTTGACGATTTGCCGGCAATTGGCAATTATGATTATTTGACTAAAAAGCTGGATATTACTATTTCCGGTCTAAATAAAGATATTATTAAAGATTTCTTTTTTAATCGTTCTTTGCCGGACAGAATAAAGGATGATTTTAGATATTGGGATGGGGAAGTTAACTCAACCAGTGAAATTGTTTTTGAAGAGGGTAAAGTCGGTCAAGCATTATGGTTTAACTCAACCGCAGGTCAAGTGGCAATAGAGATTGAAGATTTTTGGAACGAATTCAAAGCTGGACTAACTGCTTCGACTATACCAGTTACCATTAGCGCCTGGGTCAAACCCGGGACAAAAAATGAAGGCAGCTTCTTTGGTGATGATAGTAATGAGGGCTATGTTAAATACAACCGAGGCGACAATTCGTTTGAGTTTAAGTTTATTGGTACTACTAAATCTTTTTCAGTTGCTTCAGACAAATTTAACGATTGGCATTTTGTCGCCATTTCTTTTTCCGGCTCTAGTGGTAATGAAGTGAAATTTTATTTGGATGATCAGGAGGAGACGATTATCGGGAGTAGTGACAACCTGGCAGGCGATTTATTTATTGGTTATAATTCCAATGGCCTAATTGATGAACTAAAAATCTATCAAGCGACTTTGTCAAAAGAAGAAATTATTGGCAACTCGGGTCGCAACTTGTTCGCTTATTATTCCTTTGATGAGCCGTCTAATGACGCAATTGGTCTTAGGGTGGCCAGAAATGATGAGCATTTTTCGCCAAGTTTATGGTATTTTAGCAATTTTGATCGTGATCGCCAGGGCAAGCCCAAATTGACCACAATTGATGGTTACCAAGCAGCGCAAGAAGGGCGAACTACTTATGTTAATGCGGCGGATTTAAATAATGATCTATCTAAGATTTTTACTGATATTTATTTAATTTCTTATAATGAAGGGGCTGACAAAATCACTCAAAATATCTATTCTTTGATGTTGAAATATTTAGGTTTTAATTATGGCGATAAAGGTGAGTCTGATGGCGGTTTGATGGACTCGGGCCTATGTAGTGGCAATTCGGCTGTTAATTGTCGGACTGATCGCGATTGTCAACTGGAAAATTTTGGTTATTGCGACTCTAATAAGGCAAAGCTGACTAGAGACACCCGGCGCTTGGCCGATGCCAAGGATATTAATTTATTATTGGAGGCCTACCGGTCAATTCAGCGTTGCAACAATGACCATTCTGTTTTATGTTCAAACAGCAGTCAGTGTTATGGTGATGGCGTTTGCGGCGGTTATTATCCGGTTTTAAAATCCGGCAGTTATATTGTGGGTCGCAGTTTGAGTGTTTGGCCGTCTTGGCAGGCGACTTTAGGCAATTTTTTGGGCATGGTTTTGCCAGTTGACCCGCTTAACAATTTAGCTGGCTGTAGTAATCCTTATAATTCTATTACTTGTTGGGACGAAAATGCCAAATCAATGCAGTGCCCGACTAGCGCTAATGTTTATTATTATTATGACAAAAATCAGACTGATTCCTATGCCGGCATAAAGACTTTTAATGAATATTCCAATAATTGGGATAATGATGGTGGTTTGTTTGAAGCAACTTTGAATTTATTCAATTTTATCCCCAATTGTCCCTGATTAAATTATATTGATTAATAATATTATTTATGTTTGATAATCAACCGGTTAACCAACCACTTTCTGCCACTACTTCAACGTCTAAGGATAATTATCCGCAGCCGCCTCAAATTGAGGATATTTTTTCTAAAATCGATCCGGCCGCTTCAGCGGCCAATGTTATTCAGCCGACCAAGCCGGGTCAATTGGATTATCGTCCGCCGATGCCTTCGCCTCAAGCCGACTACAATGATGTTTTCGGCAATAAAAAATTCGGTTGGAAAAATATTTTAGTTTTACTTATTGTTTTACTGGGTTTATTGGGTTTAATCGGCGGCGGTTGGTGGGTGTATAAATTTGTTTTTTCTCAACCAGCCGAGTCGCAAATAAACAATAATCAAGACACTCCGGGTACGGGTGCAGCCAATTCTGAGTATCTGATTCCGGCAGAGCAAGAGAGTGAAGCCAATATTGACAATAATCAACCAAATGACAATCAGGCCGAGGTGCTCATTCCCGAGACAGATTCCGATAGTGATGGATTAAGTGATATTAGAGAGGCTCAGCTGGGCACTGATCCCAATCAGGCTGATACGGACGGCGATGGTTTGACCGATAAGACTGAAGTGGATATTTATGACACTGACCCATTAAATTCCGATACTGATAGTGATGGCTATAATGATGGTCG
The DNA here is from genome assembly GCA_029558735.1 of bacterium. Taxonomy (GTDB): domain Bacteria; phylum Patescibacteriota; class Patescibacteriia; order 2-01-FULL-39-33; family 2-01-FULL-39-33; genus JAKQDP01. Next base: position 40,754 of record JAKQDP010000068.1, on the reverse strand, counting down.
GGAAGTGGCCAATGGTTATGACCCCACTCGACCGGGCGAAGCGCGTCTTTATAGTGTTCCTGTCGAATAAATTGATTTGGAAAATAAATAATTTCAATAAATATGAGCAACAAACCAGAATTGGCCAGTGCTCCTGTCGTGGCCAGCGATCAAGATGAGGTTTACGTTATGCCCCAGAAATTTAATCCGCAGAAAGCTAAATTAGGAATTAGTAAAGGATTGTTAATTGGGTTGGGGGTATTATTGGTCATTTCGGCTGGCGCCGCCGGTTATTTTTTGTATGATATGTGGCAAAAAAATAGGGCGGCTGATAATAGTCAATTGCCCGTCGCTAGTCAACCAACCACCAAAATCATTAACCAGTCTCCAATTGTCGAACCGGTTTCAACCAGTACTTTGTCGGCGACTGAGGCCACTACTACTGAGCTGGAAATAAATACCACGACGACGGAGCCGGTTTTATCGGCTGAGCCGCCGGAAATAGTTTTGTTGCTATTAGCCAGCGATACTGATAATGACGGTTTAACTGATATTGAAGAAGCGGTTATTGGCACCTCCGCCGCCAAGCCGGATAGTGATAGCGATGGTTTTACGGATGCCAAAGAATTGCTCAATGGTTACAGTCCAGTGGCGCCGGGCGAAGCGCAATTAATTGATGATGATTTTGTTGATTTTTTCTATACTGATTTTTCCACTGACAATTTTAGGGTCTTGGGGATTAAGGATTGGACGGTTAATTCCATTAGCGCCCTTAAACAATTGCGGCTTACTATTGATACTGGTGAAACAATTAAAATATCGGTGGTTGATAATTTTGAGAATATTTCTGTGCTTAATTGGTATTTGCAGAAAAATCCTGGTGTGGCCTTGAGTAAAATTGAAATAATTGAGTTACCTCTGGATTTTACCGGCCTGATGTCACCTGATGGTACCAGAGCTTATCTAACCGATCAGCAGCGGGAAAAAATTTATGTTTTTGAATATTTGGTGGACAGTCAGGATTATATGTTTCGCTATCCCAATATTTTTCGAATGTTGATTAATAATTTCAAGCTGGGTTCACGGCCAATATCGGAAATCATTGATTTAAATGCCAGTTCGACCCCCAGCGATAATAATTCTACCTCGACTTAACTTTTTTTATGATTATTCTTGAGGTGAATCGGCTGGCGCCATTGCCAGTGGCCAATAGTTGGCTTAAAACAGTAGTGGATGCTTTTAATCGGGTAGTTGTTATTCCGGGGCGACCACAAGTATCTTTGGTGTTTGTGGATAAGAATAGCATTAAAAAATTGAATCGGTTGTATCGGCGCCAAAATCGGCCGACTGATGTGTTGAGCTTTACTGATGATGGTGATGATTTTATCCAACCGGCTGAAGAAAGGATTACTTTGGGTGAAATAGTAATTTGTTCAGAAATTGCCAAAGATCAAGCCCGACAGTTTAAACAACCTTTAAAATGGGAGGTGGCTCGGTTGATTATTCATGGTTTGGCGCATCTGGCCGGTTTTGACCACGAGAATTGTTCCAAGGAGGCAGCTCAAGAGATGCTGACAGTGGAGCGACGAGCTTTGGAGTTGTTAAAGTAAATGAACAAAAAGTTTATTCATTTGTTTTTTTATGGAGCTTGCCGTTTTCATTTTTTTTTATTATAATAAAAAATCATAATCCGTTTTAATTACCCATGCTTAAAGACAGTCTAATTACTGGTTTGGATGTTGGTTCAACCACCATTAGGATGGTTGTCGGCCAGAAGTCAAGGCAGGATGAAAAATTAAAAATAGTCGGTGCGATCGAAACTCCCGCTCAAGGAATTAGCAAGGGGGTAGTGGTTAGCGTTGAGGATGCCGTGTCTTCAATTTCTGCCGCATTAGAAAAATTGGAACGAATGGTCGGTCAGCCAATTGATCATGCTTGGGTTGGTATTTCCGGCAGTCATATTACTGCTCAGGAAAGCAAGGGATTGGTCGCCGTTTCCAAAGCTGACGGCGAGATAAGACCGGAAGATGTTGAGCGGGTGATTGAAGCGGCGCGAGCCATGGCAACGCCGCCCAATTATGAAATTCTGCATGTTATTCCTAAGAGTTTCACCGTTGATTATCAGACCGGTATTAAAGATCCAATTGGTATGACCGGTGTTCGTTTGGAAGTGGAGACGCAGATTATTCAGGGGCTGACTTCACAGATTAAAAATTTGACCAAGTGTATTTATCGTACCGGCTTAAATATTGATGATTTGATTTTATCAGCGTTAGCGACTGCGGAAAGCGTGTTGACCAGTCGACAGAAGGAATTGGGGGTGGTGGTAATTAATTTTGGCGGCGCGACCACTAGTATTGCTGTTTTTGAAGAGGGCGATGTAATCCATACGGCTGTCTTGCCAGTCGGCTCTGAATATGTGACTAATGATATTGCGATTGGCTTAAGAATTTCCATTGATACGGCTGAGAAAATAAAAATTCGTGAAGGTAGCTGTTTGCCGCAGAATTTTAAAAAACATGACGAGGTCAGGTTTGCCGATATTGGAGGGATTGAAGATGGCAGTTTTTCTAAACGTCAAGTGGCGGAAATAGTGGAGGCGAGAGTAGAGGAGATAATGGAATGGGTTGATAAGGAATTAAAGAGGGTCGGCAGGTCTGGTATGTTGCCGGCCGGCGCGGTTATTACCGGTAATGGCGCCAAATTGGATGGAGTGATTGAGGTAGCCAAAAAAAGTTTACGGCTACCCGCCTCACTGGGTTACCCTCAGGAATTAATTTCCAGTTTGGATAAAGTTAGCGACCTGTCTTTTACGACCGCCGTCGGTTTGGTCTTGTGGGGTAGTCAATCGCAGTCCAATAAACGCAGGGGCCTTCCCGGAGTTGACACAATTCCTCGCAAAATTAAAGATTTGATTAAATCATTATTACCATAAAATGCCCAGAAAAAATAATTCTCCAAAGTCAGCTCGCGTCGCTTCAGATTTGCTTGAGTCGGCCACTCCTTTAAAGAAAACAAGCCGCAAGACGCCCCCCAGGAAAACCAAAAGCAATCGTCCAAAACAGGCGACAACCGCGACGGCTATTAACTCTAAATTAACCACTCCCCGCCAAGAAGCATCAGTTGGCTCTTCAGCAAAAAATTACCATTCCCAAGCCGCCCAGTCGGAGGCTTCTTCAAGGTGGGGAGGGATAGTAGCGGTTTTGGTTTTAGCGGTTTTTATTTTCGTTGGAGTTTTAATTATTCAAAATTGTGATCAGTGCATTTTTTGGGACCAAACAGAAGAGTCAAATAGCGCTGTAGCCAACTACCAAGTTCCTTTGGGTATTACCATTGATAGCGCTCCAACCGATCCAACAGCGGATTGGCAGAAATATCGGAGTGAAAATTTATCCCTGGCATTTAAGTATCCGCAAGAATGGAAGATTTCTGAAAATCAAGGCGGTATTTCTATTGCTACTGATTGGGCGACGACCACTATTTTGATTATTCTGGAGCAAACCGAGGGTGATTTAGTTGACTACCTTGAAGAAAAAGAAGCCGGCCGAGAACGGTTAACTGACATCGCCGAGAAACAATTGAATTTGGCTGGGTTGCCTGGATTATTAAAACATCAGTCCTTGGCTGATATCGGATTGGAGCAATTAAATTTTTATTCATTGATCAAAACCGGGCAGGTATTGTCGGTTGCCTTAACTACCCCCCAGGTTGATCAGGCGATTACCGATGATTATAATTTATTTTTAGATACTTTTGAATTGGATTTGGCGTCTCCCCCAGTTGATGATGAAGCCACGACCACTTCTGAACAGTCGCTTTAATAGTAAAATAATTTTTTAAAGAATTATCAAAAAAATATGCCTGAAGTAAAACCAGATATTGAAACATTTGCCAAAATAAAAGTGGTTGGTGTTGGCGGATCAGGGGGGTCGGCGATTAATCGGATGATTGCCTCTAAAATTAGGGGGGTGGAATTTATTGCTATTAATACCGATGTTCAGGCTTTACACAACAATAATGCTAAACATAAATTGCACATCGGCCAGGCAACCACTAGGGGGCTTGGTGCCGGCATGAAGCCGGAGGTCGGTTTGCAAGCCGCTCAAGAAAGCATTAATGAAATTAGGGATCTATTGAAGGGTGCAGATATGGTATTTATCACTTGTGGCTTAGGCGGTGGCACCGGTACTGGCGCTTCGCCGGTTATCGCCCAGGTGGCCAAAGAGTTGGGCGCTCTAGTGGTGGCGGTGGTTACCAAGCCGTTTTCTTTTGAGGGGGCCCAGCGTTCCAGTATCGCCGAAGGCGGTTTTGAAGAATTAAAAGAACGGGTGGATACCATTATTACAATCCCTAATGATAAGGTGCTCCAAATTATCGATAAAAAAACCTCTTTATTAGATGCGTTTAAAACCGTAGATGATGTCTTGCGGCAAGGCGTTCAGGGCATTTCAGAGTTAATAACAATTCCCGCCTTGGTTAATCTGGATTTTGCCGATGTTAAGACAATTATGCAGGGCACTGGCTCGGCCCTGATGGGTATTGGCGAGGCCAGTGGTGAAAATCGAGCGGTGGCGGCTGCTAAAATAGCGATTTCCTCACCCTTATTGGATATTTCAATCGATGGCGCTAAAGGTGTGTTGTTTATTGTTGTTGGCGGTCCCAGTTTAACTATGAATGAGGTTAGGGAAGCCGCTGATGTAATTACGGAAAGTGCCGATGCTAACGCGAGGATTATTTTTGGTGTCGCCATTGATGAAGGAATGAAGGATAATGTCAAAATTACCGTTATTGCCACTGGTTTTGGTGATTATGAGAGTAAGCCGATTAGAGCCTCTTTTGCCGAACCGAAATATTCTATGAATCGGCTGTTTTCCAAAAAAACCATTGAATCTAAAATAGATGAAGCCAAGAATGAAATGACAATTCATCAGGAAAAAACTGAAGCCCCCAAGGAAGAAATTCCTATGGCGAAGCCATTAATTAGCAAGGCCAGGCGACTGGAAGGGACAACTAATGTCGGCGGAGTTAATAGCGGGATTAATAATAGTGAAGAAGAAGAGGATTTAGAGATTCCTACTTTTTTGAGGAAGAAAATGAAATAAGGCCAATGTCGCATCACCCTCCGATAATGGGGGTGATTTTTTTATCCACAGCCGCAAACAGGAAAGAAGTTAATTTAGCCCTAAAATCTGGTTTTTGGGTTTTTTGACAGCGAACAAGTTAAGGGGGTATAATAAGGTTAGTCCGCTTCTAGAAGATAGATCTAAATCTAACTGAATTTTCAAAATTCAATAAATTCAGTCTTTAGGTCTATTTTTTATCACTCAACTAAGCCAGTTTAAATTATTGCTTACCATGGACAATCAAATTAAACAAATTAGGAAAAGAGATGGTAGTATTGTTGATTTTGATAGAAATAAAATTATCCAGGCAGTTTATAAAGCCCTAAAGGCAGTGGGACGCGATGATATGATTTTAGCGGAGCAAATCGCTGATAAAACCGTCAAAGCGCTCAATAATAAATTTCACCCTCGATCCATTCCGGCCATTGAAGAAATTCAGGATCTGGTCGAGGAAAGTTTGATTCGCGAGGACTTATTTAAGGCGGCCAAGTCTTACATTATTTATCGCGAACAGCATGCCCGGTTGCGGGATTTAAAGAAATTATTGGATTCCAATGATATTATTGAGGGTTATTTAAAACAACTTGATTGGCGGGTTAAAGAAAATGCCAATATGACTTATTCCCTTCAGGGTTTGAATAATCATGTGGCCTCAGCAGTCAGTTCTAATTATTGGCTGAATAAAATTTATCCGCCCGAGATTAGAGACGCTCATATCGACAGTTCTTTGCATATTCATGATTTGCAATTATTGGCGGTTTATTGTTGCGGTTGGGATTTGCAAGCTTTGTTGCGGTTGGGTTTTGGCGGGGTAGAGGGCAAGGTTAGCAGTAAACCGGCGAAACATTTTCGGGTGGCTTTGGGTCATATGGTTAACTTTTTTTATACTCTCCAGGGCGAGGCGGCCGGCGCTCAGGCGTTTGCTAATTTTGACACCTTATTAGCGCCTTTTATTCGTTATGATGGCCTTGATTATCAGTCGGTCAAACAAGCTATGCAGGAGTTTATTTTTAATATGAACGTGCCGACTCGAGTCGGTTTTCAGACGCCCTTTACCAACCTGACCTTTGATTTGACCTGTCCCAGCACCTTGGCTAATGAGACAGTATTGATTGGTGGTTTGCCGCAATCGGAAACTTACAAGGATTTTCAGCCGGAAATGGATATGATTAATCGGGCTTTTGCCGAGGTAATGATGGCGGGCGACGCCAAAGGGCGAGTTTTCACCTTCCCCATTCCAACTTATAATATTTCCAAGGATTTTGACTGGAGTAATAGATTGCTTGATCCTATTTGGGAGATGACGGCTAAATATGGCATTCCTTATTTTGCCAATTTTGTCAATAGCGATATGAAGGCTGAAGACGCTCGGAGTATGTGTTGTCGGCTGCGTTTGGATAATCGCGAGCTCAGAAAGCGCGGCGGCGGTATGTTTGCCGCCAATCCATTAACCGGATCAATTGGTGTGGTGACAGTTAATTTGCCACGGATTGGCTATCTTTCCAAAACTAAGGATGCTTTTTTTAACCGCTTGGGCCAAGCAATGGATTTGAGTCGTCAAAGCTTAAAGTTAAAAAGAGAAATTTTGGAAAATTTTACTGAACAAGGGCTTTATCCGTACAGTCGATTTTATCTGCAGGACATTAAACAGCGATTTGGCGAGTATTGGAAAAATCATTTTAATACCATTGGTATCAATGGGATGAACGAGGCCCTGCTTAATTTTATGGGCCGGCCGATTAGCACTGCTGAAGGTCAGGAATTTGCTTTGAAAGTTATGGATTATATGTTAGCGCGGCTAGGCAAATATCAGGAAGAGGACAACCAACTCTATAATTTGGAAGCCACGCCGGCTGAAGGGGCGACTTATCGATTTGCTAAAAAAGACAAAGAGTTTTATCCTGATATTATCGTGGCCAATGAGGAGGCTTACCAGGAAAAAGGGGCGCCGCCTTACTATACTAATTCCACCCATCTGCCGGTTGGTTTTTCCGATGATATTTTTGACGCTCTGGAAAAACAAGACCCGCTTCAAATAAAATACACCGGCGGTACAGTTATTCACGGATTTTTGGGAGAAAGAATGCCCGATGCGGAAAGCACTAAAAATTTGGTTAAAAAGATAGCGGAAAATTTTCATCTGCCTTACTATACTTTGACACCGACTTTTTCCGTTTGTCCCAAGCATGGTTATATTGCTGGCGAACATGCTTTTTGTCCGCTCTGTGACGAAGAAATCGGTTTTATTCAGGAGCAAAAAGACAAGTTACCAATTTGATAATTATTAATAAAAATATTAATATGGAAGGAGACAATGTTAAGACTCAGCGGCAACGCTGCGAGGTTTATTCTCGGGTAGTCGGTTATTTACGACCAGTTGATCAATTCAATCCCGGCAAGCAATCCGAGTATTATGACCGCAAAACTTATAAAGTAACTAACAGTTTGGCTTAAAAACCGCCTATGCGTATCGGGGGGCTTCAGCCCGTGACATTATTGGATTATCCGCAAAAAGTGGCAGCGATAATTTTTACAACAGGTTGTAATATGCGCTGTCCTTTTTGTTATAATCCGGATTTGGTGCTGGATGATTTAATTGCCCAGAACAGGGAATTTGACTATTCTGAGATGGTTAATTTTTTAGTTCGGCGCAAAAAATATCTTGATGCCTTAGTGGTGACCGGTGGGGAACCAACACTGCAGCCGGGGCTGCTCAAATTTTTAAAGAAAATGAAAAAAATTGGTTATTTAATAAAGTTAGATACCAATGGCTTAAATTATTCTGTTTTGGAGATTCTAATCAAAGAGGGATTAATTGATTATTTAGCCATGGACATCAAGGGATCTTTGGCCCATTATCAAGATTTTTGCGGTTTAGCCGTTAATACCGAAAATATTGAACGAAGCATTGCTTTGGTCAAACAAAGCGGGCTGGATTATGAATTTCGCAGTACTCTAGTTAAAGGATTACATCGAAAAAACGATATTTTGGCTATGGCCCAGGCAATTGGAGGGGTTAAAAAATATTTTTTGCAGAATTTTGATTCTCCCGGTAAATTGGTCAGCAGCGACTTTAGCGGTCGTCCGTTTGGGCCCAAGGAAAGAGAAAAAATTTTGGATTTGGTGTTACCGATTGTTGGTAATTGTCAGTGGCGTTAAATTTTTATATAATAGCCTTAGTAGTTAATAACCTTTCAAAATTATATGATTAACCATAAACCGGATTTTTTGGGCAAAATGGGAGAGGATTTGCAGTATGCCAAAGCGAATGAATACTTGGTTAAAGACCCAAAAGACCGACTAGAGGAATTATTACAAGAAAATTTAAAATACAGCCGGGCTATTTATGCTGATACCCAAAAAATCAGACATTATATGCTTTGGCGTTTTATTTTTAATTTGATTTGGTTGGCCTTGATTGTCGCCCCGATTATTTTAGCTTTTATTTATTTACCGCCGGTGTTGCGGGAGCTGTATGACAGTTATCAAAATTTATTGGGTGGAGCCGAGAGCAGTTTTGATTTGTTAAATCAACTAAAACAGTTAAGATAATGACAATTTTATGCAGGAGATAATAACTCAACTCAAAGATTTGCAGCAAGCAATCTCTAGAAATTGGAGGTTGCTTTGACTTGGAAAAGCAAGGGAAAAAAATTGAACAATTAGAACAGCAACTTGCCCGAGCGGATTTTTGGGCTGACCAAGATCGGGCCAGGGAAATCTCTCGACAGTATGAGGATTTAAAATCAGAATTGGACGAATGGCAACAATTAAAACAAGAGACGGATGATTTAGTAGATTTGGTCGGTGCTGATTCGCTGGACAATCAGTTGGAGATGGAAATCCAGGTTGATTTAACCAGGCTTCAAGAGCGGTTTCGGAAGTTGGATTTCGTTCTTTTATTTTCCGGGCCTCATGATCAGGCCAATGCGATTCTATCAATTCATGCCGGCACCGGCGGGGTTGATGCTCAAGACTGGGCTGAAATATTATTAAGAATGTATCTGAAGTTTTGCCAGAACCATAATTTTTTCGTTCAAATCGTGGATCAATCAGTCGGCAGTGAAGCCGGCTTAAAGAGCGTGACGTTGGAAATTGTCGGTCGGTTTGCTTACGGTTGGTTGAAATCGGAAAACGGTGTTCACCGGTTAGTTAGAATTTCTCCTTTTGATGCGGAAAAGATGCGACACACTTCTTTTTGCTTGGTGGAAGTATTGCCGGAAACCGAGGCAGTGACCATTGAATTAAAAGCAGAGGACTTGAAGATTGAAGTAATGCGGGCGTCTGGTCACGGCGGACAGAGTGTCAACACTACTGACAGCGCAGTTAGGATTACCCACTTGCCTACTAAAATTAGCGTTAAGTGTCAGAATGAGAGATCACAGTTACAAAATAAAAAAACCGCTTTGAGAATTCTAAAATCAAAATTGTTAAAATATTACGAAACGGCGGCGACTGAAAAAACAGAAGCAATTAAGGGCGAGTATCAGCAAGCCCAGTGGGGTCATCAGGCCCGCTCTTATGTGATGCAGCCCTATCAATTGGTTAAAGACCATCGAACCGATTATGAAACCCAGGAGATTAGTCAGGTTTTAGACGGGGACCTGGATGATTTGGTAGTGACTTATTTGCGCCAGTTGTTAAAAAAATAACTTATATTGGTTAATGGCGGGAATTTTTACAGCGGTCGGCGGCAGTCGCCGCCGGATTCTTAAATTCCTGTTGGGAGCCTTAGTAACAGGAGTTATAGCCGGCGGTTTAATTGGTCCAACTAATCATTTTTTTATTTTTTGTTTGATTTTGGTGCTGGGGGTGTCTTTAGTGGTCTGTTGGCGTTGGGTAAATTGCCGGCTTTTGTTATTAGTATTATTTTTCTTGTTGGTTGGTTTTTGGCGTTTTGCCATTAGCCAGCCATCATTGGCTGATCCGAATAAAATTTATTATTACAATGGTCAAACAGTTGCTCTAATCGCCAAAATTGTTTCGGCGGAGCAGCGGATTAATCAGCAACGCTTGACTTTGCGGACCCAGTCTTTAATGGTGGCTGGTCAAAGCCGGCCAGTGACGGGTAATATCCTAGTGACAAGCGGTTTGTATCCGCAATATCATGCCGGTCAACTAGTGGAATTACGGGGTAAGATTGATCATCCTTTAGAATATCAAGGTTTTAATTATCCTCGTTATTTAGCTCGATTCCAAATTTATTCAGTTAGTTTTTATCCTCAGCTGAAAATTCGGGCGCCGGTTAGTGCTGACTATGGCGATGGTTTGATTAATGATTTTCGAGAACGGCTTATCAATCGACTCAACGCCTCAGTGCCGGAGCCGGCGGTATCGGTTTTATTGGCGATGGTTTGGGGACAGCGGACCGGTGTTCCACCGGCGATTACGACGGCTTTTTCTCAAGTCGGCTTAAGTCATATTGTGGCTGTTTCGGGCATGCACATTGCTGTTATTTTGTTGATTATAAATCGTTTATTGATTGGTTTTGGCTTGGCTCGCTCGAAAGCTTTTTGGTTAGCAATTTTGATGATTGTTTTGTATGTTTTATTTATTGGCGCACCGGCCTCGGCCATACGGGCCGCGCTGATGGGGCTGATTGTTTTATTAGCTGCTCAAACGGGGCGGTTGGCCAATTCGATTAACGCCTTATTATTGGCCGGTGGTCTGATGTTGATGGTTAATCCGCAATTTATTTTTGATGTTGGTTTTCAATTATCATTTATGGCCACAATCGGAATAATTTATGGTTATCCTTACTTGCATTGGCGACTGCGGCGATTAACTGGTTTTTTAGCCGGTTCGATTGTTGATATGTTGGCGGTTACACTAGCGGCTCAGATTTTTACCTTGCCTTTTATTTTGTGGCATTTTGGCGGAGTTTCTTTGGTTGGCTTGGGCGTTAATATTATTGTTTTGCCGATGGTGCCATTAGTAATTATTTTGGGTTTATTTAATTCTTTGGTGTCTTTGTTGACGGTGGCACTGGGCCGAATAATTGGCATTTTCAGTTATTTAGCCTTTAATTATATTATTGTCGTCGCTCAAACAGCGGCACAATTGCCTCTTGCTTATCTGACTATTGAGGGGGCTAATATTTTGGCGGCAATATTGGCGAGTTTGGGTTTAGCCGGTTTTTTATTGATGATTAATCGTCGCAGGCGTTATGAGAATTAAAAAAAATACTTGGTTGGTTGTCGGGTGGCTTTTATTGTTATTGTTAATTTCTTTCGCCGGTGATTTATTGTCCCGGCGGAAAATTTTATCCGAGTTTGAGGATGGTGCCGGACCGATAATGTCAGTTTATTTTTTGGCCGTCGGTCAAGGCGATGCCACTTTAATCAGAACACCGGCGGGAGAAGATATTTTAATCGATGGCGGACCGGACAATACCTTAATTAAAAAACTTAATCGCTATTTGCCGATAAATGATTGGCAGATAGAGTACCTAATTTTGACTCATCCAGACGCCGATCATGTTAATGGTTTAGTGGAGGTGGCGGAACGTTATGATATTGGCACAGTCATTATGACCGGTGTCTTCGATCAAACGCCGGCTTATTTGCGATTAAGAGAAATAATAGAAAGCGAAAATATCCAACAGCAGTTCATAGAAGGACCGAGGCGTTTGTTGCTGGCCGGGGGCGTGGAATTAGATTTTTTTTATCCCCAACAGAGGTTAGTTGATCAATTGATTGACGATGCCAATAATAGTTCCTTGGTTGGCCGGCTGATTTTTGCTTCCACCTCCTTGATGTTTACCGGTGATCTTGAGGAAGAGGAAAAATTATTAAAACTCGGCCTTGAGTTGGAGTCGGATATTTATAAGGTCGGCCATCATGGATCAGCCAATGCCAATAGTGGGGAGTTTATTAGGGCGGTTAATCCGGATTATGCTGTTATTTCTGTCGGCTTGGATAATCGCTATGGTCATCCCGATTATCGAACCTTAAATAACCTGCAAAAAATCGGGGCAAAAATTTGGCGCACCGATCAAGATGGCGACGTGGCTATTTATACGGATGGCCGGCAGATTGTCCATTGTCCCTAAGTGCTTGCTGATCCGTTTTTATTTTGTTAAAATGATTTTGACCTTAATATTAACTTATTGCCAATATGGCTGAAGCTCCCAAGAAGATTTTATTAGTGGAAGACGATCCAATGATAGTGGAAATGTATAAAATGCGTTTTGAGGAAGAAGGCTTTGAGGTATTAGTGACCGATCGAGGCAGCGAAGCCTTAGAAATTGCTTCTCAACAGCGACCTGTAGCAGTTCTTTTGGATGTGATTTTGCCGGAAATTGACGGTTTTAGCATTCTTCAAAATCTTAAATCCAGTCCCGATACCAGAGACATACCAGTTATGCTGTTGACTAATTTGGGTCAGGAATCGGACCAGGAAAAAGGGCGTCAATTGGGCGTGGCGGATTATTTTATTAAATCTCAGCATACGCCTGCTGACATAATTCAGCGGGTTAATTCAATTATAATTAATAAAACAGCGTAATAATGGACAAACCTAAAGCAGAAAGAACCTTAGTATTACTTAAGCCCGATGCGGTTCAAAGGGGACTAATGGGCGAGATTATTACTCGATTTGAAAAGGCGGGAATGAAAATTGTCGGGATGAAATTGAGATGGGTTGATTCAGAACGAGCCGGTCGGCATTACGGCGAAGATATTATAAAACGGCGGGGAGAAAAAGTGCGTGAACTGCTGATAAAGTTCATTACTTCTGGTCCAGTGTTGGCAATTGTGGTGGAAGGCGTGGACGCTATTGAAAATGTCCGAATGATGTGTGGCACCACCGAACCTAAATCCGCCCCCCCCGGCACAATTCGTGGCGATTATTCCCACATCAGCTACCGCTATGCTGATTTAGCGGGCAAAGCGGTGGAAAATATTATTCACGCTTCGTCTTCCCCGGAGGATGCGGAAAAAGAGATTTACTTATGGTTTAACGAGGATGAAATTTTTGATTATCACACTGTTTACGAAATACATACTTTCTAATTAAGAAAAAAATTACCCCCGGAATTATTCGGGGGGGTAATTTTTTTATTTATTGGCTGTTTTTAAACAGCTGGTGCAGATTTTTATTTTTTTGGTGCCAATTTTTTTGGTTTGGATGTTTATTTTCTGGGTGGTTTTGGTTTTAACTTTGGAGTGGCTGACGTTAAACGAACTTTTAGTACCCCGACCACAGATTTCACAAATTTGAGGCATATTTTCAATTTTAGTAATTAAGCTACCCTATTGGGCGTGTCTTTAATTCTTAAGTATCATTGAAATTTTATCATAATTGCCAAAAAATGTCAATTTGCTATTATTAATAAAGACGAATAATAATAATAATTAGTTGGTAATTTATGCCGATTCAATGGTTGTTTGACGAGCCCTTGTTGTTTATTGTTTGGGTGGCATCTGTTCTGGTGGCTTTAACTATTCATGAATTTTCTCATGCAGCAGTGGCTGTTTATTTTGGTGACAATACCCCCAAGTTAATGGGTCGATTAAGCCTAAACCCTCTTGACCATCTTGACCCGCTGGGTTTTTTAATGTTGATGTTTTTGGGTTTTGGTTGGGCCAAGCCAGTGCCGATCAATCCTTATAACCTGCGGAATTCCCGAGTGGGGTCAGCTTTGGTGGCGGCGGCCGGACCGCTGTCTAATTTATTAGCAATTATTATTTTTTCCTTATTAATTAGGTTGCTGGCGTCTTTTTTCGCTGCGGACAACTTATTAATTTATTTTTTGTTTTATTTGGTCTTGATTAATTTTATCCTTTTTGTTTTTAATTTAATTCCTTTGCCACCGCTAGACGGCTCAAAAATTTTATTTAGCTTGATACCTAATCGGTATAATGAATTTAAATATAAATTATCAGTCAATGGTCCCTGGATTTTATTGATGATTATTTTGTTCGACAGTTTGTCCAAATTAAACCTGTTTGGTCGTTTGTTTGGTTGGTCATTTTCTATTTTAAGTAAATTTATTTAAATTTAGTTAATTGGCGGTTAATTTTATTATCTTGACTTATTTTTGATAATTGTTTAAAATATCAATTGTTAATTATTCATAAGCTAAAAAGCATCCCCCGTAAATTATTAGGAAAAACAACCTAAATGATTTGTTCCCGGGGTTCCCTATATGGGAATTTTTTATAACCTTACTTATGCCTACCATTAACCAACTTTTAAAAAAGGGCCGAAAAAGTCAAAAAGTTAAATCCAAAACTCCTGATTTACAGGTGACGTTGGATAGTTTTCATCGGAAAAGAAAAGTGATGCCCAAGGGCAATTCTTTCAAGCGGGGAGTGTGTTTGCAAGTGAGAACCACTACGCCTAAAAAACCGAACTCTGCTTTAAGAAAAATTGCTCGGGTGCGGTTATCAAACGGCCAAGAAGTGACTGCTTATATTCCCGGCGAGGGTCACAATTTGCAGGAGCACTCCATTGTTTTGGTGCGGGGCGGCCGAGTTAAAGATTTACCCGGTGTTCGTTATCATATTGTTCGGGGCGTATTTGATTCGGCGGGCGTGTCCGGTCGTAAGCGCGGGCGCAGTAAATATGGCGCCAAAAGAGAAAAAGCCTCTAAATCCTAATAATTTTTTAGAATAATATTATGCGTGGTAAACCAGCACCAAAAAGAAAAATTTCTCCCGATAGCAAATTCAATCGGGAAGATGTGGCCAAATTTATCAATTACTTAATGGACCGCGGCAAAAAGAATGTCGCCAGCGATATTTTTTATGAAGCAATGGATATTATTTCCCAACAGACCAAGCAGGACGCTTTGGAGGTTTTTGATAACGCCATTAAGAATGTTTCACCGACAGTGGAGATTCGGGGCCGTCGCGTCGGTGGCGCCAATTATCAGGTGCCAGTAGCGGTTCGGTCGGAGCGTAGCTTTACTTTGGCTTGTCGCTGGATTTTAGAGGCGGCTAAAACCAGAAAAGGCAAAAAAATGGCGGAGAAATTAGCCGAAGAGTTAATGGCCGCTTACAATAGCGAGGGCGCCTCATTCAAGAAGAAACAGGATGTTTATCGGATGGCTGAAGCCAATCGAGCCTTTGCTCATTTTGGTTAATTAACAATAATTTTTTTAAATTTTATTATGCCCAGAAAACAACCCATTGAAAAACTCAGAAATATCGGAATTATCGCTCATATTGATGCCGGCAAAACCACGGTCTCTGAACGAATTTTATTTTATACCGGCAAAAAACACAAAATTGGCGAAGTTCATGAGGGTGAAGCGACAATGGATTGGATGGAACAGGAACAGGAGCGTGGCATTACTATTACTTCCGCCGCCACTACTTGTTTTTGGCCTAATGCTAGTTGGCTGGGCGGTGGTGATCTTCAAATAAATATTATTGATACTCCCGGACACGTTGATTTTACCGCTGAAGTGGAACGTTCGCTGAGAGTTTTGGATGGCGGAGTGATTGTTTTTGATGGGGTGGCCGGGGTGGAGCCACAATCAGAAACTGTTTGGCGCCAATCGGAAAAATATCATGTGCCCAAAATCGGTTTTGTTAATAAAATGGATCGAATGGGGGCGAATTTTTATTACGATTTAAAGACTATTCATGAGCGATTGACTCCGAACGCTCATCCTATTCAGCTGCCAGTCGGAGCGGCGGAAACCTTTCAGGGAATTATTGATTTATTTGAAATGAAGGCCCGGATTTATCAGGATGATTTGGGTATTAAATGGGAGGATATTGATATCCCGGAAGCGGAAAAAGCCAAAGCGGAAGAATATCGGGCTAAATTGGTGGAGGCGATTGTGGAAAACGATGAAACCCTAATGGAAAAATATTTGGCCGGAGAAGAAATTGCCATTGACGAGCTTAAACGAGTTTTGCGTCAGGCAGTGATTAATAATAAAATTGTGCCGATTTTGTGCGGTAGCGCTCTTAAAAACAAGGGGGTCCAGTTTTTATTGAACGCGGTGGCGGAATTTTTGCCCTCGCCGATTGACGTTACTCAGCCGATTGGTCATGATCCGGAAGATGAGAGTAAAGAAATAAAAATTGAAGCTCGCGATGAAGCAGAAATGGTCGGATTGGCTTTTAAGGTGGCGACAGATCCGTTCGTTGGTAAATTGGTGTTTTTTCGAGTGTATGGTGGCACCTTAAAATCCGGTTCTTATGTTTTGAATAATTCTACTGGTGACAAGGAAAGAATCGGCCGGATTTTGAGAATGCACGCCAATTCCCGGGAAGAAATTGAAGAGGTTTATGCCGGAGAAATTGCCGCCTTAGTCGGCTTGAAGGGCACAACTACCGGCGACACCCTGTCGGATATTAGTAAGCGGGTCTTATTGGAGAAGATTACTTTTCCTGAGCCGGTAATCGATATTGCTGTTGAACCGAAAACTAAAGCCGATCAAGAGAAAATGAGCCTGGCCTTGTCTAAATTAGCTGAGGAAGACCCGACTTTTCGTGTTCATACTGATGAAGAAACAATGCAAACCATTATTTCTGGTATGGGTGAGTTGCACTTGGATATTATTATTGATCGGATGAAACGAGAATTTAAAGTGGAGGCCAATATTGGCGCCCCTCAAGTGGCTTATCGCGAAACTATTAGAAAACTGGCTGAAGCAGAAGGCAAATATATTCGTCAATCCGGCGGTCGTGGTCAGTATGGCCATTGTAAAATTAAAATTGAACCAACTGAAAAAGACGCTGATGGTGGTCAAAAAGAATTTGAATTTGTTGATGAAATCAAGGGTGGTATTGTGCCTAAGGAATACATCAGGCCGATTGAGAAAGGCATTTATGAGGCCATGGATCGGGGTGTTGTCGCCGGCTATCGACTGATTAATATCAAGGCCCGTTTATTTGACGGTTCTTATCATGAAGTTGACTCGTCAGAAGCAGCTTTTAAAATTGCTGGTTCTATGGCGCTGCAAGAAGCGGTTAAACACGCCGACCCGGTTTTGTTGGAGCCTATTATGCGAGTGGAGGTGGTAACACCGGAGCAATTTATGGGTGATGTGATCGGCGATTTGAATTCGCGCCGGGCAATTATCGGCAAAATGGAAGATCGCGGTCAGGGCACGGCCGCTGTCAAGGCGATATCAGCCGAAGTGCCGCTAGCGGAGATGTTTGGCTATGCCACTGTTTTGCGGTCCCTGACTCAAGGCCGAGCTTCTTATGTGATGGAATTTTTCAAATACAATGAAGTGCCTAAGAATGTGGAAGAAAAAATTAAAGCAGGCAAAAGTAGTAAGTAGGGTTGTTTGGTTTTTTGTTTAAATTTAAACAAAATAATTAAAGTTTAAACAAAATTTATGACCAGTATTGAAAGAGTGCTTAAATTAATCAAAAAAACCGGAGACCGGGCGATTATTTTAACCGAGACTGGCGATTCAGCCTATGTGATTATGGGTATTTCTGATTATGAACAGCTTATTTTGGGAAAAGCTGGAGTAGAAGGCTTGACAGAGGATGAATTATTGGCTAAAATAAACCGTGAAATCGCTATTTGGAAGGATAGTCAGAAAATTCAGGGAATTTCCATTGATCAGTATGATTTTTCTCAAGATTTAGGCGAGTTTAATGGACCGGAATTATTACAAAAAAATGGCGAAGACGAAGACCGTTATTACTTTGAACCAGTAGAATAATTTAAATTTGATTAATCGGACTTGAATTTTAATTATTTTCTGTTATAATAATTAAACAATTTTATAAAAAATAAATAAGCGTTAAGAGATCTGGCTAAAACCCTATCTTTAATAAGACCGATGAGGGGATCTCTTAAAAAGGATTAATAACAATGGCTGAACAATTTGACAGAAGTAAACCCCATGTCAACGTCGGCACTATCGGCCACGTTGACCACGGCAAAACCACTTTAACGGCGGCTATTTTAAAGGTGTTGGCGACAAAGGGCAAAAAAGCCCAAGATCGATCAGTGGATCAAATTGATGCCGCTCCAGAAGAAAAAGAGCGCGGTATCACTATTGCCACCACTCATGTGGAGTATGAAACTGATAATCGTCACTATGCCCATGTGGACTGCCCCGGTCACGCTGATTATATTAAAAACATGATTACTGGCGCAGCGCAGATGGATGGTGCCATTTTGGTGGTGGCGGCAACTGACGGCCCAATGCCTCAAACCAGAGAGCATATTTTATTGGCTGGTCAGGTGGGTGTGCCTTCGATTGTTGTTTTTATCAATAAAGTGGACCAAGTTGATGATCCGTCTTTGATTGATTTGGTTGAAGAAGAGGTTCGAGATTTATTGAAGAAATATGAATTTGATGGCGACAATACTCCAGTTATCCGCGGTTCAGCCTTAAAAGCGTTGGAAGATCCAAACGGCGAGTATGGTGAAGCGATTATGAAATTAGCCGAAGCCTTAGATACATATATTCCCGAACCGCAACGGTCAGTTGATCAGCCATTCTTAATGCCGATTGAGGATATTTTTTCTATTGAGGGTCGAGGCACTGTGGTGACCGGCCGTATCGAAAGAGGAATAGTCAAGCTGAATGAAGAAATGGAAATTGTCGGCTTGAAGGACACACAAAAAACCACTGTTACCGGTATTGAAATGTTTAATAAAAATTTGGATGAAGGCCGAGCGGGTGATAATGCCGGTGTTTTGCTTCGCGGCACCAAGAAGGATGAAGTGGAACGCGGTCAAGTTTTGGCCAAACCGGGTAGCATTACTCCTCACACTGAATTTGAGGCTGAGGTGTATGTTTTAAGCAAAGAAGAAGGTGGACGCCACAAACCCTTCTTTAAGGGTTACAAACCGCAGTTTTATATTCGGACCACTGATGTGACTGGTGAAATTAATTTACCGGAAGGAACAGAAATGGTTATGCCGGGCGATACGGTTAATTTGACTATCAAATTGGGTAAACCGATTGCCATGGAAGACAAGATGAAATTTGCCATTCGTGAAGGCGGTCATACTGTTGGTGCTGGTTTGGTTACTAAAATCATTAAATAACATATGACCACAAGGATGAGCAATTAATCACTGCTCATCCTTGCGTGTCTGGAATAATCTTTGTTAATTAAAACATCAATGGCTAGCAAAAATACTGCAATTCAAGAAAATGACAAGACTCATCAGCGGATTCGCATTAAGATCAAAGCTTATGACCATAAGATTATTGATTCTTCCGCCAAAAAGATCATTGAGACTTGTCAGCGCTTCGGCGCCAAAGTGTCTGGTCCGATTCCTTTGCCGACAGAAAAGAAGAAGTACACGGTCAACCGCTCTACTTTTGTTCATAAAGACAGTCGGGAGCAATTTGAAATGCGCACCCATAAACGGCTTTTGGATATTATTGATCCCGATCCCAAAACCGTTGACGCTTTAATGAGTTTGAATTTGCCGGCCGGAGTGAATGTGGAAATTAAAATGTAATTTAAAATTAGGAACCAAAGATAGCGGCCAACTCTAATTGGAAGAAACCGATTAGTGAGCAACAACTTTGTTTGAAGCTCGTAAGGCGGAAGGTTAAGTTTATTTGTCGCCTCTATCTTGGGTTCCTAATTAAAAAATTCAAACCAATAATGGAGAGAGATCCTAAGCAACTACTAGCAGCTTAATGAGGAAAACCTCCACTGGCGGCTTGGATTTATAAGGAATTGAATAATTTTAATAATATTATCTTAAAAATTGCACAGTTGAACCGCCGGTTTTGTCGGCAGTTAACTTAATCTGGTTTTTAAGATATAGCCAGATTTTTTGTTTATTTAAAAGCAATGAAATTTATTTTAGGAAAAAAATTAACAATGACCCAGATTTTCAAGGATGACGGCAATGTCGTCCCGGTTACGGCAATTTTGGTTGAACCTAATACGGTCACTCAAATCAAAACTCAAGATCAGGATGGCTATAGCGCCGTTCAGGTTGGTTTTGGTCGGGCAAAACATATCAATAAACCCCAAGGTGGTCACCTTAAGGGCCTCAATCCGATTAAGACTCTTCGCGAATTTGTAGTGCCGGCGGAGGAAATTCGTGAGTTAAAGCGAGGCGCAATATTGACGGTTGAAATTTTTAATCAGGGTGATCAAGTGAAAGTAACCGGAGTTTCCAAGGGCAAAGGTTTCCAGGGGGTAGTCAAGCGGCACGGCTTTCATGGCAGTCCGGCTACCCATGGTCACAAAGATCAATTAAGAATGCCCGGTTCGATCGGTTCGACTGATCCGGCCCGAGTGTTTAAAGGTTTAAGAATGCCCGGACAAATGGGGAATAGTCGAGTTACAGTCAGTGGCTTGGAAGTGGTGGCTATTGATCAGGAAAAAAATATACTTTATATTAAAGGCGCTGTTCCGGGCGGTCGTAACGGTTTATTATTGATTAGTGGTCCGGGCGAGTTGATTATTAAAGCGCCGACTAATCAGCCGGAAGGTTCAGCGTTAAAAGCTGATCCGGCTGAAACTGTCATTGAAGATGCTCAAGCGGTTGAACCGGGTCCCAATAGTGATGAAAAAAGCAATTCAGCGTCTGAATCAGAAAATCCAGTGTCGGCCGGGGAAAATAATAATCAATCGGAAATAAAAACAGAGACTAATTAAATATGATTAAGCTTCAAGTTTACAATCAACAGGCCGAACCAATAAAGGAAATCAAGGTCAGTTCCAGGATTTTTGGTCGCGCGCCCAAAACTGAAGTAATTCATCAGGTGGTTGTCGCTCAACAAGCTAATGGTCGGCAGGTTTTGGCTCACGCCAAAGACCGAAGCGAAGTTAGGGGGGGCGGCAGAAAACCTTGGCGGCAGAAAGGCACCGGCAATGCTAGGCATGGTTCAATTCGTTCACCATTATGGATTGGCGGCGGTGTCACCTTTGGTCCAACTAAGGAACGCAATTTCAAAAAAGCTGTTAACAAGAAACAGAAACAAGCGGCTTTGGCTATGTGCCTGTCAGACAAAGTAGAGGATGGTCGTTTGATTGTATTTGATAAATTGGAAAACAGCTCCGGCAAAACCAAAGCTTTAGTTACTTGGCTCAAGACCGTGGCGGATAAAATTGAAGCGTTGAAGGAAACAAAGAAATTCTTGTTAATCTTGGATACCAATGACCGCCAATTGATCAAAGCAGCAATGAATTTAAATAATGTTAGAGTGGTCCTGGCTGATAGTCTTAATTGTGTTGAATTATTGAATAGCCAAGCATTGTTAGCATCGGAAAAGGCAATGGAAAAAATTGATCAGCATTACCGCAAGCTTAGTGATTCTAAAAAACAAACAGTAAGTTAAGCAAATAGTATGAGTATTTTTGATAAATTTAAAAAGAAAGACGACCAGTCACCCGCTCAACCTGTTTTGAAATCAAAATCGGCTAGTAAAAAACAGGCTACCCCACTAGCCGAGGCGCCAGCCAGCGCTCCGGTCGAGAAAGTTGGGCCGGTGGGTGAGAGTCAGGGTGTTTTTATTCGGCCGCTTATTACAGAGAAAGCCGCTGTCTTAAATCAGTTTAATCAGTATGTATTTGAGGTGAGCGGTCGGGTCAATAAAATTGAAATCGCCAGAGCGTTTGAGTCTCGTTATGGCGTTAAGCCGTTGAAAGTTCGAATCATTAATCACGACGGCAAGTTTGTCAGGTTTGGCCGCAGCACTGGTCGAACTAAAAATTGGAAAAAGGCGATTATTGTTTTACCAGCAGGGAAAACTATTCAGGTTCATGAAGGAGTTTAATCATAACAGTCAAACAGTTTTAATTTAGTAAAGTTAATATGGCAATAAGAATTTACAAACCAACCACTCCCGCTAGACGTCAAACTTCGGTTTTGACGAGTGATGATATTACCGCTGTCAAGCCCTTAAAACGATTAGTGGTTTCCAAGAAAAATCGGGCTGGCCGAAACAATCAAGGTAAGATCACCGTTCGTCATCAGGGTGGCGGCAGTCGGAGGAAGGTTAGGCTAATTGATTATCGTCGTGACAAATTTGATATTCCTGCCAAGGTGGCCAGTCTGGAGTATGATCCTAATCGGAACACCAGAATTGCTTTACTTAATTATATTGATGGCGAAAAGAGATATATTGTCGCTCCAGCTGATTTGCAGCTTGGCCGGGAGGTTATTAGCGCCAAACGGGCAGTTGATTTTCAACCGGGCAATGCGATGCCTTTAAAATTTATTCCGGCCGGAATGTTTGTTTATAATGTTGAGTTAGTTCCCGGCAAGGGCGGCCAATTAGCCAGGAGTGCCGGCAATACTATCTATTTAATGGCGATTGACAATGGCCATGCCCAGTTAAAGATGCCCTCGGGCGAAGTTCGGTTGGTGGCGGAGGATTGTTTAGCCACCATTGGTTCGGCCAGTAATGCTGATTATAAGAATATTCGTTGGGGCAAAGCCGGCCGAATGCGCCACAAGGGAATTAGGCCGACAGTTCGGGGCAAAGCAATGAATCCGGTTGATCATCCTCACGGTGGTGGCGAAGGCAGTAATCCGATTGGTATGAAAAGTCCAAAGACGCCCTGGGGCAAGAAGGCGTTGGGTGTAAAAACCAGAAAGCAGGGCAAACAGTCGGATAAATTTATTATTAAACGTCGGAGCAGTAAAAAAAGAAAATAAGTAATAAAATTTGGTAGAATTAAAATATTAAAATATGGCTAGAAGTATTAAAAAAGGTCCCTATATTGATGAGAAGTTGATGAAAAAAGTGACCAATCTAAAAAAGGGCGACAAGACAATCATCAAAACTTGGTCGCGCGATTGTGTCATTACTCCGGAAATGGTTGGATTTACTTTTGGGGTTCATAATGGTAAAGATCATTTGCCGGTATTTGTGGTGGAAAATATGGTCGGCCATAAATTGGGTGAATTTTCTCCGACTCGGAAGTTTGTCAAGCATGGCGGTAAAATTCAAAAGACAATTGAACAAAGCAAAAAATAATTTTAATAAAAAAGCAATTAATTAATCAATATGGAAGTTAGTGCCAAGGCAAAATTTATCAGGATGTCTCCTCGCAAGGTTAGATTAGTGGCAGATGTCATTAGAGGATTGGACGTCGAGGAGGCTTTAGTCCAGCTGGAATTTAATAAAAGAGCGGCCAGCTTGCCTTTGGTTAAATTGTTAAAATCGGCTATTAGCAATGCGGAGCAAAACCATCAACTGAAGCGGGACAATCTGTTTGTCAAAGAATTGACGATTGATGATGGTCCGACTCTGAAACGTTGGCGGCCTCGAGCCTTCGGCCGAGCGACGATGTTGCGGAAACGGTCGTCTCATATTGCCATTGTTTTGGGAGAAAGAGTACCGACTGTGCTGATCACCAAAGCCAATCAGCCAGCCAAGAAACAAGCCGACATAATCAAGGTAAATGATCTGGAAGAATTGAAAGATTTGGATCGGGAGGAGAAGTCAGAAGATCATTTAGCTGGCGATGGCCGTCAAAAAGTTAAACGGCAACAACAAAAAGGATTTACCAATAAAATTTTCAACCGTCGATCCGGTCAAAAGTAATTAAGAATAATTATGGGTCAAAAAGTCCATCCAAAATCATTTCGTCTAAAAGTTAACAAAACCTGGGATTCCCGGTGGTTTAATGATAAAGATTTTCCGGAACTATTGAGGCAAGATGTCAGAATTAGGAAATTTATTTTAAATAAATTCAGAAACGTCGGCGTGTCCAATGTTGATATTGAGCGATCAGCCAATCAATTGACAGTGAATATGCATTGCGCCAAGCCCGGTTTGATTATTGGTCGGGGCGGTCAAGGCGCTGAAGATTTAAAAAAGGAAATTCAGAATAAGTTTTTGAAAGACGGGTTTAGTCGAAAAAAAGGAATTAAAAATATCAATTTGAATATTCTGGAAATTGAAAAGCCCAATTTGGACGCTACCGTGGTCATGCAGCAGGTGATTGCTGATTTGGAAAAAAGAATTCCTTTTCGGCGAGCGGTGAAGCAAGCCATGGGTCGAGTTGAAAAAGCTGGCGCTCAGGGCGTGAAAATTTCTGTGGCCGGCCGCTTGAACGGAGCGGAAATTGCCCGGACGGAAATGTTTGCCAGCGGCAAAATTCCTTTGCATACCTTAAGAGCTGATATTGATTACAGTCGCGCCGCCGCCCAGACTATTTATGGTAAAATCGGCGTGAAAGTTTGGATTTATAAAGGTGAAGTCTTTAATCAAGAAACTAACAGCAACAAGAAATAATTATGTTAGCACCAAAGAAATTAAAACATCGCAAACATCATCGGCCTCAAACTAAAGGCCAAGCGACCACCAGCAATACGATTGCTTTTGGCAGCTTTGGTTTGAAAGCGATTACCGGTGGCTGGATTGAGGCCAGGCAAATTGAGGCGGCTAGGCGAGTAATGACCCGATACACCAAACGGGGCGGCAAAATTTGGATTAGAATTTTTCCGCATCGGCCGATTACCAGTAAGGGCACTCAAGTTACGATGGGTGGTGGCAAGGGCGTGCCAGAGCACTATATTGCTGTGGTCAGACCGGGGATGATTATGTTTGAAATGGACGGTATCACGGAACAGCAGGCCAAAGAGGCGATGGGATTGGCGGCTTATAAACTGCCGGTTAAAGCTAAATTTATTGCTAAAAAATAATCAGTTATGAATATTAACGAAATTAACAATAAAGACATTAATGAATTAAACCAGTTGTTGGGCGATTATCGCAAGAAACTGGATGACTTGAAATTTAAAGCCGCTCAGAAACAGCTGAAAAATATTCGGGAAATTAGAGTGATTAAAAAGGCTATTGCCAGGATTTTGACGGTTTTAGCGGTAAAAACCAAACAAGTGAAAAAATAAATATATGGCAAATCAAGCACAACAAAAACAGAGCATTATTAAGAAAAAATTTATTGGTGAAGTGGTTTCCGCTGGTATGAATAAAACTATCGTGGTCCGAGTAGATAATTTGAAATTAAATCCGCGTTACAATAAACGCTATCAGGCCAGCCGGAAATACAAAGTCCATGATGATAAAGGTCAATTTAAAGTTGGCGACAGGGTTGAGTTTGTTGAATGTCGGCCCCTGAGCAAAGACAAAAAATGGCGGGTAATTTATAATTAATAAGAATTAAGTGATGGCTCTTTGGCTGATTAGGTTTTGGTTGTTGATTGATTCAATCGGTTATCAACCGCAGCCTAATAAGCTAACGAGCCAATCAGTTAACAAGTTAAACATATGGTTCAAGCAAGATCAATGATAAATTCTGCTGATAATACTGGGGCGAAGAAATTTCAAGTGATAAAAGTACTCGGCGGATACAAAAAGCGTTATGCCCGATTAGGTGAAATAGTCACCGCCTCAGTTAAAGAAGCTGTTCCTCACAGCGCAGTGAAGAAGGGCGATGTGGTTCAGGTGGTATTGGTGCGGACCAGAAAAGAGGCGCGACGTCCTGACGGTTCTTATATTCGGTTTGATGATAACGCCGGTGTAATTATTGATATGAAAAACAAAGAACCCAAGGGTACCCGTATTTTTGGACCGGTAGCCAGAGAGCTGAGAGGCCAGGGTTATCAGAAAATAATCAGCTTGGCGCCGGAAGTGTTATAAACGGTTAAATAAATTCATTAATTATGAAAGTTAAAATTGGCGACAAAGTAAAAATGTTAGCTGGCAAGGATAAGGGCAAAACCGGCAAGGTGTTGCAGCTTTTAGTTGGCTCAAACAAAGTGGCGGTTGAGGGTTTGAATTTAGTAACAAAACACCAACGTCCGAAAAAACAAGGTGAAGCCGGACAACGAGTTCAATTCCCGGCATTAGTCAATGCTTCCAAAATAGCGGTTATTTGCCCCAAATGCGGTCAGCCGGCCCGAATCGGTTACAAGTTCATTGAGGGTGTTAAAACAGAAAATCAGCCGAGCAAGAAGATCAAAAATCGGATTTGTCGAAAATGTCAGCAGGAAATTTAAGCTTTAATTATTATACTTATGGAATCAAGATTATATAAAAAATATTTGCAAGAAGTCCGGCCGGCGCTCAAGGAAAAATTTTCTTTAGCTAATGATTTAGCCGTGCCGCGAATTGATAAGGTTAGTCTTAATGTCGGTATCAATTCTCGCAACACTGATAGTGGTTACTTGGAAAAAGTGGAGGAAGATTTGACCAAAATCACCGGTCAGAAGCCAGTCCGTGCCAAAGCTAAGAAGGCGATTTCCGCCTTTAAGGTCAGGGAAGGAATGGTGGTGGGCGTTAAAGTCACCCTGCGTGGCCAGAGAATGTATGATTTTTTGGATAAGTTGATTAATGTTACTATCCCCAGAATTAGGGATTTCCGCGGCTTGCCGGAAAAAAATGTCGATCAGCGGGGCAATTTGAACTTGGGTTTTAAGGAGCATAATGTTTTTCCGGAAATTAAGGCTGATGATATTGAAAAAATTCATGGTTTGGAAATTGCCATTTCAACCACGGCCGATGATTACGCCAGCGGTTTGGAATTGTTCAAATTATTGGGTTTCCCCTTTCAAAAAAATAACAAATAGTTAATTAAATATGGCCACTCAAGCACAGATAGCAAAATCGAATAAAAAACCGAAATTTTCCACCCGGGAAGTGAGGCGTTGTTGGCGTTGCGGCCGGAAACGGGGTTATATCCGCGACTTTAAATTATGTCGCATTTGTTTTCGCGAGTTGGCTAATAACGGCCAGATTCCCGGGGTGACCAAATCATCTTGGTAATTCAATAAATAATCAGTTAAGATTTAAATAAGCTAAAATATTATGACAGATCCCATTGCTGACATGCTAACTAGAATCAGAAACGCCTCTAAAGCTAAAAGAGATGAGGTGGCGGTGCCTTTTTCCAAAATTAAGCTGGAAATAGCGAAAATTTTAAAACGAGAAGGCTACATTGCTGATTTTGCAGAAATCAAGCCGGGCATAGCGCCGCATAAATTTGGTGGCATTGTTATTAAATTGAAATATAACGACAGTCAGCCGGTGATTGCCTCCATCAAAAAGATCTCTCGGCCAGGGCGGCGGATTTATGCCACCAAAGATAATTTACCCCGAGTATTAAACAATTTAGGGTTGGCGGTTATTTCCACTTCCCAGGGACTGATGACGAATCGTCAGGCCCAAAAAGCGGGCTTGGGCGGAGAAGTAATTTTTGAAATATATTAATTATATGAGTAGAGTAGGTAAAAAACCGATCAGTATTCCAGCTGGCGTCGAGGTGAAGATCGATGGTGGTTTTGTGGTGGTCAAGGGTCCCAAAGGAGAATTAAGGCAACAATTGCACCCGCGGGTAACGGCGACCATTGAGGCTGGTCAAATTTTAATTAAAGTGGCTGATGAATCAGCCAAGGAAGATCGAGCGTTGTGGGGTTTGTTTGGCAGTCTAATCAGAAATATGGTGATTGGAGTGACTGCCGGTTTTTCGAAAAAATTGGAAATAATTGGCGTTGGTTTTAGCGCGACAGTGTCAGGCAAAAAATTGGTTTTAAAAGTTGGTTTCTCTCATCCGGTTAATTATGATATTGTTGACGGCATTGACATTAAAACCGAAGGCAATGCCATTATTATTAGTGGGGCTGATAAACAATTGGTTGGTGAGGTAGCGGCTCAGATTAGAAAAATCAAAAAACCCGAGCCGTATAAGGGTAAGGGCATCAAATATGCTGATGAGCAGATAATTAGAAAAGCTGGTAAGGCAGCCGGCAGCAAGGAATAAAAAAATAGCTTTAATATTATGAACCAGCAGAAAATAAAAAAATTAACCAGGCAGCGCCGGCATCGGCGAGTACGAGCGAAAATTTTTGGGACTGGCGAGCGGCCTAGACTTTCGGTTTATCGGAGCTTAAATCATATTAGCGCCCAATTAATTGATGACAGTCGGGGAGTGACTTTGGTTGCCGCCACCGACCAGGAAATTAAACAGGCCAAGACCAAAACCGACCAAGCGACCGCCGTTGGCAAATTATTGGCGGAACGGGCGGCCCAGAAAAAAATTAATCAAGCAGTGTTTGATAAGGGTTTTTTCAAGTATCATGGTCGAATCAAAGCTTTGGCCGAGAGCGCCCGAGAGCAGGGTTTGAAAATATAATTAATGAGCAAATAGTTGAAAGTTTTTAAGAAAAATATGGCGGAAAAAAATAAAAAAAATTTTAGAACCAAAAGAGAAAAACCGGAATTTGAGCAACAAATCGTGGACATTGCTCGGGTAACTAGAGTAATGGCCGGTGGTAAAAGGATGCGGTTTCGGGCCTGCGTGGTAATTGGCAACAAGAAAGGCAAGGTTGGCATTGGTTTAGCCAAGGCCAAAGATGTTCCTCAAGCGGTTCAGAAGGCAGTCAAGAAGGCGGAGCGAGATGCTATTATGGTTAAAATGTCCCGGGGCACCATTCCTCATGAAATTAGAGTCAAATTGGGGTCGGCTAAAATATTATTGAAACCAGCGCCTGAAGGAACGGGAATTATTTCCGGTGGCGCGGTCCGGTTGGTATTAGAATTGGCCGGAATTAAAAATGTGGTTTCCAAAATTTTGGGTACCAACAACAAGGTCAATAATGTTAAGGCGACAATTAAAGCTTTAAGTCAACTTAAGGCGGTCAAAACGGCGGATAAGAAATTAGCCGAGCCGACAAAGGACAAAAAAGGTTCCGTCAAACAAGATTCTTCAATTAAGTAAATTTTTAAGCCATGGCAATTAATTTATCCAATTTAAAACCAGCGACTGGATCAACCAAGCGAAAAAAACGAGTCGGTCGAGGCGGCAAACGCGGCACTTATTCGGGGCGCGGCCTCAAAGGCCAAAAATCCAGAAGCGGCGGTCGGGGCGGCCTAAAGGCGTTGGGTTTTAAGCAGACGCTTCAGCGGATTCCCAAAAAACGTGGTTTTAACAGTCCGAAAGCCAAACTGGCGACGATTAATTTGTCTGATTTGGACAATCATTTTCAAGCCGATGAAACAGTTGACGCCCAAAAGCTCCTCAAAGCCGGCTTGATTAAAACTGTTCAAAACGGCGTTAAGGTTTTGGCCAAGGGCCAATTGTCAAAAAAACTGCATGTTATTGCCGACAATTTCTCTCAGGCGGCCGAACAGGCCATAACTGCCGCCGGCGGTCGAGCAGAAATTAGAAAATAAATTTATGTTTAAGAAGCTAAGCCAAATTTGGAAAATCAAAGATTTGCGCAACAGTATTCTGTTTGTGATGGGGATGTTGGTTATTTTTCGGGTTATTGCTCATATTCCCATTCCCGGAGTGGCAGCGGCTGGTTTGAAGCAGGTTTTTTCCAGCAATCAGATTCTCGGCTTATTAAATATTTTTTCTGGCGGTACGATGGAAAATTTTTCCGTTGCGATGTTAGGCATTGCTCCTTATATCACCGCTTCGATTATTTTTCAGCTCTTGGCTATGGTGGTGCCTTATCTGGAAGAGTTGTCCAAAGAAGGGGAATATGGTCGACAGAAAATCAATCAGTGGACCAGGTTATTAACCATTCCTTTGGCCTTTTTTCAATCTTTTGCCATGATTTCTCTACTGAAACGAAGCGTTCCGGATTTATTTTCCGATTTTGGCGCTTGGGAAATGATTACTGCCATGGTGACTATCACCGCTGGCACCATATTTTTGATGTGGTTGGGAGAATTGATTTCTGAAAAGCATGTCGGCAATGGCATTTCTTTGCTGATTTTTGCTGGTATTATTTCCGGCCTGCCAACAGCGGTGGGCAGTATTTTATACACTTATGATCAAAGCCAAATTATCAATATGTTGATTTTTGCCGTTATTGCGATCGTTACTATTGTCGGAGTAGTGGTGATTACCGAAGGTCAGCGCAATATTCCCGTTTCTTATGCCCGGCGGATTCGGGGCAATAAAATGTATGGTGGTGTTGATACCCATTTGCCGCTTAGAGTCAATCAGGCCGGCGTGATTCCGATTATTTTTGCTATTTCCATTATTTTGTTGCCGTCAATGGTGGCCCAGATGCTTGTAGGCGTTAAAACTGCCTGGTTAGCAGCAGCAGCGCAATGGATTATTCAGTTATTTGAGAATCAGCTATTTTACGGCATTATTTATTTTGTTTTAGTGGTGGTATTTACTTATTTTTATACGGCGATTATTTTTCATCCGGATCAAATTGCCGAAAATCTCCAGAAACAGGGCGGTTTTGTGCCTGGCATTCGACCGGGTCGGCCAACCGCTGAATATCTTCAAAAGGTGGTGACGCGGATTGTTTTTACCGGCGCTTTATTTTTAGGTGTCATTGCGGTTTTGCCGCTGATTACCGCTCAAATTACGGATACACAGAATTTGGTTGTGGGCGGCACCAGCCTGCTAATTGTGGTATCAGTAGTGATTGAAACCGTTAACCAGATTAACGGCCAATTGTCAATGCGCGATTACGAAGAAATTTAATTTTTTGTTGGCTTTTTTGGGCAGTCCCGGTCAGTTTCGGGGCTGTTTTTGGTTAATTTGAAAAACTGGCTTTATTCCGGCAAATAAGTTAGAATTAAAAGAGATAAATCGAACAGCTGAAATAATTTTTTCACTTTTTTACTAGAGGGACTAGACAGGAGAGAGGTGAAAAAATTGATATAATTTTCAGAAATCAAACAGACTTTGAATTTATATTGGTCGTCAGGTAAGCTGAATTTAACTGAAAAATTTATCAAGATATAATAAATCATTTTAAAATTATGCCTATTAGTCAAGACAGACCGTTTGAAATTATTGTGCTGGGTCCGCCGGTTTCCGGCAAGGGCACTCAAGCGAAATTATTAGCCAAAACTTTTGACATTCCCCATGTTTCCACCGGGCAGATTCTTCATTCCATCAAGGATGACATTGCCAATCCCTTGGCGCAGAAAGTCGCCGAATTTATTAACGCCGGTTCGCTGGTGCCGGATGAACTAGTCAATCAATTGGTTGCCGATCGGATCAAAAAGGACGATTGCGTCAATGGTTTTATTTTGGACGGTTATCCGCGAACATTGTCTCAAGCGCAAGCGATTGACACGGCCGTAAAGTTGGATTATGTTTTTTTGGTTAATGTTAGTGACGAAACTATTATCGAGCGGATTTCCGGCCGCCGCGTTTGCAAAAATGGTCATGTTTGGCATATCAAATATTCGCCGCCGAAGACTGAAACCGTGTGTGATGATTGCGGCGAACCGCTTTTTTTGCGTGATGATGATAAATCGGCCGTGGTGAAGAATCGCTTAGAAATCTTCCATCAGAATATGGCGCCGATAATTGAATTTTATGAAAGAGCAGGAATCCTCATTAGAATTGATGGGGAGAAGCATATTGAAGAGGTGTTTCAACAGTTTGTCCGGCATATGATTTATGATTTGAGAAATAAAGTTAACCGGTCTTCGGGGGGTTCGCCGTCGGGAACCGCTACCATTTGAACTTATGGTTAAATTGAAAAATAAAACTGAGGTGGCTTTACTTCGGGCGGGCGGAGCGCTTTTGGCCCAAATTATGGCGGCTGTAGCCGAGCGCGTCAGGACGGCCGTCAGGACGGACGTCAGTACGGCCGAGCTTAATGAGTTGGCGGAAAAATTAATTGCTCAGGTCGGGGGCGAGCCCAGTTTCAAGGGTTATCGGGCGGCTTGGTCTGAAGGCGTCTATCCAGCGGCGTTGTGTGTTTCGTTGAATAATGAAGTGGTTCACGGTCTTCCGTCACCTGACCGGCTGATTAAGAACGGTGATTTGGTGGGCTTGGATTGCGGTCTTAAATATCGGGGCTATTTTACGGATATGGCGCTGACGGTGCCGGTTGGCCAGGTCGGTCAGGCTGAACTGAAATTATTAAGAACTACCCAGGAGGCGTTAATGCGGGGAATCGAACAAATCGCTCCCGGTAAAAAAATTTCCGATATTGCCAAAGCGATTCAGAAACAGGCGGAAAAAAATAATTTTTCTGTTGTTCGACAATTAGTCGGTCACGGGGTGGGCTATCAAGCCCACGAAGATCCCCAGGTACCAAATTATTGGGATAAGACTTTTCCTGATTTGGAGCTGCGGCCGGGCTTGGTTTTGGCGATTGAGCCGATGTTTAATTTGGGCGCTTGGCCGGTTGAGGAACAGGCTGATGGCTGGACCATTGTCACCAAAGACAATAGTATCAGCGCTCACTTTGAGCACACTGTCGCCGTGACGGAAAAGGGCTATGAAATATTGACAATGCCGCTATGAAAATTCTCGGGCTTGATTATGGCGAGGCTAAAGTCGGCTTGGCGCTGGGCGACAGCGAGACCAGGACGGCTTTGCCGTACAAAATTATCAGGAACTCCGGTTGGAATAATTTGTTGCTGGAGTTGAAAAGTATTTGTCGGACCGAAAGAATAGAAAAAGTGGTGGTTGGTTTGCCGATTAACAGTGCTCAGGGTGATTCTGTTTTGATGAAACAAGTGACTGAATTTATGAAGCGCTTGAGGGAAGCGTTGGCCCTTGAAGTATTCGGCCAGGATGAGCGTTTCAGTACTCGCCAAGCCAGGGAGCTGATTGATAAAAAACGCGCCGACGATGATATCGCTGCCATGCTGATTTTGCAAAGTTATTTTGATTGTCAGTCTTAATATTTTATGTCTACCGTTGTCACTGCCGGCATTGTCTTGCGCCAAAGTCCATATAATGATTTTGACCGTCAGTATGTCATTTATACTCGCGATTTGGGTAAGGTGCTGGCCATTGCCAAGGGCGGCCAAAAAACAATCTCCAAGCTTAGCCCGCATTTGGGTGCTTTTTTTGTCTCTGATTTAATGTTGGCTAAAGGGGTTAATGTTTATCGGATTGCCGCCAGCCGGGTGGTGACTAATTTTTTCTCCTTGGTGGTTGAGCCGGATAAAACAGTGTTGGCCGGCTATTTGTGGCAACTAATTGACAAGGCAGTCAGATTTGATTACAATGATTCCGTTATCTTTGTTTTGTTGGCGGATTTTTTGGCAAAATTGACCAAAACCCAAAACCAACAGCAGAGCTTATTAATTTTTAACGCCAGTTTATTTGCCTTATTGAGCCGGTTGGGCTATTGTCCGATTGTTCGAGAAGTAAACAATCAACGCCAACTTTTTAAACTATTAAACCAGTTGGCAGTGGAAGTGGTGGAAACGGAACTTAAGAATCAACAAGCGGTCAGTCAATTGTTTGACAGTAGTTCTTTAAAAACGGGAGGGCAACATTATGGGGTCGTCAATCGAATCGGCATCGAGAATCGGAGCCAAATCAACTGAACAAGCTTATCAATTAACTAGTCAAGAAGCTTCGGCTGAGGTGATAGTTGACTATAAAGGCCAGGAAATTATTCGTCGCCACCGTCGGGTGGCCGCCACCAAGGAGCGGATTGATTTTTCGGGCCTGTGTCGGGAATTCTACTTATCAGCCGAGAAATTGTTTAGTTGTCTCCATCAGGGGATATTGCGGGAGGGCTTTTGTTTTCTCTCGGAACAGATTATTGAGTTGACGCCGGGTAAATTGGAGGACTTGGCGGCCGCTGATTTTTCCGAGTGGAAAAGCTATTCCATTCGAGTTCGCCTGCTGGGCCACGACCAGCGTCGGGCGCTATTTCGGGCAGTATTGTTTACTGATCGTCAGATTTACGAGCTGCCCTTTTATTTGGAGTTTTAACGCTCCCGAGCTTGACAATTACCGGTTGTTTCTGTTTGGAAACAACCGGTTTTTTCTTGCTAGATTTTGGATATTTGGTTATAATTAAAACATGGTAATTTTTTAATTGTTTAAAAAAATTTTATGGACAGAACTCCGATTGGGGAGGTGACCAACCAAGTGGGCCAGACAGTAAAAGTGACCGGCTGGGTGCATACGCGGCGGGATCACGGCAAAATCGTTTTTATTGATTTACGCGACCGCAGTGGCATTTTACAGGTGGTGTTTGTTCCGGATAATCCCGAAATATATGAACAGGCCCAGAAATTACGCAGTGAGTTTGTAGTTAGTATTGTTGGTCAAATTAATGCGCGACCGCAGAAAATGGTTAATGATAAGATTGCCACCGGCACCGTGGAGTTGTTGGCGACCGGTTTGGAAATTTTAAATGAAGCCAAAACGCCGCCGTTTGAAATTGACAGCAA
This sequence comes from bacterium, assembly GCA_029558735.1. Classification (GTDB taxonomy): domain Bacteria; phylum Patescibacteriota; class Patescibacteriia; order 2-01-FULL-39-33; family 2-01-FULL-39-33; genus JAKQDP01. The sequence continues at coordinate 6,644 of JAKQDP010000068.1, read as the reverse complement.
CCAAGAGTCCGGCGAAGAAATCAGAATGAAATATCGTTATTTGGATATTCGTCGCGAACGGCTGAAAAATAATCTAATAATGAGGCACAAGATTGTTAAGTTGGTTCGTGATTATTATGATAATTTAGGTTTTTTGGAAATAGAGACACCGGCTTTAACTAAGGGCACACCGGAAGGAGCGAGAGAATTTATTGTCCCCGCCAGATTATGGCCCGGCCAGTTTTATGTCTTGCCTCAATCACCCCAACAGTTCAAGCAGTTATTGATGGTGGCGGGAATTGAAAAATATTTTCAAATCGCTCGCTGTTTTCGGGATGAGGACACTCGCGGCGACCGGCAAGCGGAGTTTACTCAAATTGATGTGGAACTGAGTTTTGTTAGCCAGGAAGAGGTGATGCGACTTACCGAAGCATTGATGCTTAAACTGATTCAGGAGCTTTATCCCGGCAAAAAAATTGCCCAGGTTCCGTTTCCTCGGTTGACTTATGCCGAATTAATGGAAAAATATCAATCAGATAAAGCTGATTTGCGAAAGAATAAAAAAGATCCGGAGGAATTAGCTTTTCACTGGATGATTGATCCGCCGATGTTCAAGCGATCAGAAGCCGAAAAGAAATTGGTTGCCACTCATCATCCGTTTACTATGCCCAATCCGGATGATTATCAGCAGTATCCTGATCAGCCGGAAAAATGGCGGGCCAGCAGTTATGATTTGATTTTAAATGGCACAGAAATTTGGGGCGGGTCAATTAGGATTCATTCCCAGGAGATGCAAAGGAAAGTTTTTAGCGTCCTTGGCTTGGCGGAAGCGGAAATTCAGGCTCGGTTTGGCCACCTCCTCGAAGCATTTGCTTATGGCGCTCCGCCTCATGGCGGTATTGCTGCCGGCCTGGATCGAATTGTGGCGATTTTGCAAAATGAGGAAAGCATCCGTGAGGTCATTGCTTTTCCCAAAACCGGCGACAGTCGCGATTTATTGATGGGGGCGCCCAGTCCAATCAGCCGGAAGGCGCTGCAAGAGGCAAATATTCAACTGGCGGCAGGAGTGGCGGCGGTTGAGGGGTTTGACACCGCTCTGGCTGATTAAATAAAATTATTTTATGGATTTAAAACTTGCCCAAGTCAAACAAGATAAGCGCATCAAAACTTTTATCTGGCAAACCGATAAATATTTGGATGCGTTGGGCTATACTGATCATGGTGGTCGGCATATCAACATTGTCGCGGAACGGGCCCGGTCCCTGGCCAAGAAAATAGGCCTCAATCAGCAAGACCAGGAATTGGCGGCGATTGCCGGTTATTGTCATGATATGGGCAATTTTTTGGGTCGGGACCAACATCATTATTGGGCGGCATTATTGTTCTCCCAGTGTTATCTTAGGGACTATGAACCATTGGCTGTATCCACAGTTGCTCAGGCGATTGTCAGTCATGATAAATATGATTTGAAGATTGTCAATAAAGTGACGGCTGTGTTGATTTTGGCGGACAAATCCGATGTCCACCGCAGCCGGGTCAGGGAAAAAAATCGCCGCCGGCTCAAAGAAGATATTCATGACCGAGTGAATTATTCAGTTATTAGCAACGACCTGCTTGTCCGATTGGCCAAAAAAGAGATAATTTTGAAACTGAAAGTTGACACCAAAATCACTGATCCGTTGGAGTATTTTGAAATTTTTATCGATCGAATGTCTTTTTGTCGATTGGCCGCTGAATATTTGGGTTATCAGTTTGTATTGATGATCAATAATTTCAAATTATCTTAACCCCGAGTAAATATGGGTCTCTCCAGTCTGCAAAAATATATTTTACGGCGCGGCTTGGAGGACAGGAACGGCTCAGTCAATAAGAAGACGCTACTGGATTTTTATCGCCGACAGAAAGATCCGCCGACTGCCATTAGTCAGTTGTCAATTATCACTAAGAGCGTCGAGCGGCTAATTAGTCGCGGCTTGGTACGGGGTGGCGGCATTAAAACTGCCAGAAAGTGGTATATTGATCGGGTGATGCTTACACCAGCGGGTCGGAAGCTGGCGCGGCGGTTGCTGGGCGAACAACAACCATTGCCTTTTAAAAATAAAAATAATAAATAACTTTAATTTTATGGCTACTAATACCGCCAAACATAGCGGCGCGCTGGATGCTTTTTTGAATTTGCTTAGCTTGGTTACCCTGGGTTGGCTAGCGTTTGCTATCGGGATGATTTGCTTTCAAATCATCGACAAATACCTCGGTCCGGACAATGTAGTGTATTATCTCAATAATTTTTCCCAAGACCGACTTAAATTTGGCATTGCTTCGGCTTTGATTATTGCCCCAATTTTTTTGTTTGTTTCAGCTTTTTTGCATAAGCAGTATAAACAGAACAAATTGAATCCGGCTAGTGGCATTCATACTTGGTTGACTTATCTCATGTTATTTATCGCCGCTATTTTTATTGCTGGCAGTTTAATCAATATTATTTTTCGGTTTTTAAATGGCGATTATACCGCTCGGTCGATTTTACGGGTGTTGGTGGTTTTATTGATTGCCGCCAGCATTTTTGGTTATTATTTTTATGACTTAAGGCGAAAAAGTTATTTAACTAAAAGTCGATTATCAATAGTGGCTTTTGTCGGAGTGATTTTATTGGTATTAATATTGGTTATTTGGGGCTTTGTTTTAGTTGATTCGCCGGCTCAAAGTAGGGCGGTCAACAGCGATCAACAGCGAGCAAACGATTTAACTCAACTTAATTTTTTAATCAGCAGTTATTATCAGGTTAATGGTCAATTACCGCCGGACTTGTCGGTTATTGGCGGCCAAACTTACACTGACCCGGTTAGTGGTGCTCCCTATGGTTATAATTTAGTCGGTGATGATACTTATGAGCTGTGCGCCGAATTCGCCACTGATACTTCTGCTTCGGTCGGTCAGTCGATTAAGGATATTTATGCGATTGGTATTTGGTATTATCATCAGGCCGGCTATCAGTGTTTTCAGCAGAAGGTAGCGCCGACAGTCAATGTTAAGACGGCGCCAACCGTGCCAATGGTTCAATAAATAAGATAATCATAACAAACTAAAGATTAATCATATGTCCATTCCCATTAAAGTCAAGAAGTATCTTGATAAGCAAGACATTGATTATCAGGAAATTGTCCACAAAACCGTGTACACTGCCTTTGATGCGGCTCAGACTTTGAAAAAAGAATTGAACCAAATCGCTAAAAATCTTTTGGTCCAAGTCGATAAAACTTATGTATTGGTGGTGGTCCCGGCTGATAAAAAAATTAACTTAGTTAAAGTTAAACGGGCTTTTGGGGCGAAAAAAATTTCTATTCCCAATGAAAAATTAATGATTAAGGTGTTGAAAATCAAACCGGGAGCGCTTTCTTCATTTGGCAAATTGCATCAATTGGAAACCTTGGTTGATAAGGCAATGCTCAAAACCAGGCAAGCAGTGTTTTCTACTGGCAGTTTTACTGACAGTGTTTTTATGAAAGTGAAAGACTTTATTCAAGTGGAAGAAGCCAAGTTGGCCGATGTAGCCATGGCCGGCGGCTATAAAATACCCAAGAGCACGAAAAAGAAAATGCGGCGAGTTAAAGCCAAAGTGGCGCGGAAAAAATCAGGCCCGGCCGAACAGACTAAGCCGGCCGCTAAGAAAAAAAGCGTTAAGCGGTCTCGGTCCAAAATTGCCGCCGCCCAAAGAAAGTAACTAATGTATAAGATAAAATTGGAACAATTTCAGGGGCCGCTGGACTTATTGTTGCAGCTGATTGAGCAAGAGAAAATGGATATTTCTCAGGTGGCTTTAGCGAAAGTAACTGACCAATATTTGGCCTATTTGGAGCAGACCCAGGACATTAGCGCTACGGAATTGGCTGATTTTTTGGTTGTCGCCACCAAATTATTGGTCATCAAGTCCAAGACACTCTTGCCCCAATTGGCCGATGAAGAGGAAGACAGCGCCGAACAATTGGAAGCGCAACTAAAAATGTATCAGGATTATCTGGCGGCGACTAAGTTGGTGGAGGAAATTATTGGTCAGCAGCGTTTTTGTTTTAATCGCGAGCGATTGGCCGTTAAATCGGAAGTGGTGTTTAGTCCGCCTTCGCAGTTGACAGCGTTGGAATTGGCCGCTATTTTTACGACCGTCCTTAACCGGATAGATTATATTGTCAATTTGCCCCAGAAGATTATGGCCCGGGCAGTCAGCCTAAAGGAGGTGGTGGCGGACATTCGGGAAAAATTGCGTCAATTTAAGAAAATGAATTTTCAAAATGTTTTAGTGACTGCTCAATCCCGAGCCGAAGTGGTAGTCTGTTTTATGGCTTTATTGGAGCTGATTAAATCCGGCGAAGTGGCGGTTAATCAGCGGGGAGTGTTGGATGATATATTAATTGAAAAAGTTTAATTTTATGGCAGAAAAAAACCAGATTGAAAGTCTGCTTTTTGTTTCTCACAAGCCGTTGAGCGTCAAGGAACTGGCCAAGCTGACTGGCGCGACCGAAGCGGCGACTAAAACGGCGCTAGTCGCTTTGGCTGATGATTATCGCCTTCGGTCTGGCGGTATTCAACTGTTGGAGTCAGGCGATAAGTACCAATTGGTTACTGCGGCCGCTTCCAGTCAAGTAGTGCAAAAATTCATCAAAAGTGAGATGACCGGCGAATTGACTCGGCCGTCTTTGGAGGCGTTGACCATTATTGCTTATCGCGGCCCGATTTCCAAGGCGGAATTGGAATTGATTCGCGGTGTCAATTGCAGCATTATTTTGCGCAATTTGTTGATGCGCGGATTAGTTGAATCAGCCGAGGACAAACAGCGGGGGATTACCTTGTATAATATTACTTTTGATTTTTTGAAATTTCTCGGTTTATCCAAAATTGAGGAGTTGCCCGATTTTGAGAAACTTAACCGCAATAATAATTTGGATAAATTACTTAATGCGGAAATGGGCGATAATTTAAATCATAATGATTAGTCGTGGTAATTTATGTTCGAAATAATTATTAATTTGATTTTGACCAGTTTGTTTTTGCAGTTTCAGGCCGGACAGCAATTGGTCGCTCCAGTTGAAGGTTTGGCCAGTCGTTTGCCCGAAGCTCAATTGCGGCAGTTGATAGAAACCGCTCCCCAAAAAAAGCCGGACGCCTCTTTGGGGGTGGAAGTGACAGCCGAGAGTGTTTTGGTAGTAGACAAAAAAACCAATAAAATTTTATACGAAAAAAATTCCGGCCAAGCGCGGTCGATTGCCAGTTTGACCAAATTAATGACGGCGTTAGTGTTTTTGGATCATAATCCGGGCTGGGATGAGGTAGTCACGATTAGCGGTGATGATTATCGTGAGGGCGGCATTAGCTATTTTATTGCCGGCGAGCAGGTAACGGTCAAGGATTTGTTTTATGGCACCTTGGTCGCCTCAGCCAACGAAGGGGCGGCCGCTTTAGTCCGAGTGACTGGAATGAACCCCGAAGAATTTGTCGCTCAAATGAATGCCAAGGCGCAGGCAATCGGGTTGACTAATACGGTTTTTGCCGACGCCACCGGACTGCGTGACGCCAATCAATCCACCGCCTTGGAAGTGGCGCTGATTTTACGGGCGGCTTTAAGCCGGCCGGAAATTGCCGGCGCCATCAGTTCGGAAAGTTATAATATTGATATTATTAATAAGGGCGTTAGCCGACAGATTGTTAATACCAATAAAATTCTGGGCCAGCAATTTGGTTTGGATAATGTCCAATATAAAGTAGAAGCGGGTAAGACCGGTTATTTGGAAGCGGCCGGCTATTGTTTGGCCAGCCAAGTAAGAAACGGCGACAATAAGGTCTTAGTGGTCGTCTTGGGCAGTAAGAGTTTACAAGACCGGTTCACAGACACCAAAAGCTTGGCTTATTGGGTGTTTAATAATTATTTTTGGCAATGACTTTTATTTGGCAATATTTTATCCATTTGAGGTATTTGCCACCGGAAATAATCACCATCATTATTTCCATGTTGCCGATTGCCGAATTAAGAGTTAGTTTGCCTTTGGCGATTTCTTCCCTGGGCCTATCTTGGTGGCAGGCTTATTTTTTTTCGGTGCTGGGAAATTTTATTCCGGTTTATTTTATTTTGCGGTTTATTGGCCCGGTGTCTAATTGGCTGTCCAATCACTTTAAATTATTCAGAAAATTTTTTGCTTGGCTGTTTGAGCGGACCAGAAGAAAACTGACAAAAAATTACCAGTTGTACGGTTTGTGGGCTTTGGCCCTCTTTGTCGCCATACCTTTACCGGTTACCGGCGCCTGGACTGGCGCTTTAGCCGCTTGGTTGTTCGGCTTAGATTGGAAAAAGTCTATTTTTTTTATTCTGTTGGGCATTATGCTGGCCGGCGTTATCGTCACTTTGATTACCACCGGCGTTTTGGAATTTTCTTCCTGGTTGGTATAATCTCATAATTAATATCAATAATATGCCTGAACGCTTCCCTCACCATCAAATAGAAGACAGGGACGACAATCAAGAATCCTTGGAATCTCTCGCCGAAACCCTCCGGCTCAAAGAGCAATACCTAGCCCAAGTCAAAGTCCTCTACCAATCAGGCATCTTGGAAAACTTTCCCGCCACCAAAGAACACCCCACTCCCGAACTTGGCATTGTGGGCATAGACGGCAAGGAA
>JAKQDP010000064.1 GCA_029558735.1 bacterium | reverse complement strand
CTACTCAAATTGATCACATTAAGGGCCTGCGATGATTTTTTGTTCTTAACCGTATAAAGCTTGAGTAAATACTTATAAATTTCCTCCGCCTGATCATAGCTGCGGTTGTCAAAATACAAATCGCCCAGCATTTCATAAGCGGGGACATTTTTGTTATCGCGAGAGATTATCTCAATCAAGGCTTTTTCCGCCGGAGCAAATTCGTCTTTATCAATAAATCCTTTGGCTTGGACAAATAGCTCGTTAATCGTTGGTGGCCGTTTTTTCTTCTTGGCGTGATCTGATTTATAAGTTTCTTCCAGTTGGTAAATACTGTCTTTCAGATGACGAAACTTAGCCCGAAAAAAATTTTTTGACGGTCCAACGAAGTGGTTTAATTTTTGGCTCACTGCGCCAGTAGTACGGGAAAATTTAGCCTCCAAAATTTTCGCTCGGGCCTTGCCTTCTTTTTCTTCGGCGATCGATTCTATATCCAAACTGCGCAAATCTGGCAAACGCTTAAACAGCAAATAACCCAAAATCACCACTGAAAAAATAATAACAATAACTAAGATAATAATTATAAACATTTAAGAAAAACTTAATTTTACTATCTGATTGAACAGCTCCCTCTTTAGACTGGCGCCACCCACCAAAAAACCGGCTAAATAGTCCACGGCGGAAAAATCAGCGCAATTATCCGGCTCAACGCTACCGCCATAAATCAGCCTAATATTATTATTGACGATTGTCAACGGATAATGGTCGATTAAAGTCTGACGAATCACTTGCAAAATCTCTTGGGCGTCTGATGGCTCAATCGGCCGGCCGGTGCCAATGGCCCAAATCGGCTCGTAAGCAATCACCAACTGCTCATTATCAACCAGTTCAATCCCTTCTAAAGCCCGATTTAATTGCCAGTGGACAACGGTGGCGCTGTCATTTCTCTGGCGTTGCTCCAAGCTTTCGCCAACGCAAATAATCGGCGTTAGACCGTTATCCAGACAAGCGGCCACTTTTTTATTGACCATCTCATCGGTCTCAGCCAAATATTGGCGCCGTTCACTGTGGCCGATTATGACATACTGACAATCAATTTCCTTTAATATCAACGGTGATATTTCTCCGGTATAAGCGCCGGTTTCTTCCCAAAAAACATCTTGAGCGCCGAGCTTGATATGGCTATTTTTAAAAATTTCCGCCAATTGAACCAAGCTGATAAAGGGCGGACAAATCACTATTTCCTTATCAGTATTTTTCCCCCAATCATCTTTGATTTGCTGCGCCAAAGCCACCCGCTCTTTGAGGGTTAAATTCATTTTCCAATTGGCGATAAAAATCGGTTTGACCATATTTTATGATATTTAAATTATACCAGCCAGGACAAAAATTCCAAAAATCAAAAATAAAAAATAAAGGAAGGATAAGGGCTAAAGGTCAAGGGATAGGTTAAAACCTCACCGCCGGACGACACCCATTGTAGATATTGCGATCGTCATAATTCTCCCAGTCGAGGCTCGGCTTACAATGGACGCGACTCCAGTAGAAAAGCGGGGCGCGGCCGGACAGATAATTACCAACCAAAAGGTTGACTTTGCCTTGGCCTTTATAGTCATCAATGGCAATTTGCTCCTGTTGCAGATAGGTCAAATAGGTGGTAAAAGCTTCTTCCGGGGTTTGGCCGGTTTCGCCTTGATACTCTTTTTGGGTTTGCAAGAGCTTGAGATAGTCTTGGGGGGATTTGTCGACTTCTATTTGTTTTCTGTTGGAAATTATTTGGCCTTCACTTTCAGCAGGCAAATCAGGCAAGTCTTCAATAAGAGAAATGGTCCAGGCGTTTTGGGGGTCTTGGAGCAGTTCGCTTTTGTATTTGCCGCCTCGGTCTTCTTTGGTTTGGTGGCGGTCGTAAGTCTGAATGTGGTATTCCAATTGCTTGTCTTCGGGAGTTTGGGGATTGTCGGCTTGGATGAATTTGTCCCAAACATCGAGGGGGTCGTCTTCGTTTAGTTCAAGGGTCTCGCCATTTGTGGCTTTGATGCCTGATTCTCTATTGGTTTTTAAAAGGACATCTTTATATCTTTGGATAAGGACGGATAAAGGCAAGGCAAAGGGGGTAAGTTGGAGCTTAACAAATCCTTGGCTGATTTTCTTTTCAATCAGTTCTTTGGTTTCAGAGTTGCTTAGCCGGTCTAAAATGTCTTCATAGCTAGGCAGAGGATATTCTTGACCGTCTATGCCCACAATGCCCAGTTCGGGAGTGGGGTGTTCTTTGGTGGCGGGAAAGTTTTCCAAGATGCCTGACTGGTAGAGGACTTTGACTTGGGCTAGGTATTGCTCTTTGAGCCGAAGGGTTTCGGCGAGT
>JAKQDP010000016.1 GCA_029558735.1 bacterium | reverse complement strand
AACCGGCGGATTGTTTTTACTTTTCTTGATCCACATAAAAATTGTTAGTTAATCAATCTGCTAGTTTAATTATAACTTAATTATTTTTTTGAGACAAAATAAAAGCGGCCCATTGACTGGTTTGTCGGGCCGCAAAGTTTTTGCCTCACTCGACCGGTTGGTCGCAGTGAGGACAGCGAGAGGCTTGCTCCCGCAGTGGATCGTAAGCCCCGCAGTGGGGACAACAACCCCCACCGTCAGGCAAAAGCCGGAGTTTCGGTGGGGTCTGGGCCTGTCGGGGTGTCTGGACCTGTCGAGGCGGTCGGGGCGACCGGGGAACAAAACCAATGGCCTGTCGCCCCTGAAAAACGACCCCGCGCCATTTTAACGCGAGGATCATTTCCTCAGGCGAAGCCTGATTAAGACAGCCGAACAATTTTCGGCTGCCCTTTTTGTTTCCGCGCCGGCCATGATGGGTGAAAGCCCGATTAATCAAGCTTTCAGAAACCTGCCAGCCCTCTTCAGCCAGTAACTGGTGCGCGCGCCGCACCATTTCTTTCTTCGTCCAGTACGGCACAAGTAACCCTCCTTTTAATTTTTGCCATCTTTTTTTATTTTAAAGACCTACATATAATTATATCATATTTTAGATATTTTGTCAATATAAATATATTAAAAGGCAAGCTGTTTGGCTTGCCTTTTAACCGGCCCTGGCAATTACTGCAGCTGGCGGGCTTATTTGTACTTCTCGTTTTTAATACGACTTTTGATAAAATTTTTGTCACCATGCTCCTCAAGCTCTTGAGTGGGCGCGCCAATCGGCATCAAACACAACACCCGACATTTAGCCGGAATGTTCAATAATTCCTTAATTTCTTTTTCCGCATTATCATTGCCCCTAATCTGAATCCAACAACTAGACAAGCCCTGATCAACCGCCGCTAGCCAAATGTGCTCGGCAACAATGGAGCAGTCCTCCACCCAATCCGGACTTTCTTCTTCATTGCCGATAACCACCAAAACCGCCGCCGCCGCTTTGGCGTGAGCCGACCAGGGAGTGGTTCGAGACAATAATTCCTTGGTCTCGCTCCGACGCACCACCACAATCTCCCAAGGATAAATAGCATTAGCGGACGGAGCATACATCGCTGATGTCAAAATTTCCTTGAGCTGCTCCTCACTGATATCTTGATCCAAATACTGGCGAACCGAGCGCCGTTTTTTTATTGCTGGTATCATGTTGTTGTGTTTATTAAATTAAAATTAAAGACTAATAATTGTTCTGGCTAATTTGCCCGAATCATGTCTGATTAGCGGTCTGATCCGTCCCCCTTCATAAACTTCGGCCCGTTCCTCCAATAAATCGGTTTTGATCACTGTTGCCGGAGCGCCCCAAATATTCGGTTCGACAAAAAAAGAATTTTCTAGAGCATAAGCTTCAATTAAGGCGGGGGCGGGACGAGTGGTGTTAATAACTACCGCATCAAGAGCGTTATCAGTATACCGTTGGATTTCTCGAACAAAATCTTTGGCCGAAAAATTGGTTGTCTCGCCGTACTTGGTCATCACATTACAAACATAAACCACTTTAGCGCTGGTCGCTTTGAGCGCCTGACTAATGCCTTCCACGAGTAAATTCGGAATAATACTGGTGTATAAATCACCCGGCCCAATCACCACCAAATCAGTGTCCAAAATCGCTTCAATCGCCTGCTTGTAAGCAAACGCCTGAGGCGTTAAATAAAGTTTGACAATTTTTAATTGAGGATTATGTTGGGGAATATCAATGTTGGCCTCACCTAATATTTTCTGGCCATTCTCCAGCTCAGCGCATAATTGAACGCTGTCGAGAGTGGCTGGCACCACTCGCCCCCGAGTGGCCAATAATTCCGAGGCGACAGCCAACGCCTCGGGTAAATCACCGGTGATTTTGGTCAAGGCCGTGATAATCAAATTGCCCAAATTATTATTTTCGGTATGGCCGTTGAAACGATACTCAAAAATCTTGCGCCAAATGTCACCTCGTTTTTCGGACAGGGCGACTAAACAGCGACGCAAATCGCCCGGCGGCAAAACACCGAATTCGTCTCTTAATTGTCCGCTGCTACCACCGCTATCGGCGGTAGTGACAATGGCGGTCAAATTAGTATCGTAATATTTCAAACCCTTGAGCAAGGTATAACTGCCCGTTCCTCCTCCAATAACCGTGATTTTTCTGCTAGCGGAAACCACTGCTCCCGACTGAGAATCAGCAATAGCCATAGTAATAAATTTGGATTGTTTTTTCGCTAACTCAATAATACAAGCAAATTTTAGCAGAAAACCAATAAAAAATCAATTGACTTTCGACCCTAAAACTGTTATGCTAATTTATGCTATCCTTAATAAAAGAATTCCTAATATCCAGTTAAAGTCACGATTGTCAAAAACAAAACGCCGGAATTGTCGGTTCAGGGGATACTGTTCCAACTTGAAAAATATTTTTTGTCCGCGTAGCTCAGCTGGATAGAGCAACAGCCTTCTAAGCTGTAGGCCGCAGGTTCGAATCCTGCCGCGGACGCCACCCGATATAAACGTCCTCATAGTTCAACGGATAGAACGCGGGTTTCCGGAACCCGAAATGTAGGTTCGATTCCTACTGAGGGCACAGGCAGCAAAAGAGACAATTAAATTGTTAGAACCATTGAAATAAGGAGCTTGTCCGCCCTGGGCGGATTCGATTCCTACTGAGGGCACTGGCAGCAAAAGAGACAATTAATGGTGAGAATGGTAAAAAACCAAGGTCTAAAATAAAACAATTATGGTGGCTATGGTGTAGTGGTAACACAGCAGTTTGTGGCACTGTTATCGAGGGTTCAATTCCCTCTAGCCACCCCAAACGGTATCTAATATAACCGAGTCCGGTTGATTAGATGCCATTGCAGGAATCTCGGCAATTTGTCGAGTTTTTTGCGTTTTAGGGACAATTAATGGTTTTGATTTGCCGGCTACAAACGGTGTAAATTCTACGGCCAAGTCGGTTATTATCCTTGGACCGACAATCTCTTTATACTTTTTAGTAAAGACCATATTTTCGGCTTGCATCAGTCCTCTGATGATCGGGGTCGGTATCACGGTTTGGATTTTTTTGTCAGCTACTTCAAACCTCTCCCAGTAAAGGCCAAGGAATAATCGCTTCATTTCATCCGGCGATTTAGTATAGGCTTCGTAAGCGTTGCGGACGAACAAAAGCATATCTTGTAGTTCGTCAATTCGCATATTGAGCTTTTTGTCTTGGGCGTATAATTCGTTTTGCAGGACTTCAATCTGGTCTTTGATTTTTACTTTTATTCGAGTAAAGTCGTCATCGGTAATTAATCCGCCGAATAGTTTTTCCTCGGCGGTGTCACGCTTCTTTTCCAGCATCATTTTTTGAGTATTCAAAGCTCGTTTATCTTTATTGATTACTTCTTTGCGAGAGCTATAAACTTTTTCAATTTTGGCTACCAGCCTGTCTGTAAAATCAGGGGTGAATTCAATATATTTAAATAAGTCAGCTACCTGCTGTTCTATATCCCAAACCTCCACATATTTATCTCGGCATTTGATTTGATCACCGGACCGGTTGCAGTGATAATAAGATTTATTTTTCTTGGGATGATGTTCGGCGGTGTATCTTTGTCCGCAGTTGGCACAAAAGGTCAGACCTCGCAGAATAAAATTAAACTTTTGTCGGCGACAGGCATATCTATTATGTTCGGCCATTACTAGCTGAACTCTGTCCCACAAATTTTTATCTATCAGTGGTTTGTGTTTCCCGGTGTTAATTAATCCTCGCCACCTCATTTCGCCGTAGTAAAAAGGATTTTTTAATATCCCAATCATTTTGCTGTGAGCCAGCCGTTTGTCGGCGTGTGTCCGGAATCCTTTTTTGTATAAAGCATTGCGAACTTCAAAGACTGAATAATCTCCAGTTACATACATTTTGAAGGCTTCTTGAATAAGCGGTGCTCGTTCCTCGTCAACAATAATAATCCTCTTTTTCTCATCGTTTGGATCGCCAGCATTTAAATATCCAACAGCCACGCCAGTCGGCCACCAGCCGTCCCAGAATTTTTGCTCAAGGCTTTTCAAAGTTTTTCGGGAAGTGATTTGCGATTGAAGTTGGTTTACACCAGCGATAACTAAGTCCATAAAGTTTCCCTCGGGGCTATCGGTAATGCCCGGCTGGGAGACGGAAAAAAGTTCAACATCATGCTTTTTCATGATCGCCTTGATCTGCATGTGATCAAGTGCGTTTCTAGCTAGTCGGTCAGTGTCTTGAATAAAAACCGCCTTGATTGCTTTATCGTCCTGAATTCTCAGTAGCATGTCTTGCAGACCAGGGCGGTTCATGTTGGTCGCCGATCTGCCTGGGTCTTCGAAGACACCGTTATTGGCCAGTTTGTATTTGTTGCTTTCCTCAATCGCTCGTTTGCAGAGCTTGAGCTGAGTCGCCAGGGAGTGGTGGCCGTCCTCGGCTTGTTCCTCAGTTGAGACTCGGCAGTAAATTAATGCATGTTCCATATTATTTTCATTTTAATTTGGCTAATAATTTTAGACTTAGCTTTTAAACACAACATACGCTATTTTTAGCAACAAGCTAAGCGTTAGTTGCCCACAGCTGTTTTGCCTTTGTATTTCTCTAATATTTCGCTGATTTGTCGGCCACTTCGCTGATATTCCTCATCGTTATAATTATCTTTCTTACTTCCGGCTGGACCGTAGATGAAATCCAAAATGGTTTTGGCCGCTCTGAATTTCATAGCATCGCTTTTGGCACCCATTAAAGCCACCAACATTTTGGCCGCAGTCTCAGCGTGTTTTTTAAAAGCATCGTCGATTTCATCATCGCGAATTTTATTTCTTTCTTTTTCGTAGCGGTCATACTCGTCTTTGAGTAATCCGTCAGTTCGAAACCATCGCTTAACACTGACATGCGAAACTTTTAATATTCTGGCAATTTCTAAATAACTAAAGTCGCCGTATTTTAAGCGGATTGCATTTTGGTATTTTTCATTTTTTATGTCTACATTTTTTGCCATTTGGGTATCATTTAGTATCTTTTAAAGGGTTAATAATTTATTGAAATACGCACCTTTATTCCTCACTTTCTCGCTCGGCTGAGTTAGCACGGATTGGTAAGCTTCCTCAATTCTCGCTAATCCGTATTTTTTCAAGGCTGATAAAATAAAGGTCATATCTTTTTCTCCCAAGGTTTGAGCAATCTCCCAGCATTTCTGTTCCTCGTAAGACTTGGGAGAAAATCCTCTTACCGGCCGTCGATCTCTCGATCGGTTGTTTTCATTTTCTTTCTCGGTGTCGTTCTTAGAACTTCTGTTTGGCGGACTTTCCGGATTGAAAGAAAACCGTTCTACCAAAAGCTTTTTATCGGTTTTTAACTTCTGTTGAACATCAGCAACTTCTGTCGGCACTTCTGTCAGAGATACCTCATCACTTACGCTCGGACTTCTGTCAGGCTTGTCTAAAAAGCGAAAGCCAATATCCTTAAAAGTGCCGTCAGATAAGGGATAACTGGCGATATCCACATTGAACGAACTTCTGTGGCCTTGCTGTTTCGGATACCATATCCACTTCTGTCGCTTAAGCCTCAACATGATTTGATTGATGAAGTTTTTGGAGTATTTGCTTTTGAAATCTTTGGATAGTCCGGCATAGCTGGCATGAGTTTTGCCGTTTCTTGGGTTGGCCGTGATCCACAGCCAGACGAGGACCGTATAATCCTCAAACTTCAATAAACCGTCTAGGTAGGCGGTCTTTAAACTGCGTGGCAGTTTTACGTAATCATTATTGTCTATTTTGAATGGTAAATTTTCCATATTTCATATTTGTTCATTTTCAACTGATCGCGTTCGTTGTACATGAGCGACTTCAGCTCTTTAATCGCATTTACAAACTTGCGAGTGTTAATATCTATTAGACCGTCAAAGTATCCGCCAACGAGTTGAGCCCGACCCTGCTTATCAATAAAGATAAAACGATAGCGTTTGCTATCGGCTTTGTTTATGCCGACAAGATGGTAGTCGCTGGCCAAGAGCAGGCAGGCCGTGTAGAAGTCGCTGGTAATAAAATTATTGTCCGGTGTTTGGTTTTTCATATTCATTTTGATTATTAGATTGTTTTTCTTTCTCTTTTTGCTCGTAGCGATAATCTAAAAGGCGGACAATCAGATCGGCTAATCTGTCCATAAAAATTTCCTCCATTTGGGCTGGGGTGAGGGGCGGTATTTTCTTTGTGATTATTGGCTTCGGCATATTGTTTGCCGGCCCGCAAATAAAAAAGCAGACCGTTTTCTTTCAGTCTGCTCTTTGCTGTCCGAATCAGGACGGACTCCACCTTATTCGGTTTTGTAATCAATAAATATGCGTCTAACTTTCCATTTCAAAAACTTGTTTATTCCCAAATCACGCTTGATTTTCTTGTTGACTGCTCGCATAGCGTCATAGACACTGTCTTTGCTGTCCTTTGCCCAGTCCATTAAATCCAAAAAGTCTATTTCTTTGACCAGTGTGCTAAACGGGACTGCGAAAATAGTTTTGCATAGGAAGTATTGGTTAGTGTTGATTGGAATAGGGCAGGTTTTTCCTCCCATGCTTATCACTCCGGTTTGTTCATTAAATCCGATCTTGTTGTCTATCGGACCGGTTTCTTTTGGTTTGTTCTTTTTAATTTCAATTTTGTTAAAAAACTCAATTATTCCGGACCGGCTCGGCTTAGTAATTATAAAATCACCGTCCTTCCAGATAAAACTTTTTATCAGCTTGTTTTTCTTTAACTCCCCGAGCAGTGTCTTTTGTCTGTCTATCTCAAACCCGGGGAAGTATGACGACAGAAATGCTTTTTTCGGAGTTTTTGATTGGTGATCTAAAAGATCAATCAAGGCTTTAAGAAAAGCCAATTTTTCATATTCATTTTCCATATTTTTGCTTATACCCCGAGAAACAAAAAGGCTCGTAATCAATACCACAAAAAGTGATAGCGATTACGAGCCCTTGAGCACGGAATACCGTTCAGGTTGCCCCTTGAGGCAAAAATTATTTATTTGTTGATTTTATTATACTCCCCGAAGCCGGATCGGGCAATATGTCATTTTTTGACTGGAATATACCTTTAAGGTTATTTCCAGTTAACTTTTGCTTATTTTGAACTGGAAGTAAGTTTTAAGCTTACGCCCAGTCTACTTTTCACTTTTGAGACACTTTTATCCTATTTTGACTAAAAATAGTAAATATCAGCAAAAACGCTTTACTTTAGCCAAATATATTGCCTATTTAGCTACTATATCAACATACTGATATAGTAATTTGTTGACTTAGCATTTCAGATATGATACACTAATGTCAAATATATGAAAAGCAAAAAGAATTTATTAGAGCAGTTAAAAGCCTTGCCCCACTTCAATAAAAATACCGTGCATCAGCTCGGCAGACAGTTGGAGCTCAAAGACTCTACGATTGACACTTATATCAGTCGGTTTTTGAAATATAAGGATATTTTGCAGTTAAAAAATGGTCTTTATGTAACTACCGATTTTTTTGAAAACAATCGATCGGATGTTTCTTATTCTTTTTATCTTGCAAATATTATTCGTACCCCTTCATATGTGAGCTCTTGGGCCGCCTTACAGTATTATAATCTTGCCACAGAAGCCGTTAATTCTATCACTTCGATTACCCTTAAAGTGACAAGGGAATATCAGACGAAAGCCGGCAATTTTGCTTATCAGTCTATCAAAAAAGATTTTTTTTCTGATTTCTCTTTGGTAAAGGGTAAATTTGATTTCTATATTGCCTCTCCAGCTAAGGCATTGTTTGATTTGCTGTATTTCAGGACACGTCAGCTTAAGGGAGTAAATTTAGAAGATATTAAAAAAATGATTGAGGAATTGAGAATAGATTTTGATGAAATAGATAAGACCGAACAGGAAAAATTTTATTCAATGATTCAAAAACTTATATGAGCGAACAAATAACCACAATTTTAAAAAGGAAACTTGATGATCTGTCTGCCTACGGAAAT
This sequence comes from bacterium, assembly GCA_029558735.1. Lineage (GTDB taxonomy): Bacteria > Patescibacteriota > Patescibacteriia > 2-01-FULL-39-33 > 2-01-FULL-39-33 > JAKQDP01. Next base: position 5,999 of record JAKQDP010000016.1, on the reverse strand, counting down.
ATTGACGCCGAAACTCGTCGCAATGCTCTAAAAGAAGAGTTGCAGTTTTATGTTCTCAATTTTATTTATCATCATCCAGAATATAACAAATGGATAATGTATGGGGGTTCCGCACTTCGTATAATTCATGGCCTTGATCGTATGTCCGTTGATTTGGATTTTGAAGTCTCCCATGCCGTGACAGAAAAATTTTTAGAAGAATTAAAAAAAGAAGTTGAGGGTTATTTTGTTAATACTTATGGCGCCGATTCTGAATTTCTTACCATAAAAATAACTACTGGCAGGGGGCTACTTTTGAAATTCCACGTCGGTAAAGAGTTAAGTCTTGGCAATCCTTCAAATCAGGTGCATGTAAAGATTGATTTAAACCATTTTATTGCCCCGAAGACCGTAACTGAACGTCGACCGATAAATCGTGATCAGCTTTCGTTTGTTATTTTGACATACAACATGGGAGCATTGATGGCCAGTAAATTAGCGGCTATTTTCTTACGAGGCACTCGTGGAGTCGGTGATGTTGTTTATGAAGAAAAAGGGCGCGACATTTATGATCTCCTTTGGTATATGGGTAAAAAAGTCGTACCAGACTTTGATTATATGATAGCCAAAGGTATTGATGTAAAAGATCCCAGAACTTTATTTGATAAGTTAACATTACAAATGAATAAAGTTAGTGATGAGAATTTAAAAAATGACCTGACGCCATTATTTATTGATCAAAATTTTATCTCTAATTGGCTCAAAAATTGGAGGGAGAGCTATTTTAGATTGCTCAATGAGTATAAAATACATACTATAAAAAGTTTAGAAAGCATTGGAATATCACAGGACTTTAACACGGATGTATTTTCTTTTATATATTGGTTTAATACAGAAGATGAAGGTTCTGTTAGAGTTGTTTATCGTGTCAGCGATTATTGGATGGATTTTCGTGACGGTGACTTGGCTATTGATATAGATAAAAAACTAGAAGATAAAATGGAGTTTAATAGTAATGGTTGGAGTAGCCGGCCGACTCCTCAGGATAAATTAAAGCAGTACGCAACTCTTTTTTATCAGAAAACAGTGAAATATTTCAAAAAAACGAACCACATAATGCTCGGTGATGTTATTATTACTAAAGTAATCAGAATGACGGCCGATAATTTAAACCAGAAGGAACAGATCGTGCTCAATAAATCTGCTTTGTTATCGTGTGAACTGGATGATTTATTAAAATAAACATATGTCTCAGGAAATCGCCAACAAAACCAAAAAGCAAACTTTCATCAAATGCAAAAAATGCGGTGATGAGATTTTTGGTGACACTAAGAAAAAAATGACTTACTGCCAATGCCAGTCTATCTCTGTCGATGGCTGTGAAGATTATATTCGAGTGAATGGCGATAGGGAGAATTATGAAATAATTGATAAATAATATATGGCCAGAACATCCTCAATCAAAAATCTTAAGAAAGCAAGGAAGGCAAAGAATGACGAGTTTTATACTCAGTATATTGATATTCAAAAAGAAATTGAAAAATATTTAGATTATAATCCTGACACTTTTCGCAATAAGGTAGTGTATTGTAATTGTGATGATCCGTTTGAAAGCAATTTTTTCCGTTATTTCGTGCTCAATTTTAATAAGCTTGGATTAAAACAACTTATCACTACAAGTTACAAACCATCACCTGTCGCCAACACTCAACTGGCATTATTTGGCGATGATAAGACGCTCGTAAAAGCAAAGGGTCGTCCAAAGATAACGGCCAATAAATTTATTATCAACGAAGTAAAAGATATAGACGAAGATGGCGAGTTTAACTTGAAAGATGTTGCCAAACAGTTAAAGGCAAATAAAAACAATGAATGGTCTCCGCTGAATGGCGACGGTGATTTTCGTAGTGATGAATGTGTTGATCTGCTAAAACAGTCCGATATAGTAGTAACTAATCCACCTTTCAGTTTGTTCCGCGAATATGTTAAGCAACTTTTTGATTACGATAAAAGGTTTTTGATTATTGGAAATATTAATTGCATCACCTATAAAGAGATATTCAAAAAAATTAAAAGTAATGAAATATGGCTTGGTAACGGAATGGGAAGATGGATTTCTGGTTTCATTGTTCCTGAGTCCTATGACCTATATGGATCAGAAGCCAGAGTAGATGAAAATGGGAACAGAATTGTCGCCACTAATAATTGCTTGTGGCTTACTAATCTTGATCATGGGAGACGCCATCAACCATTACCGCTTATGACAATGGCGGAAAATTTAAAATATAGTAAACATAAAGAAATTAAGGGTAAAAAGTCATATGATAAATATGACAATTACGATGCAATTGAAATACCTTTTACGGATGCGATACCAAGTGATTATAAAGGCATAATGGGTGTGCCGGTTACATTTCTAGATAAATATAATCCTGATCAGTTTGAAATTATTGATATAAATCCTCATTTTTTTATGATAGTAGAAAAAGGACTACCAAAACCGCCTCAGTTAAAAATCACCGGCTATAACGATCCATACGCACGCATTTTAATTAAAAATAGAAAAGTAAAAAAATAATATGAAAACAATTTTAAAAAGTAATATAACAGTCAAAGAAATATGTGATGGGTTTGTTTATAACGAACTTGAGGGCAAGGGTTTGTTTGGCCTGTCCGGTAAATTAACCATTCAACCGGAGTATCAAAGAAATTATATTTATGCTTCAGACGGTGGCAAAAAAGAAATGGCCGTCATTGAGTCAGTCCTCAAAGGATATCCAATAGGATTGATTTATTTTAATAAAGTAAATGATAGTAATTTGGAAGTTTTGGACGGACAACAACGCATTACCAGTCTGGGAAGATTTGTAAACGACAAATTTGCCATTAAGGATGAAAACGGGATGCCACAAAATTTTAGTGGCATGGCAAAAGATAAAAAAGCTAAAATATGGGAAACAAAGTTGCTCATTTATGAATGTGAAGGAACGGAAAGCGAAATAAAAGAATGGTTTAAGACAATTAATATTGCCGGCGTTCCGCTTAACAATCAAGAGTTACTCAATGCTGTTTACTCCGGACCTTTTGTAACTCTGGGCAAGGAAGAATTTAGCAATAGTCAAAACGCCAATATTCAAAAATGGAGTGCTTATGTTTCTGGTAGCGCTAACCGGCAGGAATTCTTGGAGTGTGCGTTAGATTGGGTAAGTAAAGGCAATGTCGGTGATTATATGAGTCGCCATCGTTTTGATAAAAATATCAATGAGTTAAAAAAATATTTTAACAGTGTGATTGACTGGGTATCTAGCGTATTTACTGATGTTGAAAGTGAGATGCGTGGTCCTGAATGGGGACGATTATATGAGGAATATCATAAAAAGTCATATAACCCAACTAAAGTATCGGCCGAGGTACAAAAGCTTTACGCTGATCCGTATGTAAAAAATCGCAAAGGTATTTTTGAATATATCCTCGGCGGTTCTGTTGAGACAAAATTGCTTGAAGTCAGGGTCTTTGATGAGGCAACCAAAAAATCAGTATACAAAGAACAGACAACGAAGGCCGAAAAGAAAAAAGAATCAAACTGCCCGCTTTGTGCTCTTGGACACGATGCCAATAAGGAAAAAATCTGGGGCTTAAATGACATGGACGCCGACCATGTAACTGCTTGGAGTAAGGGTGGCAAAACAATCTCTAAGAATTGTCAGATGTTGTGTAAGACTCATAATAGGGCAAAAGGCAATCGGTAAACAGTATAATTTAACTAAAATGAGGAAATAAAACCCTAGAAAAACTGGGGTTTTATTATTCTGTGTATAACTTATAGTTTAACTATCTTGACTTTAATTTTAACCTTTGCTATACTTCCTATTGAGAACGATTTGTTCTCAATGCTCATTGACAGTAAGTTAAAGAAGAGAGATTACCAAATATCTCAAAGCCAGACTCTCACGGGTGAAATACCCAAATTGAAAAGAGGTTTGCCTCTTACTTCTCGGATAGAGAAGGCATTATGCCCCGGGCAAGTATTTATTTGCTGATTGTTCAGGACAGTGTTAGACAGGAATTGTGAACGATTGAATATCGCAAACAATAAATGTAAATCACTATACTGTTTAATCTGATAATATTTCGCTAAGCTTAGCGAATAGTATTAATAAATATTTTTCTGGAATAGGCAATAATAATTTATGTATTTCCTACATAGGTTATTTAACGGTTCTGCTACTAAAAAGTTGCAGGCCAATTTACTGCCAAAGAGCCGAGAGTCAGATATTGGCTTGCAACGAATTAGTCTGTGGAATCGTTAAACACAGTTACGGATGAATTATAAACTTAACGATTAAATCCAATAATATGAATAAACACAATAATTCGGTAAATAAGAAAGATAGGGTAATCGCCCTGCTAATTACCTTTAATCGCATGACCCACAAAGTCTTGAGGTTAAAAATTAAGGATAAGCAGGCTCTCGGCCTGCTTGCTGAAGCCATGCAAATTAATAAGCAGATGCTGTCTTTATACAAAGATAGCAAAATCAGCTTAGAATTTGTAAGGCAGACATTCGCAGTTATTTCCGTTTTTGTTAAAGAAATTGTCAGCAAGTGGCTCTTCCGTTACTATTTAACGCCAGCAATGGCATGAAAAATATTATGTTATCAATCGGACAATTAATTAAAATTGGCCGGATCAATAAGGGTTTAAGCCAAGAGGATATAGCCTCTAAATTAGAGGTTACAAAAAACTATATTTCTTTGGTTGAAAACAATAGGAAAGATCCGAGTATAAATTTCTTACGGGGAGTTGCAAAACTACTTGATATTCCCGTGATTCTTTTGATTTGGGAAAAAATGGATTTACCAAAAGGCAAAACTGATTCGGAGAAAAAAATTAACTCCCAGCTTGAGAAAATGCTTGAAGAAGCACAGCAATTGTTTGCCCAAAGAGCGTTAGGTGTAAAAAAATGAAAAAGAGACAATATCTAAAAATTAACACCGTTAAAGAACTTAGTTATCAGCTTAGCCTCCCCGAGGCTTTTTTAATAAGCACTGCAGATAAAATTGATAAACATTATCATAATTTCTTAAAGAAAGACAAAAAGGGCAAAGAGAGACTTCTTTATAGTGCAGACAATGTTTTGCAGAGCGTACACGATAAAATCAATAAATTGTTAAATACGTTAGATTACCCGATTAATATTCAAGGTGGAATCGCAGGAAGATCAATTGTTACCAATGCCTCTATTCATGTAGGTAAAAAATATGTCGCTAACTACGACATTAAGAATTTCTTTCCGAGTGTTAACTACAGAATAGTATATAAGGCGTTTGAAAAACAAAAATGTACGCCGGAAGTTTGTCGGATGTTAACGAGATTTACTACAGCCGACGGTTGTTTACCACAGGGTTTTGCTACGAGTCCAAAAATATCCGGTTTAGTTTTATATAATGCTAATTTTAGAATAGAGAAATTTATTAAACCATTTAGGCTAGTTCATACATTCTGGATTGATGATCTGACTATTTCTGGTGACAAGCCAATAAAGAAATTCCAAAAAATGTTTTATAGAATATTTAAGCAAGAGGGCTTTACTTTGCATGACGATCCTAAAAAGGCAAAAATTACAGACTCTAGACATAGGCAGACTTGCACTGGTTTAATAATTAATCAGGAGTTAAATCCAGAAAAGGGTTTGCGAGACAAGGTGAGGAAAGAGTTATATTTATGTAAGAAATTTGGTGTTAATAATTTTATCAAAGAGCACAATTTACCATTTGATAAGGATAAATATCTACGGAAATTGGCTGGCAATATAAGTTTTCTTTGCAGTGTAAATAAGAAAAATGAAGTTTTTAAAAATGAATTAAAGTTAATTAAATAATATGTCCGAATACTATAATCCAAACAGAGACGCCTCTTGGAACTACGGCGGAAAAAACTGGAAACTAAGTCGATCAAAGATTGATCTGTTTTTGGAATGTCCGAGATGTTTTTATTTGGACAATAAACTCGGCGTTAAA
>JAKQDP010000011.1 GCA_029558735.1 bacterium | reverse complement strand
TAGAAAGGATTTTAGAAGGCTTCAGCAATGGAAAATGTTTACGGCACATTGAAAGGGTTTGTTGACCCTATTTTTGTTGTTTTTGTTTTGCTGTTAATTTCGTTATTTATTTTTTGGAAAACAAGTAAAAAGAAAACCGGCCCGCTTATTTTATTGCTGGCAATTGTTATATTTTATGGGGCGAGTATTTTCCCCGTCGCCAATTATCTTTGTTATTATTTGGAAAAAGATTATATTAAAAAAACCATTACCGCCGATCAGAATACAGATGTGATTGTTGCGCTGGGCGGCGGAGCATACGATATAAGTTATATCAGCAAAACATTTCCTTCTTCTACTACCGTTGTTCGTGTGGCATACGCCGCGGATTATTACCGTTATAATCCAGTTAAATATTTTGTGTGTTCCGGCAAGGGCCTCGGTAAATTGCCGGAGGCGGAAATGATGGCAAAGCTTGCCGTATCTTTGGGCGTGCCAAAGGAAAAAATCAAAATAGATTCCCGTTCCGTTAACACATGGCAAAGCGCCGTGGAAATAAACAAGATGTTTGACAAGAAAGATATTCGCGTTGGGCTGGTCACTTCCGCTTTTCACATGAAAAGAAGCGAGAGGGAATTAAAAAAATATTTTAATAATGTCTCGCCTCTGCCCGCGGGGTTTTTATATTCTTCCCCCATGGGCAACCCCCTTCCTCGATACATTCCTCAGTCAGAAGCGCTTTATAAAACGCAAATCGCTTTTCAGGAAATTGTTGCGCGAATATGGTATCTCATAAAAAAGTTGTTTTGAAACAAGTGTTTAAGAGGTTTAATGATTAAACGTATATTTGATTTTAGCGTGACGCTTATTTTACTGTTTATCGTGGCGCTTCCGATGGTGATTATTACAGCGGCTATACACCTGACATCGCGCGGACCCGCGCTGCACTGGTCAGAAAGAGTCGGTAAAAATAACATTATTTTTAAAATGCCGAAATTCCGCACGATGTGCTTGGACGCACCTGATTTGCCCACGCATCTGATGAAAAATGCTCAAGATTACATGACGCCCTTGGGAAATATTTTGCGGCTCACCAGCCTTGATGAATTGCCGCAGTTCTGGAGTGTTTTAAAAGGGGATATGAGTTTGGTAGGCCCGCGGCCCGCGTTACATAACCAGGATGACCTTATTACGCTCAGAACCGAGAAAAAAATTCATAAACTTACCCCTGGCATTACTGGCTGGGCGCAGATTAACGGCCGGGACGAAATATCCATTCTGGAAAAAGTCGCGCTTGATGAATACTATATGCAAAACCAATCCTTTTGGTTGGATATGTCCATCCTTTGGCGGACGCTGTTAAAAGTAGTGAAAAAAGAAAATATATCTCATTAATATGCTATAAAGCCCAATTAAAACATACGCGATTCATAACTATCTGATAAATAGCGGGAAAGGATAACAAGATGCGCAAGGTATCTGTTATTATCATTAATTACAATGCCGGGGACATGTTGCGGCAGACGGTTCAACCGTTGCTTGAGTCGCCCTCCATTGCAGAAATATTTGTGGTGGATAATGCGTCAGAAGACGGCAGCATTAAGGCCATAGAAGACTTGAATCCCGCATCAACCATTTTAAAATGTATCCGGAATAATAAAAATATCGGTTTTGCCAGGGCCTGCAACATTGCGCTTGCGGCCTCTTCCGGCGACTATTTGTTGTTTTTGAATCCTGATTGCATTGTTGAACATGGCGCGCTGGAAAAACTAATTGATTGTTTGGAAGGTTTTCCGCAAGCCGCTATGGTTGGACCGCTGCTGCTTAATCCGGATGGTACGGAGCAGGCGGGGGGCAGACGGGCGGTACCCACTCCTTGGCGTTCTTTTGTGCGTGTGTCTGGTCTGTCCAGATTAAGCCGGCGCTATCCGCGTTTTTTTTACGATTTCATGTTGCACAAGGAACCCCTGCCCGAGAAGCC